>CAYNLM010000126.1:0-11726 GCA_964398045.1 uncultured Nitrospira sp. | reverse complement strand
TACCCCGACGTAATCATCGTACGTAAGAAAGCACAAGATTTCGAAGTGGACATCCTTGAACCACACGATGACGGTCGAGCGGACACTTGGGCAAAGGCCAAAGGTCTGGCGATCTTTGCCGATTCGCACGGCATGCATTTCTGGCGTCTGATTATCGCCCGCAAAAAAGGGGAACACTTCCAGTTCGCCGACATGAATGATCCCGAAACTCGGAGAAAAGCGCGCAGGATGCAATCACAGAATGATTTGGAGAGTTTGTTCGGATGATTGAGAACGTTGACCGCACGAATGGTTGCTGGGGTTATTGAAACAGCATTGAGACCGACCCATCTCTGGCTATTTTGGCAATGAACGGTCTCGAGTGTTTGCGCAGAAACCTAGTGATTCTTGGGAGGGCTTTCACGAAGATCTGTGCCATTTTCTCCCCTTGCAAGTGGCCTGATGTCAGGATAAATGCCGCCACGCCCACCTTCATGAGTGCGAGCCGCCGCTTGTATGACCTCTTTCAGTCCCCCTCCCCCCGCTTCAATGGCGAATTATAGTCGCTGCCCAGGCTGATTCAAGCGGCCATCTGTTCACTAAATCACGTTGTTCACGATTCATGAACGTGATACATTGCCGATCATTATGAGGGGCATTAGGCAAGAAACTCAAATCATCGTCTCAACGCTGGAGCGGCTGAAGGCTGTCCATCCCCTTCGTGTCATGAACCTCCGGCGAGAGGTCAGCGCGAGGGACCGAGAGTGGGATGGCGAGGTGACGATCAAAACAAAGGGCGGGGCCTACCGTTACCTGTTTGAGGTGAAGGCTCATCTTCGTCCGCAGGCTATTCATCACCTACTCATCAGGGCGAAAGCCGGCCACAAACGATGGCGGAAGGCAACGAAGCTCTTGTTACTGGCTGACTATATCAATCCACTGCTCGCCGGCCAGCTGAAAAGCGCTGGTGTCAATTTCATCGATACAGCAGGGAATCTGTTCTTGAAACGTGCGCCGGAGTTATACCTGTACGTCGAAGGGAAAAAGCCGCCGGTCTCTTACAAAGACAAACCAACGAGGCTCTTTCAGCCGAGCGGCCTCACTCTTTTGTTTGGCCTGCTCGTAGAGCCTGAGTCCGTCAACCTTCCGTATCGGAACCTCGCAAAAGTTAATGGTGTTGCCTTGGGCACGGTGGGGTGGGTGAAGAGGGATCTTAAGGAGCAAGGATATCTCGAGCCGATCGGGAAGGATCGCTTTCGCTTAATCCGCCGCAAGGAATTGCTTGACCGGTGGGTGCAAGGCTATGCCAGCCGTCTTCGTCCAAAGCTCTTTGTCGGGGAGTATCGAGATCTGACGAATAACCTTGATGTTGTCGTCAAGACATTCCGCCGGTATGCGTTGGAGCAGGGAATATCATGGTGTCTAACGGGGGGATTCGGGGCTGATGAACTCATTCATCACTATCAGGGGGACACGCTCACCCTCTTCGTCGAAGTCTGGCGACAGGATGAGGCCTTGAAGGGTCTCAAGTGGTTACCGGTCTCTGGGGGGGCCATTACCATTCTGAAGAGCTTTTCTCCTCGTGTGTTTCAGATGAGTGGTAAGCAGCAACGCACCCCGGTCGCGCATCCTCTTCTCGTTTATGCCGAGCTGTTGCATCACGGTAGGGACCGCGACCTCGAAACCGCTCGTCTTATTTACAAAGAGTACCTGGAAGAATCCATTGCCAAAGATTGAAGGCGATTTAGCGGAAGCGCTCACACTGCTCCGTGCCTATTTCGAGCAGAAGGGCATACCCTTTGCGCTCGTCGGTGCGCTTGTGCCGGCCATCTTGCTGTCATCAGAGATCGGGGTTCGAGAGACTAGGGATGCCGATCATGTGATCAAGTTGTCTTCGTGGGCAGAGTGGGAGACGGTGATCGCCGATCTCGTCAAGTTGGGATTCACACAAGGGAGTGGTGAACAAGAGCACCGATTGCATTATCGGACTGCAGAGATTGACCTCATTCCGTATGGAATCACGAGCTGCCCAGACGATGTTCTCGTGTGGCGCAAGTCCGGTAATGAAATGAGCATGACAGGATTTGCTGAAGTGTTTGAACATGCGGTGCTTACCGAGATAGTGCAAGGTCTTACGCTACCGGTCATCCCACTTTGGCTTTTCGCGGTTTTGAAAATCCTCGCTTATCTTGATAGGAAGTTTCCCCGAGACCTGCGTGACCTTGTATACGTATTGGAGCATTATGAGTCCCTGGGAAATGGGGCTCGCCGATTTGAGGTAATTGGTGCGGATAGTGGTGTGACGTACGAGAATGGTGGAGCCTATCTACTAGGTGCTGATATTCGTGCCAAGGTTTCATCTAGAGCCTTGACCATGGTCAGAAACTTTCTAGCGGAAATCACCAACGAGTATCACGCTGTGATAAATACGGCTCTCAAGGAAGAATCCTTGCTCGTATCTGACAGGCGAAGAATGTTTGTGTATCAGCTCATCCAAGCTTTTCGGTTGGGGGTAAGGGATTGACCCGAGACCCAGTCGCGGATGGTCGTACGGGGAATGCGCAGATAATGCGCGGCTTCCATCACACCATAGGAAGGAACTTCTCGTGTATCAAATGAATTGTCGAACCTTACGACCTTCTGTCTCATACGGTTGGCCGGCACTGTATCGCTCTCGCCACCATCGATCAAGTAGTGGGCGCGTGTCGCTAATAGTGTAGGACTCTGAGCAAGCACATTTTCAACTATTCTCGAAGCTTCGCCAGTGCGGCCAGAATGTCCGCCGGCCGTGGCGGGCAGCCGGGGATGCGGACATCCACCGGTATGTGGCGGTCGACCGGTCCTGTCACGGCATAGCTGCCTTTGAAGACGCCGCAGTTGATGGCACAGTCACCCAGTGCGATCACCAGTTTCGGATCCGGTGTCTGTTTATAGACGTCCTTCAACGCCCGTTCCATATTGACCGTGACAGGCCCGGTCACGACCAACGCGTCGGCATGTCGGGGCGAGGCTGCGATGTGAATGCCGAACCGCTCGACATCGTAGACAGGATTCGTCAAGGCGTTCATCTCCATCTCGCAGGCATTGCAGGAGCCGGTATCGACTTCGCGGATGGTGAGCGACTTGTTGAATAGTTGTGCTTTCTCTTGCGCCTCCGGCTTGAGAATTTCCGTCGGCTGCTCGGCGGAGGGATGCTGGCCTGTCACCACGCCGGTCTTCAGACTTTTCTTGAGAATTCGAAACATGGCTTCCTCATTTGGTGAAGTACGATTTGTTGATTTGGTGAAGTGAAGAACTGTCTAAAACTTCGCCAAATCACGAAATCACCAAATCGTACTTTCTTCACAGGTCGTTCCCCGCATACGAGAGATTGAAGCTCTTGTTGATCAGCGGAAAATCAGGGACGATGTTCCCGATCACGGCCCACTGGATGGCAGGCCAATTCACAAACGACGGATCGCGCACCTTGCACCGGTGAATCCGGCCGTTGTCACCGGCCATGACGAAATACAGAATCTCTCCGCGCCACCCTTCTACTGCTGAGAACGCCCATTCCCCTGAAGCGGGCAAGGAACTCGAAGAGCCGGTGAGGGGACCGAGCGGCATCGTGCGGTGAATCTCTCTGATGAGCCGGATGGATTCGTGGATCTCATCCATGCGCACGCGCATGCGGGCACGGACGTCGCCGTATCGGTAGAGCGGGACTTTGACGGGCAACTCATTGTACGCGGCAAAGGGACGATCGCGCCGCACGTCCTGATCGATGCCGGACGCTCGTCCGACGACGCCGATCACGCCATGATCCCAGCCGATGCGTTCCGTCAATACCCCGGTGGTTTCCAGGCGGTCCGTAAGGGATGCATTCGCAAAAATGATCGCCTCCAGCTCCGAAAAGTCTTGCTCGATGCCGTTCAACTCTTCCACCACCTTCTGGAATGCCTGCATGTCAACATCTCGCGTCACGCCGCCGACGCACAGAACGCCGCGCAGAAAACGAGATCCGGTCAACCGATCGTTCAGCTGCATCAGACGTTCCTTCATCCGGCTGCAGTGGGCATGGGCCAGCGCGTAGGCCGTGTCGTTACAAATGGCCCCCACGTCGCCGAGATGATTGTGGAGCCGTTCGAGTTCGAGAAAGAGCGAGCGGAGATAGCAGGCGCGCCGCGGCACCTCTTTCTGTATGAGGGTCTCAACGGCCTGACAGTAGGCGAGACCGTGGCCGATGGTGGTGTCTCCCGAGATGCGTTCGGCCAGCGGCACGGCGGTGAGCAGCGGTTGCTGCTCGAAAAGCTTTTCTATCCCACGGTGTTTCCAAAAGTGACGCACTTCCAGCTGCATGATGGGTTCACCGGCGACGGAGAAGCGGAAATGACCCGGTTCGATAATGCCGGCATGGATCGGTCCGACCGGCACTTCAAATACGCCCTCACCTTCAATGTGGCGGAAGCGGTACTCTCCCTGTTGCCGTCCCAAGACCTGATCCCAGGCAAAATCTTTCTTTAGAGGATGGGTCCCCTTGGGCCAATGCTCGTGCCGGACCAAGCGACGGAGGTCTGGATGGCCTTGCGGGATGAGCCCGAACATGTCGCGGATTTCCCGCTCGTACCACTTGGCTGCGTGGATGTGGGGAGTAATGGACGCGAACAGACGATCATCACCCCGAAGGTCCGTGCTAAACAGTAACCAGTCTTTACGCTCCGCCAGTGTGAACAGGTAGTAAAGTTCGTAGCGCGCCTCATGCGGCCGATGGTCCACGGCCCAGAGAAGTGATAAAGCTCCGCGCAGCCTGGGATGGTTGTGGAGGTAGTGCGCCACCACCGGCACATCCTCTTTCTTAACCCGCAGTCGCGGCGTGCCGTGGACAGGAGGCATCTCCTCGATGGAGTTCCCGTACACCTCTTTCAAGTGTTTCGCGCCCGTTATCGCGTCAACCATCGCATCACCTCGCAAGCAGGACACTGACCGCTCGATCTAAGAGCGTTCTAATTGGATCGGGGAGCGTTATGCCAAGCCCCACTAACGCGAGACTGGTGAGGATCAGCGGCACATGCCCAATGTCCCATCCTTCACCGCGCTTCACGCTCTCCTGAGGCGTCCCCCACACCATGGCGGTGAGACGGTAGGTGAACCCGCCGAAGAGCGTGACCGCAAACAGAAGGAACACCGTCATGATCGACAGACTGCGCACCTCATCGGCTACGATGATGGTCAGAAAACGGCCCAGGTGGAGCGTGTCCGAGGCAAAATTTTGGGTCGCCAGCGCCGACACGACCAGGACCTCGCTCACGAACATTGAGAATGGTGGCATGCCCACCAGGGCCAGCCCGGCGACGAGGATTGCCACCGCCGTGACCGGTTGGGCTTTCGCCAGTCCACGTACCTCACCGATCTCACGGGTAAAGAACCGACGATGGACATTCCCTGCCGCGAAAAACGCCAGTGACTTCGCCAACGCATGGTTGAGCAGATGGAACAGGCCTCCGAATGTTCCCACCGGTCCCCCGACTCCGAACCCGACCATCGCCAGTCCCATGTGTTCCACACTGGAGTAGGCGAACAACCGTTTATAGTCGTGTTGGATCAGGATGAAGAGTGCGGCCACCACGAACGAGAGCAGCCCGAACAGCATCAGCAAATTGCCCGTGAAGGCGGGCGGGAGTGCCTGGTCCATGATGGCCTTGCTGCGGAGCACGGCATACACGGCGACGGTTTCCAATACGCCGGCCAACATCGCCGTGACCGGCGCCGGCGCCTCGCTATAGGCCTCCGGCACCCAACTATGCATGGGCACCAGCCCGATCTTGGTCCCGTAGCCGACGAAGAGAAAGATGAACGCGAGCTTGAGCACATGCGGATCCAGTTGACCGGCCACTTCAAGGAGTTTGGTCACGTTCAATGCCGTGCTCTCATCTCCAAAGACGCGGACCGATGAATAATAGGTCAACACCGTGCCGAACAGGGCCAACGCGATACCGACTGAGCAGAGAATCAGGTATTTCCATCCCGCTTCCAGCCCTTCACGTTTGCGAAAGAATGCAATCAGGAACGTCGTGGCAAGCGTCGTCCCTTCGATGGCCACCC
This sequence comes from uncultured Nitrospira sp., assembly GCA_964398045.1. Lineage (GTDB taxonomy): Bacteria > Nitrospirota > Nitrospiria > Nitrospirales > Nitrospiraceae > Nitrospira_D. The sequence goes on along the minus strand of CAYNLM010000126.1, from coordinate 5,666 downwards.
ATAATACGCCCAGGTTGTTCGCCATCGTTGCCACGATCATGGCGAACAGAAAGACATGAAACAGGAAGAAAAACCGACTCAGGCGCCTCGGCGCAATCACGCCCCGAGCCACGTAATCATCGAGATAGGCCCACGTGTACAACGAGCAGGAGAATCCGATGACCGTCACGATGAACAGGATGAAGGCGGAGAGCGCATCGAGATAGACCAGCCCCCAGAGCGCGGTCAAGGGTCCATGAGCCAGCACCTGCTGGATGAGGGCGATCTCAGACACGACCAGAGCAGTCATCGTGGTGAGATTCAACCCGTGCAACACACGGACGTGCCTAATCGCCAAACTGAAAAACGCTGCGAGCAGCGGTGCGCCGAGAAAGACCGCCACCGGCGCAATGATCGTCTGCATTAGGGCGCCTCCATCCCGACGCTGAAGATCTGCACGACGGACGCCAGCAAGGTCTCCAGGCCCGGTGGAACGCGAAGGCCGACGGTTCCCAACACAGCGATGTTGATCCCCACGGCAGCGCTCGTAAAGAAACGGCATTGTCTGCTCAATGCGATGCCTGCCTCACCCGGCGCTCCGAGCACCATCCGCAACACCTGGTAGAGCAAGGTCGCAAAGGCCAGCGCAAGGAGAGCCAGAAAGCCGTAGGCCACTTCAGGCCTGGTAGCGTAGGCCCCAACGGCAATCAGCACTTCGCTGGTAAAGAGTCCGAAGGGCGGCATGCCGGCCAATGCAACACCAGCGACGAGGATGGCGGTCCCTGCGACCGGCATCTGGCCTAATAGCCCCATCACGCGGTCGAGCTGTTTGTGGTTGTGCCGAAGAAAGACCAGACCGGCGCCATAGAAGGCCGTGGATTTGGCAAACGCATGATTCATCAGATGCCACGCCCCCGCAAAGACCCCGAGGCCGCCGATGCCAAAGCCCAGCAGCGCGATCCCGATGTGCTCAATGCTGGAGTAAGCGAACAGCCGTTTGTAGTCTCGCTGGACCAGAAAGAAGGTCGCCGAGATGGCGAGCGATAACAATGCCAATCCGATGATCAGGTTGCCGGCAAATTCTGGCCCGACGGTTCGATCCGTCACCGCTTTGAATCGCAGGATCGCGTAGACGGCGAGCGTGAGCATGTTGGCCGACAGCATCGCACTCACCGGTGTCGGGGCTTCGGCATGCGCATCAGGCAGCCAGGTGTGCATTGGCGCGAGGCCCGCTTTCGTCCCATAGCCGATCAACGCAAAAATGAAGGCCACCTTGATTGCGCCAGGATCCAATCCCTCAGCTACGCGATAGAGTTCGGACCAGCGCAACGCTTCACTCGAAACGCCCAAGACATGCTCCGACGAGTAATACACGAGGATGGTGCCGAACAATGCGAGCGCAATGCCGACTGAGCTGAGAATGACGTATTTCCAACCGGCTTCCAGCGCCGCCTTACTCCGGTCGAACCCGATCAATAACGCAGCCGAAAGCGTGGAGCCTTCGATGGCGATCCACATGATCGCGATGTTTTCGAGATTCACGGCCAGGAGCATGGCGCCGAGGTACAGGTCAAACAGACAGAAAAACTGGCGATAGCGTTTCAATAACAGATGCCCGCGGTCCAGTTCTTCGCCCACGTACCCCACAGCATAGAGCGTCCCGGTACTCCCCACGCCGCCGATGATCAAATCGAGCCATGCGCTCAGTGCGTCTGCCTGGAAGAAGCTGCCCGCAGAGACGTGTCCGGCGGCGATCACCCGCTCCGCCACGAGCGCGGCAGACGCCAGCATCGTCCCGGCTAATCCGCACTGCAGGACCTCCACGGCTCGCCGCTGCCTGACGAGGAGACTGCCGAAACCTCCGACAAGCGGAGCGGCGACCAGCAATAGAAGCGGCCAAGCCATCTCGTGTCATTCCTTCAGGATGGTGAGCTTGCTCGTATCCACGCTGTCAAAGGCGTCCTGCAGCCGGTGTGTATAGATGCCGATGATCAGAGCCCCCACCAACACATCAAAGAAGACACCTAACTCCACGATCAGCGGCATCCCATACGCCGCTGCCGTCGCCCCTAGGAACAAGCCGTTTTCCATGACCAGGAAGCCGATCACCTGCGTCACCGCCTTCTTGCGCGCAATCATCGTGAAAAATCCGATCAGGATGATCGCCAGTGCGATCGCGAGCGAATCGCGCGTCAGCAGGAACCCCAGGGGGATGATGGGCTGGGTGATGAAGAACGCCAGTATCACCAATCCGCCGCAGATCATGAGGCCAGCCGGGATGTTCACATTCATCACCAGCTCGCGTGTCACATTCAGCCGCTCAATCACCTGCTTCAGAATCCGAGGGATGACCACGACCTTGATGACTATGGTGAGCGCGGCGGCGATGTAAATGTGATGAATCCCTGTGAGGAACGCGACGAGAGCGGCTGTCAGGGCCAGAAAGACCGACTGCACGGCGAAGAGATCGACACAGGCGGAGAGACGCCGTTGCGCCACAATGGCAAAACAGGTCAGCAGCAACAGCGCCGAACCGAGATCCACCATCTGGGAGCCGATCTGCTGGGACAAAAACGGCACGTTATCCTCGCAAGACGTAAAAGAAGACGAGTCCCAACAACGCCAGAATAAAGGCGACGCCCAGCAAGTCCGTTACCCTGAACAAGCGCAGTTTAGCGAACATTGATTCAATGACGCCGATCAGGACAGCGAGCGCTGAGACTTTCACCAGATAGACAAAGACGCCTAGGCCGAGCGCGCCCGGCTCCAGGCTTGTCGCGATCCCCCACGGTGCGAAGATGTTCGCGATCAGGGTCAGGAACACCAGCAACTTGAGTCCAGCTGCCCATTCGACCAGCGCCAGATAGCGTCCTGAATATTCCAAGATCATTGCCTCGTGAATCATCGTGAGTTCGAGGTGCGTGGCCGGGTTGTCCACCGGCACTCGCCCCGTTTCGGCGATCGCCACGATGAAGAGTGCGGCGAGAGCCATAAGATGGGGCGAGGGATCGGTGACAATGCCGTCCAGCAAGGCCGTCTTGTGGACGATCGTACTGAGGTTGGTCGAGCCGGCCGTCAGGGCGATCGCAAAGATGGCCATGATCGTGGCCGGTTCGGTGAGCGACGCCACGATGGCCTCACGACTGCTTCCCATGCCGCCGAAGGCCGACCCGGCGTCGAGTCCTGCGAGGATCAGAAAGAACGTGCCCAACGCTAGCAGGTACACGAGCGCGATGATATTGCCGGCGAAAGTCAGAGGCGTCTTGGACGCAAACACCGGCACGAGCAGTCCCGCCGCCAGCGTCGAGGCGAACAGAATGTAGGGTGTCGCAGTGAAGATCCACGAGGTGGTGGTCGAGACCACCGGCTGTTTCCGAAACAATTTGGCCAGATCTGCATACGGCTGGAAGACGCTTGCGCCCCGCCTTACCTGAAGCCGCGCCTTCACCTTCCTGATCAGTCCCACAATGAATGGCGAGACGGCCAGTAAAACCATCGTTTGGGCTACAACGAGAACGATAGCTTGCAACATCGACTTACACCGCGATCAACAGCAAGACGACCAACGTGACGAAGATATACGTCAAGTACAGGTGCAGGCTCCCCGCCTGGATCACCCTCAGGCGGTCAGCCATGGTTGTGAAGAATGCGACCACGGGATCGTAGAGATACTTCTGAAAGATCGGTTCAATGTGAAACTCGAAGCGTCGCCGTTTGGCGAAGTAGCGTGACTCTTCGAGAAACTCCGTCTCTAGCTTGACCGTCGGCTGGTAAATGGTGCTGAACACTCGCTGGATGGGCTGGACGAACCCCGTGGCCGTGTACTCCGTCCGTGGCGACAGATTGATCCCGCAGCCCCAGGTCTTGGAATAGCGCTTCTTCGCATGACCACCGAACGCCACTACAAGCCCGAGCCCGAGCATTGCCAGCGCCACCACCATCAGCGCCAGTACCGGCGTCGAGAGGCTGGAGAATTCGACATTCACCGGTGCGAGGGCCCACCCATCCAGCGCCAGCACTTTGTCCTCGATCGACACCCCTGCAAAGGGCGCGGCAACCCGGTTCAACAGCGGTACCACCACCATCGGTGCGACGCCCAGCGCGACACAGACGATGGCCAGCAGGGCCATCCCAAGGCGCATAGAAAATGGAACCTCCTCGGCGTGGCGTGCGTGCGGGCTTCGTGGCAACGCGAGAAATGAAATCCCGAACGCTTTTGCGAAGCAGGCCAGGGCCAGCACGCCGGTGAGGGCCAGCATCGCCGCGGCAATCGGAAGCATCAGTTTCAGGAGCACAGTCGGGAGCTGAAAGCTGAGAAAGAGGCTTTGGAAGACCAGCCACTCGCTGACAAATCCATTGGTGGGAGGCAGAGCGGAAATTGAAACGGCTCCGATCAAAAAGAAGGCCCCGGTCCAAGGCATGCGTCGGAGCAGTCCGCCATACTCCTCCATGTTGCGCGTGTGCGTGGCGTAGAGCAGCGAGCCAGCACCTAAGAACAGCAGCGCTTTGAACATCGCGTGATTGATCGTATGATAGAGCCCGGCCAGCAGTCCAAGGGCAGCGAACTCCTTCAGTTCGTAGGTCTGAAAGATCATGCCGGCTCCGATGCCCAACAGAATGATGCCAATGTTCTCCACGCTGTGAAACGCCAGCAAGCTCTTGAGGTCATGTTCCATCAGGGCATACATCACCCCCAACAACGCTGAGACCGCTCCGATGACGAGCACGAGAAACCCCCACCACCAAGGGAACTGGCCTCCGAGGAAATCAAAGTACACCCGGATCAATGCGTAGATCGCGGTCTTGATCATGACGCCCGACATAAGCGCTGAGATATGGGACGGTGCGGCTGGATGGGCATAGGGCAACCAGACATGGAGCGGCACAATGCCTGCTTTGGTGCCGAAGCCGATCAGGGCCATCAGAAATACCAAGGTTCTCATGCCTTCCGGCAAGGGCTGCTCTGGATGCCGGAAGATCTCGAACGAGAACGACCCCCCCTCTTGGAAGAGAATCAAAAAGGTCAGGATGATGAACGCAGTTCCCACATGCGTCATGATTAAGTAGAAAAATCCCGCATAGCGCACGTCGGCCTTCTCGTGCTCCGTCACCACGAGGAAGTAGGAGACCAGCGACATCAGTTCCCACACGATGAGAAAGAAAAACCCGTTGTCTGCGAGGACGACGAGTGTCATCGAGAGAAGGAACGCATTACAGAGGGCTCCCAGCGCAGCTACCGACGCGCGCTCGTGAAAATGCCGGAGATATCCGATGGCATAGATCGATGTAGCGACGCCCGCGAGGGAAATGGTCAGGACGAAGAATGCGGCGAGGGGATCGAGCCTGACGGCGAATGTCAGAAGAGGGATCGTCGATGCGATTGAAACCGTGACCGGTTCAGGAGCCGTGAGGCCGAGAAATCCCAGGGCGATTCCAAAGCAGGTTGCCACAATGGTGCAGAGGCTCGCAGCGAGACCCTGCGTCTGTCGCGGGAGACAGAGTGGAAGAAGAATGCCGACCGCGTAACTGCCGAGGAGGAACCACAACAAATTCAGCATGCGGTCGGACGATTGGTGGACAGCTTATCGTTCCTGACGAATGTGGTGCGTCGCTTCCTAACGACTCTGCGCTCAGTGGTCCTGCTTGTGGATCATCGGCTCGATTTCTTTCTGCGTCTCCTCGGTCAC
>CAYNLM010000125.1:0-11758 GCA_964398045.1 uncultured Nitrospira sp. | reverse complement strand
GCTGGAGCCTTGCGAAGTCTGCCACGGCGCGAGGCTGAGGCCTGAAAGTCTCTCAGTCAAGATTGCCGGGAAGTCGATCGCGGAGGTCACGCGCCTGTCCGTGCGCGCCGCCGCCGATTTTTTCCTGTCGCTCAAATTCACCGATCGGGAACTGGTCATCGCGCATCGGATCATGAAAGAGATTCGCGAGCGGCTGGGATTTCTTGTCAATGTCGGGCTCGACTACCTGACGCTGGATCGCGCGGCGGCCACCCTCTCCGGCGGCGAAGGGCAGCGGATCAGACTAGCCACACAGATCGGCTCAGGCCTCGTGGGCGTCCTCTATATTCTTGACGAGCCGTCGATCGGGCTCCATCAACGGGACAACCGCCGTCTGCTCCAGACACTGCTGCGCCTGCGCGACCTCGGCAATACGGTGGTTGTGGTGGAGCATGATGCGGAGACGATGCAGGCGGCCGATTACATTCTCGACATGGGGCCCGGCGCCGGCTCTCAGGGCGGGCATGTCATTGCGCAAGGCACGCCGCAAGAGGTGATGGGCGATCCCAATTCGTTGACCGGGCAATACTTGCGCGGCGTGCAAAACGTTGCAGTGCCGAAGCGGCAGCGCAAAGCCAGGGGGTTTTTGTCGGTCGTCGGCGCGCAGAAGCACAATCTTAAAAACATCACCGCCAGAATTCCATTGGGCCTACTGACCTGCGTCACCGGTGTCTCAGGCTCAGGCAAAAGCACCCTCGTGCTGGAGGTCCTGTTCCATTCGCTCTCGCAACTCCTGTATCACAAGCGACCGAAGATCGACGGCTGCAAAGAATTGAAGGGCGTGGATGCGCTCGACAAGGTGATCGACATCGATCAATCGCCGATCGGCCGCACGCCGCGCTCGAATCCTGCGACCTATACGGGACTGTTCGGTTATATTCGCGACCTGTATTCGAATCTTCCTGAATCCCGCGTGCGGGGCTACAAGCCGGGCCGATACAGCTTCAATGTCAAAGGCGGCCGCTGCGAAGCCTGTCAGGGCGACGGCCTCATCAAGATCGAGATGCATTTTCTGCCGGACGTGTATGTGACCTGCGAAGTCTGCAAGGGGCAACGCTATAACCGGGAGACGCTCGAAATTCTCCACAAGGGCAAGAGCATCGCCGACGTGCTCAATATGACGGTGGATGATGCCCTGGAATTCTTCGAGCACATTCCGTTGATCAAGACAAAACTCCAGACCTTGCACGATGTCGGTTTGCATTATGTGAAGCTGGGCCAGTCTGCCACGACACTCTCAGGCGGCGAAGCCCAGCGGGTGAAGCTCTCGCGGGAACTCTCCAAGCGGGCGACCGGACGGACGATGTACATCCTGGACGAGCCCACGACCGGCCTGCATTTCGCCGACGTGCAGCGGTTGCTCGATGTGCTGGACCGGCTCGTCGAAACGGGAAACACCGTGCTGGTCATCGAGCACAATCTGGACGTGATCAAGAACGCCGACTGGATCATCGATCTGGGACCGGAAGGCGGCGATCGCGGCGGCGACATCGTGGCGGAGGGGCCGCCAAAGGAGATTGCGAAGTCGAAGCGGTCGTACACGGGGCAGGTACTGAGAGAGGCGGGGCTGGGCTGAAGAACGCAGAGTGGCAGTGGAGCCAGTGATCGGCTTCCCCTTTGTGCTCGCTCGGGAACAGGCGCGTCTCGGCGCGCCGGGGTTGGGTGGGTGAGAATGCCGCGCGCAGTGGAGGGGAGGCCGACCACCGGCCCATCGCACGATGAGCCATATTGGAGGCGTGCTGATCCTCAGCGCCCATTCCATCCACCCATCTGCATCCATATCCAACCGAGACCCTATGCGCCTTCCTCCGCGCTAGACAGGCATACGTCTCTGACGTATAATCGGCCGTGCTCACTTTCGTCGAAACCCAGCTCTTTACCAGACTCGTCACAACGTACTTATCGGATGAAGAATATGGGAAGCTGTAAGCGGCGCTGCGTGATGATCCGGAGGCAGGAGCCATCATCCCTGGAACGGGCGGAGTGCGGAAATTGCGATGGGCGTTGTCCGGTCGCGGGAAACGAGGTGGATTGCGCGTGATCTACTATCTGCGTCGCCATCAAGGCGTGATTTGGATGCTGACGCTGTATCCCAAGAACGTGGCCGAATCGATTCCGAGTCATGTTCTCCGCAAGATTCGAAAGGAGATCGAGCATGAATAAAAGACGATCCCGAGACATTGGAGCCGAAATCCTTGAAGGGATCCGCCAGATTAAGAGAGGAAAGGTGGGGCGCATCGTGAATTATCCGCCTGTCGCTGAGACGCGTGCGCGGGTCGGTCTTTCACAAGCCGAGTTTGCGCGACTGCTCGGAGTGTCCGTGCGGACCTTGCAGGAGTGGGAGCAGGAGCGGCGTGTCCCATCGGGTCCTGCTCGAATGCTCCTTGCGATTGCACACAAGAATCCTCGTGCTCTATTGGAAGCGGTGTAATCGATCATGCGAACGCAGCGAGAACGGAACGGTGCCAGTCTATAGAACACGCCCTTGCGGTGTTATGGAACGCGTTGACAAGCGATTGAACCGGAGCAAGAATCCGGCCGCAGCACACGATGCGTTTGGACACGCTATACCGGTCAGTAGGCTCAATGGATAGGCGCCCAAGGACAGTGGCCGCAACATTTGGGAACGCTGCAGCGATGAGGGCAACGGTCTCATGAAGCCGAGACGGATCAACGCGGACAAGCCGCATCTCTGGAAGGCCGACATTGCCGCCTCGGTTGACCAGTTCAACGAGTGGTTCATGAAGTTCGCTCCCGAGGCGTTTCGATCGACGCGAATCAAGACAACAGAGCACGTTAAGGCAGCACTTCTTGCCACAAACGACCTCCGAAACCTCGATGCAGCGACCCTGCAAAGTAACCCCGGAGCGTTGCCAACGCTCCGCATGTGCACGGCTCCGCCCTTGGCGGTAGACCGTTTGATCGGGCTTGCCAAAGCGAACAAGAACCTTGTCAGCCGGATGGAAGAGGGGAAACTCCCCGCACGAAAGCCGGCTGCAGATCTCGACACTGAGTTGAAAGCCCTGTGCCGCATCTTGGCGAAACTGTTGGACCGCGACATCTTCCCGTGGCTCACCGGGAGTCAGAACCCCAACGACCAGGAACGTGAACGGGCATCCACGATCGTTGCCGATCGCCTATGCAGCGCGGTGGCGAACCCGATCGTCCGCAACGCCCAAGAGCAACGGCAGCTCGCACTGATCGGTCAGTACTTGGACAGCCGAGGCTACCGCAAGCAGGCGCATCCGGCTGGGAAACCGCTGAAAGACATGGTGCCCGGCACCTACTCGTTTCGGATGAATCTCCCTGTCGGGAGAGCGCTCAAGGTGAACATTCCGGTTGACGTGGTGATTCAGCCCAGAAAGCCCCGCAAGGATCGGCTCCCGATTCTCATCGAAGCCAAGTCGGCAGGCGATTTCACGAACACAAACAAGCGCCGCAAGGAGGAGGCGACCAAGATTCATCAGTTGCAGGCGGCTTACGGCGCGACCGTGGCGTTCGTGCTGTTTCTCTGCGGATACTTTGGCAGCGACTACCTGGGCTACGAAGCGGCCGAGGGGCTCGACTGGGTGTGGGAGCACCGGATCGACGACCTCGATAAACTCGGGCTATAGCACCAATGATTACGCGACACGAAAATACGATTGAAGCCCGACGACAGGTTATTCAGGCGGCGCTCGACACAAGAAAGTTGCCCGCCGAAAGGAACCGCCTCGGTCAATTCGCGACTCCCAACGCCCTCGCCGTGGAGATCGCCCGCTATGTCCAGTCGGTTGCGGGCCGCAGTCTTCGGGTAGTCCGTTTCGCCGATCCCGCTATCGGCACCGGCAGCTTCTACAGCGCCGCGCTCGCCGTCTTCGGCCCGGAGCGGATCGAGAGCGCTGTTGGCGTCGAGCTCGATCCTGACTTCTGCGAGGCCGCCAGCGACCTGTGGGCGAAGGCGGGTCTTGATGTGGTGCGGGGCGACTTTACCCGTATCGTTGCAAGTAGCAGCCGCCCGGTCGCGCCTAACCTGATCCTTGCCAACCCGCCCTATGTCCGGCACCATCACCTGGAGCGCGAGGACAAGGAACGCCTGCAACGCCTCACCTTCAAGATGACCGGAGTTGAAGTCAACGGGCTTGCGGGCTTGTACGTCTATTTCCTTCTCCTCGCCACGGCGTGGATGGAGGAGGGCGGCTTCGCGGCATGGCTCATCCCGTCGGAGTTTATGGACGTGAACTACGGAGCAGCGCTCAAACGTTTCCTCACGGATCGCGTGGAGCTCGTCCGCGTTCATCGTTTCGACGCCGAAGATGTTCAGTTCGGCGATGCCTTGGTCTCATCCGTCGTCTTGGTATTCCACAAGGCGCCTCCGCCACGCGGACATACTGTGGAGTTTACCTTCGGGGGCACGATGGCTGAGCCGCTCGCCCGCGAAGCTGTCACGCTCGACCGACTGCGCGACTCACGCAAGTGGACTGCGTACCCCGAGCATGCCAGGAACGACCGTCGCACATCCACAAACGGCGAAGGACCGACGCTCGGAGACTTGTTCCGAATCCAGCGCGGCATCGCCACTGGCAGCAACAAGTTCTTTGTCCTTGAACGCCCCGACGCGATCCGGCGCGGCCTACCGAAGAAATTCCTGCGACCCATCCTCCCTAGCCCACGCCATCTTAAGGCGACGATCATCGATACCGACGAGGATGGCTACCCGCTGATCGATCTACAGCTCTGTGTCATCGACTGCGGGCTGCCGGAGCATGTGGTTGAGGCCAAGTACCCGGCCCTTTGGGCCTACCTGCAAACCGCCGAGGCGCTGGGGATCAAAGACGGTTATCTCGTCGGAAAGCGCGCGCCATGGTACAAGCAAGAGCAACGATTGCCTGCGCCCTTCCTTTGCACATACATGGGTCGGGGCACCGAGGACAAGCAACCGTTTCGCTTCATCTGGAACCGCTCAGCCGCCATCGGAACGAATCTGTACCTCATGTTATATCCACAGGGTAGCCTCGCTGCCAAACTACGTCTACAGCCGGAGTGTGGCGCAGCGATCCACGAGCTGTTGCGCTCTGTCACCGGCCACGAGCTGCGCGGCGAGGGACGAGTCTATGGCGGTGGGCTCAACAAGATTGAGCCGAGCGAACTGGGCCGCATTTCGGCGGCGCCGTTTGTTGAGCGCTGGCCAGAGTTGAAGTCCGCTGCGGAACGCCAAGCGGAACTCTTCGGCTGACTCGCAGCAGAATCAAAAGGGTGCCTAACCAGCCGATGAAGCTAAGGGTTGCTTGCGGCGCCTGTAGCTTATCGGTGAGGCGTTCGACGTGGCGCTGTCGTCACGACCCATCATGAAAATGCGTGCTCAGGCTCCTAGAAACACGTTCAGGACAACTCGGACCAGCCGTCGATGACTCAGTCTGAGGCGCTCTCCATCTTGAAGACGGGCTCCAACGTGTTCGTGACCGGCGAGCCGGGGTCCGGCAAGACGCACACGATCAACGAGTATGTCGCCTATTTGCGCGCGCGAGGGATCGAGCCGGCCATCACAGCCTCAACGGGCATCGCCGCGACGCACATCGGCGGGATGACGATTCACTCGTGGAGCGGCATCGGCATTAAAACGACATTGGGCCGATCCGATCTTCTGGCCATCGCATTGAGCAAGCCGATCGCCAAGCGCGTCCGGCGCGCCAAGGTGCTGATCATCGACGAAGTCTCCATGCTGGCTGCCGAGACCCTCTCCATGGTCGATGCCGTGTGTCGCGAGATCAAAGAGCAGTCGGAGCCGTTCGGCGGCATGCAAGTGGTCCTGGTCGGCGACTTTTTCCAATTGCCGCCGATTGTCAAACCAGAAATCGGACACGACTCGCCGGTTCTGTTCACGGAAGAGGCATCGGCCCGTTTCGCCTATGACTCTCCTGCGTGGAAAGAGGCCAACCTGACGGTCTGCTATCTCACCGAACAGCACCGGCAGGACGACGGCGAGTTTCTGGCTTTGCTCTCGGCGATCCGGCGCAATGCGTTCGGCTCGGATCATGTGCGCCGGCTGACCAGCAGAACCGTCCAGCAGCACGATGCGCCGAAGGCCGCGCCGAAACTCTTTTCGCACAATATCGATGTGGACCGGGTGAATGACGCCGTCCTCGCTCAGCTTCCCGGCAAGCCGCGCGTCTATCCCATGTCGTCGCAAGGCCCTGACGCACTTGTCGCTGCGCTGAAAAAGGGATGCCTGTCGCCCGAGACGCTTTGTCTGAAAGCCGGCGCGGCGGTGATGTTCACGAAGAATAATCCGAAGGCGGGGTTCGTGAATGGGACGCTCGGCGTGGTTGAGGAATTTGATCGTCAGTACGACCATCCGATCGTCAGAACACGAAGCGGAAGGAGGATTGAAGTCGAGCCGATGGACTGGGCGGTGGAGGAGAAGGGAACCATCCGCGCGCGCATTACGCAGGTGCCGCTGAGGCTGGCCTGGGCGATCACCGTGCATAAAAGCCAGGGCATGAGCTTGGACGAAGCGGTGATGGATTTGCGCGAGGTGTTTGAATTCGGGCAGGGCTATGTCGCGCTTTCGCGCATCAGGCGACTGTCGGGTCTGCATCTGCTCGGCTGGACCGAGCGCGCGTTTCAGGTGCACCCGGACGTGTCGGCCAAAGATGCCGAGTTCCGGGCACTGTCGGAGCAGGCCGCGCGCCTATTCAGCGGGATGACCGGAGAGGAGATGACGGCCGGGCGTGAGCGATTCCTTCGCCTATGCGGTGGGACGATCCAATCAGAAAGCCGCGCGAAAGCATCGAACGCGGCTCGCGCGCTCGGCGAACCGATGACGCGGGAGACTCCTCCGTCATCGGGTTTCGACGCCATCAGAGCACGCCACCCCAATGCTTATTTGCCGTGGGATAAGACGCAAGATGAGCGATTGCGGGAACTCTTTGCACAGGGTTCATCCGTGAGCAGTCTGGCGCACACATTCAACCGAACGAGAGGGGCCATCAGATCGCGCCTGGCCAAATTGGGGCTGGTGGAGAAGGGATGAATCACCGGGGCGAAGAGATGAATCGGATGTCCGTCCGACAACGCCGTTTATCCCTTGTCTGCTCGTCGCCGAGTGCAGGGGTCAGATGAGGAGACTGGTGATCTATCCGCATCGGGCATGACTTTGGTGTTCAGGAGTGCTACCATCCAACGCATTCCACCCAGTGTCCGAATAGGCCCGAGGGCGAGCTTGCTCGGCTGAGAACGAGTCACGATGACCGCCCAAGAAGCTATTGACACAGCGGTTCGACGGCTGGTGGCTGCGGCCAACCCGAGAAAGGTTATTCTCTTCGGCTCCTATGCGGAGGGGAAGTCGACACCGGAATCCGATTCTGGACTTGCTTGTGATCGAACGCGAGGTGACGTCCAAGCGCGCAGAAATGGTCCGCCTGCGGAAAGCGATCGGATCGATCGGGCTTCCTGTGGATGTTCTCGTCTTTTCAGAAGGGGAAGTTTCCGATTGGGGGCATTTGCCGGGGACGGCCCTGTACTGGGCCCTCAAGGAGGGCAGAATCCTCTATGAAGCGGCCTGAGGAACTCGCGCGCCGCTTTCTCGCTTTGGCCGATCGTGATATCAGGGCGTTCCGCAAGCTGTCGGACGACTCGGAAATAGACGACGAGATTGTCGGATTCCACGCCCAACAAGCCGTCGAAAAGTGCCTCAAGGCCATATTGGCCAAGCACCGTGTCGAAGTCCGCAAGACTCATGACCTGCAGGTTCTCATCGAACTCTTACTCCAACATCATGTGCCGAGCCCGCCGCTGCGCGAAGGGATCGATGCGTTGGGCAATCGTGACCGAGCCGCTGAATCGGGAGCAAGCACGTCAAGTGGTGGAAAGTGTCCGTCGCCGGGCGGAGCAGCAACTTTCTTAGAATAAGGTCGTTATCGACATCGGCCTAACCGTGACGGCGAAATCGCGGCAGACAATGACCCGCGTGAGCTGGAATGGTTCTTGTGGCGCGTTTGCGGTCTAGATCTTGGTCTAGGGATTCTGAAGCGGCTGATAGGAACTCATCAGGGCGATATTAAGATCATTCTTCAGACAGAATATCTGATGCCGAAGTACTGGTCCTGGGAGTATGGAGAAAACGAGATTGAGAAATGGAAGGAGTCGGGCCGTGTGGCAGTTGAAGGTATCATCCGTTCCAGCGCTAATCGAGAAGCTACTTATAGAGCACTTTGTGAAATAGTTGCTTGGAGACTCCGGACATTGCGCAATCAGCTCTTTCATGGCTCTGCTACGCACACTCATAGCAGGAGGCGAGTTGGAGGTGAGAGTGAACTTGAGGCTGGCTCTCGATTTCTCGAAGAACTCATTTGGGGCTTCTTGGTGCTGATGGCAAGTCCATCAGGGCAAACGAGCGACCGGCCGCCCTGCCGCTATCCGAGAGCTGGATCCGCTCAACATCGGCGGTTTGACGTCTCCTGGTTGGAGACAAAATGAGGTGGGAGGATGGCTCAGCCATTATGACGTGCCAGAGTGAGGCCCATGCACACGAACTTATCTCCCTCACCATTTCCAACATCTCCATGACCTTCGCCCGGTGTGGTCACTTGCTTTGCTGAAGCCAGAATACTACGCTTGCGCGCCATGCCTCTTGATCGGGATAGCACAAGATCGGCGTGATGGAATTTGAGTGGGATGAGAAAAAGGCTTCGGCCAACAAAAAGAAACATGGGTTTCTTTTCATGAAGCGGCGACCGTGTTCGGCGATCCACTGGCAATCACGTTTTCGGATCCGGATCATTCTGACCTTGAACGCCGTTTTGTGACCTTCGGTTTGTCGAGGGCGAACCGCTTGCTGATCGTTGCTCATACGGACCGTCGCGGCAAAACAAGAATCATCAGTGCACGTCCAATGACGAAGCGTGAGAAGGTGATCTATGAAGAAGGCTAGGAAAGACGAGTTGCGTCCCGCGTACCGGCGAGAACACCTCGGAACGGGCGTGCGAGGCAAGTATCTGAAGGCCTACCGGGCAGGAACTAATCTCGTGCTGCTGAGGCCTGAGGTAGCCGCGGCCTTTCCGACCGAACAGGCTGTGAACGATGCGCTGAGTTCACTGATCAAGGTTGCTCTTCAGAGCGCTCGTTCTGCCCGGCCCTCGCCACGGCGCGATAAGCGCCGAACGGCGGCGATAGCACGATAGCCAACGCTCCAGTGCCGATCCAGCATGTTCGTTGAACCTTCCTCTGGCCTGCAGGCGATATTCGGCACACCACCAGCCATGCGCTCTTTCCGGAGTTGAAACGATGCATACAATTCTGCTGTTGACCATCTCCAACATCTTCATGACCTTCGCCTGGTATGGGCATCTGAAGTACAAAGATTCGCCGCTTTGGATGGCCATTGCCGCCAGCTGGGGCATCGCGTTCTTCGAGTATTGCCTGCAGGTGCCGGCCAACCGAATCGGGCACTATGAATTCACCGCGGCCCAATTGAAAACCATCCAGGAAGTGATTACCCTCGTCGTGTTTTGCATCTTCTCGGTGCTGTATCTTAAAGAGCCGCTCAAATGGAATTACCTGGCCGGGTTTGGCTTGATGGTAGGAGCGGTCTTTTTGATCTTTAAAGAATGGTAAGCGATGCCGCCGAAAAAGAAAGAGCCGGTGAAGTCTAAAGATTCAGCGAAAGAGACGGGTGGAAGTTCAGCCGAAGAGTTCGAAAAGCTCGGCGTCTTTTACCTCGGCCGTCCGTACGATCTTGCGTCGAAGCAGGCTAAGCCGGGCTGGCTGCTCTACGATTCGAAAGATCTTGTCACGCATGCGGTCTGCGTCGGCATGACCGGCAGCGGCAAGACCGGGCTGTGCCTCGCGCTCCTCGAAGAAGCCGCGATCGACAACATTCCCGCCATCATCATCGATCCCAAGGGAGACCTTGGAAATCTGATGCTCACCTTCCCAAGTCTCAAGGGCGAGGACTTTCAGCCGTGGATCAACGAGGACGATGCCAGAAAGAAAGGTCTCTCGCCTGCCGACTATGCCACGCAGCAGGCGGAACTGTGGAAGAAAGGCTTGGCCTCATGGCAGCAGGACGGAGCCCGCATCCAGCGGCTCCGCGATGCGGCCGAGGTGGCCATCTATACGCCGGGGAGTACCGCCGGCTTGCCCGTCTCCATTTTGAAGTCATTCGCCGCTCCCTCCGCCGATGTGCGGGAGGATGCCGAATTGCTGCGGGAGAGGATCAGTACCACTGTGACCAGCTTGCTTGGCCTACTCGGCCTCGAGGCGGATCCCATTCAAAGCCGCGAACATATTTTGCTCTCTACTATTCTCGACCAGACATGGAAGAAAGAGAACGATCTCGATCTGGCCGGCCTGATCCATGCCATCCAATCGCCGCCCGTCTCGAAGATCGGCGTGATGGACATCGAGTCCTTTTTCCCATCCAAAGACCGCTTTGCGTTAGCGATGAAGCTGAACAATCTTCTTGCCGCACCGGGGTTTCAGGCCTGGCTGGAAGGGGAGGCGTTGGACGTTCAGCAACTGCTCTATACGCCGTCCGGAAAGCCCCGTCTGGCCATCTTCTCGATCGCGCATCTCAACGATGCGGAACGCATGTTCTTCGTCACCCTTCTATTGAGTCAGATGGTGGGTTGGATGCGGGCGCAGTCGGGAACGACCAGCTTGCGCGCGCTCCTGTATATGGATGAGATCTTCGGGTACTTTCCGCCGGTCTCCAATCCACCATCCAAACTCCCGTTACTCACGCTCCTCAAACAGGCGCGTGCATTTGGTCTTGGCGTGGTGTTGGCGACGCAGAATCCTGTCGATCTCGATTACAAAGGTCTGGCCAACACCGGCACCTGGTTTATCGGCCGGCTGCAGACCGAGCGGGACAAGGCGCGGGTGATCGAAGGATTGGAAGGAGCCTCGGCCAGTTCCGGAAAGAAGTTCGACAAGGGCCGGATGGAGCAGATGCTTGCCGGATTGGGCAACAGGATTTTCCTGATGAACAACGTGCATGAAGACGAGCCGGTCGTGTTCGAAACCCGCTGGTGCTTATCCTACTTGCGTGGACCGCTGACGAGAACTCAGATCAAGGCGCTCATGGACCCCGTCCGGTCCAGCGGTTCGAAGTTCGATGTTCGAAGTTCAGCTCCGGATGCACAACCTCGAACCTCGAACCTTGAACCGGGCCCCGCCCGTTCTTCTCGTCCCATCCTGCCTCCCGATGTTCCGCAATATTTTGTTCCCCTGCGCGGCTCGAAGCCGGAGGGAAGTGAACTGGTGTACGCTCCGATGTTGTTGGGATCGGCGCAGGTTCGCTTTACCGATTCGAAAAGCGGTATCGACACGACGCAGGACGTGACGGTGCTGGCGCCTATCACGGAAGGAGCCGTCGCAGTGGATTGGGACCATGCCGCGCCGGCTGAACTGGCCGTTGCGGATCTTGAACGGGCAGCGGAGGATGGAGCGCACTTTCTCCCGCTGCCGGTGAGCGCCGGGAAGGCCAAGAGCTACGCGGATTGGAACAAGGATTTCAGGGGATGGCTCTTCCGCACGCAAACAGTGGAATTGTTCAAGAGTCCCAGTACGAAGGAAGTGTCCAAGCCGGGGGAATCCGAGCGCGACTTCCGCGTGCGGTTGCAGCAGACGGGGCGTGAGCAGCGGGACAAAGCAGCGGACGCCTTACGCCAGAAATATTCGCCGAAAATTGCGACGCTGCAAGATCGCATCAGACGTGCGGAACAGATGCGAGAACGGC
>CAYNLM010000124.1:0-11896 GCA_964398045.1 uncultured Nitrospira sp. | reverse complement strand
AGGCAAGACCGATCCATACAAGCCCCAAGACGCCGGCAAGGAGCGTTTTTTTTCTGGCGTCCATATTAGGGGGCAGGCTCCTGCGCAGGAGCCTTGACCGCCTCCGCTCGAAGATAGGTAGCGATCTTGATATTGAACGTCAGACCTTGATCCTGTTGTCCGGTCGATCTGCTCAATTCCAAGTCTTCAATAAAGAGCAATTCTTCCGCT
This sequence comes from uncultured Nitrospira sp., assembly GCA_964398045.1. Lineage (GTDB taxonomy): Bacteria > Nitrospirota > Nitrospiria > Nitrospirales > Nitrospiraceae > Nitrospira_D. The sequence continues at coordinate 11,686 of CAYNLM010000124.1, read as the reverse complement.
GTCTCGAGATCGTAGATGAAGCGACGGAGGTCTTCGTACCGGCCGGTCATGGATCCCTGCAACAAACCTTTACTGGTGTGCGCAACGGACGTCGGTTCGGTTTTGTAGGACAAGGCCGGCAACGTCACGCGGTCTCGCTTGGCTTCTTCAGAAATACCCAGGGCCAATGGCGCGAAATCCCGCTCGGCAGGCAACACCGCCCACACTTGGCCGAGGTCATTCTTGGCTTTTCTTGCTTCTCGATGCCGCGCCAGCAACTGCCGAGCCGATACCCACTCCTGTTCCAGTTTCGCTCGATCGGTTTCGGCGCCGATCACGCCGGCCTCATGCACCCACATCCATATCAAGAGCAAGCCGAGTGCGAAACCTAGCCAAGGTAGCAGCGGCGCAAACGGCTTGTACAACAGCTGTCCAATACGTTCCGTCATGCGGCTACACGCCTTCCCGCCGATAGCGCAACGTCACATCGAATTCGACGAGACCATTGGTTCCGACGCGATGTTGCGCCAACACGGGATCTTTGAACGTCGGGTGATCTTGCAGTCCGACCGTGAAGGCCGTGATATCCTCCAAGCTCATGGCCGTTCCGGTCAAATGCACGCTGGTGCCGCCGACATCGAGCCGGACGCTGCTCAAGGCCAGCCTGGGAGGAATGGCTTGTTCCAGTCCGGTCAAGAACTTCGTCCAGGAAAACATTCTCTTCTCAAGCAACTGATTGGCCAAGGCCACTTCCGTGGGCAGTTGCCGTAAGGCTCCATCAGACAGATCGATCCCTTCCCGGCTCGCCTCCGCCAGCAACTGCTGATCCTGTTGCCGTAGCCGTTCAAGTTCCGCATGCATGTTCCGGGCATCGTGATATCCGATCACCGTTTGCCCGCAATCCCAAAGAATTCCCAGCGCCAGAAGGACACAAGTGCCGACCAGCGCCAGTCGAGCCGGAGCCGCATACGGCCGATATCGGCTGCTTAAATTGATCTGAAAACAACGGCGGCCTCTCTGCGGCATGGAGAGACGGCCAAGTCTCTGGAAGAGCGCGCCGAAGGGAAGAGGCCTCATCGACATGCTAAGAGACTCCTGCCATGGCGGCCAACGATGCCATGCCGTGCTGGCTGTTTTTTGTTGCCCAACCAAGAGCCTCCACTGATCGCCAGCCCAACTGCTCGACAGACAAATCGAGGTCGGCTTCGATCTGCGCTTGTAAGGCAGAGAGGTCTCCGTCGGCGCACACAATCGCTTCCTTGATGATAGCCGTGGGATGCCGCTGTTGGCAGGCATCCAAGGAGGCGCCGCACTCCTCGACAATTTTCTTCAGCATGTCGGTTTTCGCCGTGATCGTCGTGGCTTCCCCGCCGAGGAGCTTACAGCGGTAAAAGAGGAGCTGCCCATGGTGGAACACCATCGTCGTCAAGGCTCTATCCGCCAAATTCGCCCATAGAAAATCGCGGCGTAGCCACTGCGATCCGCCGGACGCCCTGCGCCAGAGATCGAACAAGTGCAGGCTGGTCATGCCGACTTCTTGAGGGATCAAACCGAGGGACTCACAGACCGATTCGTACTGATTCAGAACGGATTCCTGAATCGCGACGGCCAGAACCGTCTGCGCAGGCCCGTCGGCATGCTGTGAGCCGTTCAACACCTGGGAAACGACTTTCGCGCCGGTCAACGGGAAGAGTTGCTCCTGCCCCAGCCGCCAACGGATGAGGGCGTCTCGTTCCTCACGGCGCGAGGGAAGCTGATCGAGATGAAGCACGACAGCGCGGACGGCCGCATCTGGCAGGAGCAACACGATCGGACGTGGAATCTCGGACAGCAGAACCCGGCTGCCGATGCGCAGGTCCAAGGCCGGTCCGGCGAGAGCGCGGATGCGGCCTTCCAGCGTCGCCAGATCGGACAAATTTTGATCGGCTGGAGAGGGTTTTATGGAGCCGTCCGGAACCAGCGACACCACACAGCGATGTCGCCGGCGCCCGCGCCAGTTCCGTTCCGTCTCGGCCCAGGCCACGGAGTCTGCGCCGAACTTTAAACAGCGATGAGGGCGGCTACCGACCCATCCCCACATGTTCTCTTACCCTTCCTCGCTAAACGTGACCCGGTTGATCTCGCGCAACGACGTCTCGCCATTGAGCACCTTCTTCAACGCCGATTGCCGAAGCGTAATCATCCCGTCGGTGACGGCGCGATAGCGGATTTCAGAGAGGGGCCGCTCAGCCAAAATCATCTCTTTGATTTCGTCCGTCAGGTCCAGGAATTCCGTGATGCATTTCCGTCCTCGATAGCCGGTGCCCAAGCAATTCTGGCAACCAGTCCCTTCGTAGAAGGGGGTTTCCCGATACTGCTCATAATCCAATCCCGATTCTTCGATTAGGGTTTGGTCTACCTTGATGGGAGTCCGACAGGAGGGACAGAGGATACGCACTAAGCGTTGCGCGAGCACGCAATTCAACGCCGCCAAAAAATTGTAGGCGTCGATGCCCATCGACGCAAAACGGCCGATCACGTCGAACACATTGTTGGCGTGGACCGTCGTGAGGACCAAATGGCCCGTGAGCGCCGACTGGATTGCGATTTGCGCCGTCTCGGAGTCCCGGATTTCACCCACCATGATCTTGTCGGGATCGTGGCGCAAAATCGACCGAAGTCCTCGCGCAAACGTGAGGCCTTTCTTTTCATTGACCGGAATTTGCACGACACCTGAGAGCTGATACTCGACCGGATCTTCGATCGTGATCAATTTGTCGTCCAGCGTGTTCATCTCGGAGATGGCCGCGTAGAGTGTCGTCGTTTTTCCGCTACCGGTCGGCCCGGTCACCAGCACCATGCCGTAAGGGCGCGTGATCGCGCGGCGGAATCGCTTGAGGTCCTCCGGATTGAATCCCAGCCGTTCCAGACGCAAAGCCGAGACGCCGGTCGTGATGGATTCGCGATCCAGAATTCGGATGACCACCGATTCACCGAAGACACTGGGAAGAATGGAGACACGGAAATCGACCGTCTTCCGATCCAGCCGCATGCGAAAACTGCCGTCCTGCGGCACGCGCCGCTCGGCGATATCCAACTCGGACATGACCTTGAGCCGCGACACCAACGGCGCATGCAGGCGGATATCGAGCGGCTCCATCGCCGGAATAAGGATGCCATCCACCCGGAATTTCACTTTAGTCGCTCGATCGGCGGCTTCAATATGGATATCACTGGCGCGGCGCTGCATCGCACTGAGTAAAATGGAATCCAACAGCTTGACGGCGGGGCTCTGATCCTCCGCTTCATGATCGACGGTGAGAATTTCCTCTCCCCGTTCGTCTTCCTTGACCAAGACCGAGCGATACTCCGCTTCCAATTCTCGGAGCGCCTGGCTCGAACCTTCACTGCGTTCCAAGGCAGCGACGATGGCGCTTTTCGAACTGACGACGCGATCCAGCGGCTTCCCGATCAACAGTTCCAGTTCATCGAGCCCCAGGAGATTCTGGGGATCCGGAATGGCAATCGTCAGGACCCCGGCTCGTTCGCCAATCGGCACAAAGGGGTATCGCTGCATGAGCTTGACGGAAATGGTCTCGTAATACTGTTGATCGACGCGGAAGTCCGTTAGCGGATCGTACGGAAGGCCATATTGAAGGGCCAAGGCGCGGGCGAGCTGTTCCTCCGAGAGAAGTCCCTCCCCCATTAACGTTTGTCCCAAGGTCGCCGCCACGCCGCCCAGCCGCCGGAGCGCATCCTCGACGGCCTGCTTCGAGACAAACCCTTGGCTGACCAACACGTCCGTAAGAGATGGCCTGGCAACACTACGTGCCATAAGATACTCCGGATATTGTCGTATAGCGTTTCATGTTCGGCTTATCGACCTCACGGCCATTAGCCGACGGTGCCGGCCATTTGAAATACCGGCAGATACATGACGATGACGATCCCGCCGACTAAGAAACCCATGACAAGCAGCAAGGCCGGTTCGATCCACGTGGTGAGCTGAGTCAGTCTGGTATCCAGATCGGCTTCATAAAACTCCGCCACGTCCCGCAACATGGCATCAAGCGAACCGGTTTCTTCCCCAACCGACAACATCTCGATGGCCAATTTCGGAAGCACGCGTGGCCGATCCAAGGCGGCAGCCAGCGTCGTCCCCTCACGAATTTCATTGACGGCGCCGGCCATTCCCTGAGCTACCCACCGATTGGAGACGGCGCCGCGAGCGATCTGCAAGGCATCCACCAAAGGCGTGCCGCCGGCCAAGACGGTGCCGAGCGTGCGTGTCAATTGCACGGTGTTATGCTTCACACTGATGGGACCGACAAGCGGAAATTGCAGCAGCAGCCGATCGACCGTGAGATGACCCGCCGGCGTAGCATAATAGGCGCGCGCCGCCAAGCAGAACCCGACCAGGATCACCGTGACGGGCAACACTTGTGTCTCGGCATGCTGCACGAGGTTCAGCAGCACTTGCGTGGCCCAGGGCAAGGTCTTCGCGGAATCCCCATAGACCGAGACAAAGGTCGGCATGACGTAGGTCAACAGAAAGGCGATCACCGCGACTCCGATCAGGACGAGAAAGATCGGATAGGAAAGCGCCTTCATCACCTTTTGGCGCAAGCCGATCATCAGCTTCAAATAGGAGATGTATCGCTGGAGCACTTCCGGAAGGTTCCCCGACTGCTCTCCCGCTTTCACTGTGGCAATGTACAGCTCAGGGAAATAGACATGGTGCTTGGCCAGCGCGTCGGATGCCGATGATCCGCCTCGGATGTCCTCTCGAACGACTCGCAGCGCCTGTTGAAATCCGGTGTGCCCCGCGCGTTCGATCAGCAGATCCCAGACGCGCAAGACAGGCAATCCTGATTTAATAAGGGCCAGCAACTCCTGATTGAATACCAGGAACTCCCCAAGCGGCAGTCCACCCCATGACCAGGATTTTTTTCCGGACGAAGCCGCCACGCCAAGACCGCGGCGATGGAGCTTGAAGACCAGCAGGCCCTGCGATTCCAATTTGGCGCGAATGAGCGATTCGTCCTCGCCCTCTATCTGACCATCGAGGGTGGATCCGTCCGGTCGGGCGACTCTGTAGGCAAACACCGCCATAGATAGACCTTCGGCTCGCTGGAGGAACAGACTCTATTCGGATTTGCTGTGTACCACTTCATCCGCCACGGCCGGTTCGGACAGCCAGAGAGCTTGGCCGACTTGAATATGAGTATCCGACAGTTGATTGAGAATCATCAGCCGATTAAGGGGGACGTGATATCGTTGCGCGATACTCCACAATGTATCGCCGGGCTTTACTAAGACGCGCGACGGCGCGACCGCCGAAATCTGGATGTCTCTGACCGGAGATTCTTTCGGCACATGGACAGCCTGAGCGGCGACGACCCGGTCGCTCGGTTCAACCATCCCGGACTCATCGGGTTTCACCGGCGGGACGGTCCGACGTCCCGAAGACGGCAGGTTGGCCGGCGCCACGCCCGGGCGGCCTTCGTGTCCCAGCTTGGCGATTTTAGACAGCTGCTTTTGCAATTGTTTCAGCTGGCTTTGCAAGGCCGCTCCGGTTCGCGCGACACGCTCCCGCTCAGAACGCGAACCGGCCAGCTCTTCTCGCTGGAGATCGATCACCTGACGGGCTTCGACAAGTCGCCGTTCCGCTTCACGGACACGGCCTTCCAACTGTGCCCGAGCAATTTGAGCATCGGCCAATTCCTGCCGTCGAGCATCCAGTTCGGCGCGCAACTCGGCCATGGTCCGTTGGGCATCCCGGATCGTGGTCTTCAGCGTATCAACCGTCAATTGGAGATCGGAGACTTCCGGCTCGACCATCGGTTCGAGTGGGCTGCACGCCACCAGCATCAACAGACCGAACCCCATCACAGTCCAGGAGATGAATCGTCGCCATGCCTTGACGACAGAGATCCGGTGCCGTAGATCAAGCATGCGACTCCGACCGTATGCGTGCGGAATTACCATTTGTTATAGGCCGTCCCGTTCGTGCCGACGAGGTCTGACCCGGAGTATACGTCGAAAATGCCGCCCTCGGTCGGTTCGACGATCTCTTGCCACGTGCTCATTGAATTCGTAAACGGATCTTTCGGAAGTGTCCTGAGATATCCGGCGGCGACCAATCCATCCAAGGATGGAGGATACTTGCCTTTGTCCGCACGGTGATGATCGAGCAATTCGCGCAGCGTAAAGAGATCCTGTCGCAACACGGTTTCCCGGGCCTTGATCAAGGAGGACTGATAGGACGGAATGGCGATGGTGGCCAGGATCCCGATGATCGACACGACAATCATGAGCTCAATCAGCGTGAAGCCTTGCGCATCGGTTCCAAACCGTTTACCAATCCTGATACTTCGTTCCATCAAGCGCGGCCGCCTCGCTTTGGGTCATCACGTCGTATACGTCCTCGCCACACCAACTGGACGGCTTCGGGCTGTCTTTGTAACAGCGCAGCATCCAGTCCGCCTTGCCGGTCAGCGGATCCAGCGGCATCATGCGCAAATAGCGTCTGATCGTCGTTCCTCTGATCGTCGCTTCTTCGCCGGTCAACTTCACACCGAGCAAGACATCAAGGGACTTCGGGTATCCGTATGGACTCGTCACGTCCTTGCAGGTCAATTTATTTTTGACACACACCGGACCGAGCAGCACCTCGCCGTCGCGATTCCATTCGAGTTTGAACATATCAATGGCGTTTCGAATCGCCCGCAAATGCTGGCGCAGTTCGATCTCCTGCGCGCGCTTGGTCGACACCTTACTCAGCGGCATGGCCACCGACACCAGGATCACCACAATCGTCATCGTGACGAGCAGTTCCAGGAGCGTGACGCCATCCTCTCTCACCGAACCCTCACGACACCCTTCCCGATCTCCGAAGATGCGGGCGGCTCGCCATCCGAACCGGTCAGCTCCACTCGGACGGGAGACACGCCCGGCGACTTCGCGACAAAGATCACACCCACAGATCGTGGCGCGCGTTGAGACGGTCGCGCCAGGCGAAACGCAACCGTTCCGTCCGGTTCTCCTTCCACACCCGGCGCGATCATCTCGGCCTCGCTCAGGCGCTTGAACTGCAAGACCTTGGGATCGTATTCAAGCCTGAAGACCTGCTCATCCGTGGCGCGAAGCCGCGCGTCAATAATGGCCAGCTTAATTTCCTTGCCCGATTGAACAGCCGTTTCGTCGGGCTGTATCGCTAACAGAGGACCGGGGATAGCCGCATCCGCCAATGGGCGACCGGCAAGAGATCCATCCGCCCCTTTCGCTCCGGCGCCTTTCGTCGAGACCAGCGCCTTACCTGCTTGTCCAATGCCCGCATACGGCGACCCTGTTTGGGCGGCACTGGAAAACAAGGGGCTGGTCGCATAGGTGAATTCGGTCCCCGACCAGAACGCCTGATTGTTCCCGGAAGGAGGCATCGTCTGAGAAATACGCGGCGTGATCGTAAGAATCACCTCGGTGGTCACACGCTCGGTTTTGAATGAACTCAATAAATTTCCGATCAGCGGCAAATCCCCGATCCAAGGCATGGTCACGCGCGTCCGGCGATCCTCTTCCTGAATCAACCCGCCGAGCACGATGGTTTCTCCATCCCGCATGTTCAGCGTCGTTTCCGCCGACCGGTTGCCGAAGCGGAACTGCTGAATGGGAGGAGAAGCCTGCAACGTGACCTGATCGCCGATGCGAATGACTTCGACTTTCATTTTGAGCGACAATTCATTGCCCAGCCGTATGGTAGGCTCGACCGTGAGCTTGACACCCGTGTCGCGGAATTCGATCGAGGTCACAGTCGAGGTCGTTGGGATCGCGCCTGTTGCTGCCTGCCCCGGAAGGACGTTCGTGGTGGACAGCAAGATCGGCTGCTTGTCGCCGATATTGATCTCGGCCTTCTTGTTGTTCATGACGCGCACTTTGGGAGCCGCCAGAGTCTTCGCGTCGGATTCTTGCTTGAAGAAATCGAGCAGCACGCTCGTCGGAAGCCGGAACATATAGCTGTCCGGTCCCAGACTAGTCAGTTGGCGGTAGGTCAATTGAATGGGATCGGCCGTCAGCGCGCCCGTAAATCCGGGGGGGATGAGTCCCACACCGGCCTGCTTTGGATAATTCAATCCATAGGTCTGATTCTTGGTCCGATTGACTTCCAAGACCTCGAGATCAAACAGCACCTCAGGTTCTTGTCGATCATTCGCTAAAATGATCTTTTCGGCCAATTCCAGTTTTTCCGGCTGATCACGAATGACAATGGCATTCAGCTGTTCGTTGGCATGCAGCCGTTTGGAGTCGAGCATGCCTTTTAGGAGGACGAGCATATCCTTGGCTTTTGCCGTGGATAAGTAAAACGTCCTGATCATCAGATCCTGATACTGCTCCTGCTTCTGTTTGGTATTGGGACTGACGATCAACACACCGGGAGAGACGACACGAGAAAACAAGCTATTGCTGTTCAGAATAAGATTGAGTGCATCTTCAAAGGGAGTGTCCTGGACTGAAATCGATATCGGATCGTTTCGGACATCTTTATCGAAAATCAACGTGAACCCGCCGGCTTTCGCGACGCCTTCCAGCACCTCTTTGATCCCGGCATTGCGGAAGCGAAGGGTGACCGGCTGCTTGAGACGATCGTTCCTCATGAGCGCCTGCTGCTCTTCAGTCAACCGGCTGATGCTCTCCAGAGGGTCTCGAAAAGTGGGGTCCAATTCGGCGGCTCTGGCAAAACCGCCCATGGCCTCATCGGTTCGGCCGAGTTGCGCCAGCCGTTCCGCCTCGCGATATTGCGAACGCGCCTCCTTCAGGCGAATCGCCTCCGACAGGCTCGACTGGTGCTCCGTGCTTGCAGGCTCAATGGTCAATGCGCGCTTGAATTGCTCAATGGCGGAATCAACCTGATGGTCCTTGAGGAAGGCGCGTCCACGCTCTTCATACATGGCGGCGGCACGCTCTCTTGCGAGGGTGTACTTGCTTTGCAAGGAGGGATCGAAGGGATCGTCTTTCAACGCTTGTTTATAGGCAAGGCTCGCTTCTTCCCAGTTCCCAACCGCCAAGTGTTGATCGCCGCGCCTGGCATCAGAAGACGTCAGCAATGCGCAACCGGCACAGGATAATTCCATGACCATCAACGTTACAAAGAAGGGCTTGCTGCAAGATCTGAAAAGGTTCTTGTTCAATGTGTCCATCGTCTCTCTATCGTCGTTATCCGAAAAGGGAGCAGGACTGGAAGATCGATGCCAGGCGCAGCACATCCCTTATACAGGATATTGAGGCGGACTCAAAGAGAGCATCTATGGGGAGTGTGGGCTTCATGAGCTGCATGAAAAATCATGCAGCTCAAAATTACCGTAGAATCAAGCCAGAGAGAAATAAATTCGACCAAACGACAGCTCGATTTTGTTGCGTTCACAGCCGCCAGTACTTCAGACTTCCGGGCACCTTCCCCGGATCGAGGATGCTTTTCACGTCAATCAGCACCCCGTTTGTGTGATTGCGTAACGGCCTCAGCAATTCATCCATCCCCATATTCAGGAAGGCCCGATGTGCAACGGCGAGAATAAGTCCATCCAGATTGCCTACCTGCTTCCAGTCCGTGAGATGAATCCCATACTCCGCCACCGCCTCTTCGGCTTCGGCCATCGGATCATGCACAACTACCTCGACGCCGTACTCACGCAGCTCATTGATGATGTCGGGCACTTTGCTGTTGCGAAGGTCCGGCACATTCTCCTTGAAGGTCAGGCCCAAGACGCCCACCTTCAGTTCATTGGCAGGACGCGAGAGCTGACTGAGCAGCTTCATAGTTTGCTCAGCCACAAACTTGCCCATCCCGTTATTAATGCGCCGCCCGGAGAGAATGACTTGAGGATGATATCCAACCGATTCAGCCTTGGTCGTCAAATAATATGGATCAACGCCGATGCAATGCCCGCCGACCAGGCCGGGAGAAAACTTCAGAAAGTTCCACTTCGTGCCCGCAGCCTCCAAGACGGATTTCGTATCGATCCCGAGGCGATGGAAAATAAGCGCCAATTCGTTCATCAAGGCGATATTCAAATCCCGTTGAGTATTTTCGATGACCTTCGCCGCCTCGGCCACCTTGATGCTGGACGCCCGATGAATGCCCGCCTTCACGACTGATGCATACGTCTGAGCGACCACTTCGAGCGATTCAGCATCTTGGGCCGATACCACTTTGACAATCTTCTCGAGCGTGTGCTCTTTATCTCCCGGATTGATTCGTTCGGGTGAATACCCGATCTTGAAATCGATGCCTGATTTCATTCCCGAGGTTTTTTCCAAAATCGGCAGACAGACTTCCTCGGTGGCTCCCGGATAGACGGTTGATTCGTACACGACAATGGTGCCAGGAGACATATTTCGACCGATCAACTCGGATGACTTCTGAAGGGCGGTCAGATCGGGCTGCAAGGCTTCGTTGATCGGAGTAGGGACGGCAACAATAATAAAGTCCGCAGCCTTTAAATCAGTGGGTTCCCAGGTAAAACGGACATTTGCATCCTTCAGATCATTGCTAGACACCTCGCCTGTTCGATCAATACCTCCGCGCAGCTCCTCAATCTTCGTTTTATTGATATCGAACCCGATCACCGGAGCCTGCTTGCCGAACGCCACGGCAATCGGGAGACCTACGTAACCTAACCCTACTACGGCGACCAAACGCGATTTCTCTTTTTTCATAACACTCCCTGCATTTTCGATTGAGTCAACAATGGCAGATGCTCTCTTTTCAGTCAAGAAAGCGAAGACTTTCAGTCAGCCCTTCTGTTAATTTAAAAGCCAAGCCTCCGGCATTTTCCACCGTGGGGAAAGCGTGGTCTCTAGACTTTTAGGGCTGGCTGAAAAGCCGTTCTGTCTCAGCAATCGAAATGGATCTGAGGTTTGCCAGCAAAGAATTCGCCCAGGACATTGTTAAAAAAAGGTAAAGCCATACAGCAAAAGCAAATGAAGCAAAATCAATGGGATTCAGGTTTTAATAACCGTTAATTGTTCTAATAAACCATGCAAAATCAAATCGTTAATTATTTTATTAAAACCATGAAGTAAAGTGTACAAGCCCGGATGTCTTTCTTCCAAACGCAGCATCAGCTCCTCCGTGCTATCGGTCCCATAACCCTCTGATCTTACCTAGAGTCTTGCCTGTTCTCGCCTAAGGGGCACCCAACTTGCTGACCTCTACGTCCAAGGCTTACAGAAGCTAATACGAAACTGTTTATCTCAATACTTCCTAGCGTGCTGTGTTGGGATGTTTCGTAACACGGAGGACCCTGACCATGCGCCTATGGATCGTGTCAATCAGTGAGACATTCAAACTGTTCACAGTTAGCATGGGGACAGCCGTAGCGATCAGCCTCTTCACTAACTCTGTTCTATCGACTGCATGGGGGCAACAACCGGTTCAATCACAGATCCAGGGACAACGGAATGCAGGAATCGTAGACCCGTTGAGATCTCCATTAGCACTTCAGGAACGAAAGGCTCATCGGCTGATTCGCAAACCATCCCTTCCAAAGAACGGCATGAATGCGACCGGTACTATTACGGCGCCAACCTCGACGAAGGGCATGACAGCGCCTCCGGCCACACCAACCACCCCGGCAGGAGATAGCGCCTTGAAAGAGCAACCGCCAACGATCAAGAATGCTGCATCTCCTCCTATCCCAACCCTTCCATCTAGGGTCGCCGGAGTGATTCAGGG
>CAYNLM010000123.1:0-12038 GCA_964398045.1 uncultured Nitrospira sp. | reverse complement strand
TTTGAAGCCGCCCATGTGCCTTAACTTGGTGTCCATGAAATCGGGGGTAGCTCAGGCTACTTTTCTTGTCGAACACACATCCGTTTCCGTCGAGCCCTTTACTCACCCTTCAGCATCTCAGCATCTGAGCGTGCTGTGGCGACAGCTTTCGGTTGGCGCCTGTGGGCGGTCTCCGCCTGCCCTGCGTTGTACGCTGCCTCATGCAGCCTGTGAGGCCGCTTTCTCCAACAATTCATGAATGATCATCACTAGGGGGACAGGCACCAGCTTCGCCGGAGCCAGTCCCCACCGACCGCTTTGGGGCTACATCAACCCGACGCGTGGCTCGCCGTACGCCATGGAGGCGACCGAGCCGGTCACCAGGTAGGGAATGCGGAGCCGTTCGAAGGTCTCCACCACCTGCGCCAATAATTCATACAGCTCCATGCGACAGCCTCCGCGCGACTTCCCGCTCAAGCCGCTGGGCATCCCATTCCGGATGCAACGATGCCAATTGCCCGCGCAAAATCTTGTGCGCCGATCGCCACAGTCCAAATCCGATCGCCAGACGCTCGGCGGGCGTTTTTCGACGGAGGATCTCCGCCATCACCTCATCCAGGACTTCAATCCGCCGAATGTCCATCAGGCGAGCGACCTTCAGCCGATCCTCGGCATAGGGAGAATCTGCTCGATCCGTCACAAGTCCACTCCGGTCTCGATGATCTCCTGGATGAATTGATCGCCACGAGCCAAACGGGCCGAGAGCTCTTCAGGCGTCACGACAATCGGAGCCAGCGGCAACCCCGGCTGATGTCACTGACCACGGACCGTCTCATTTCGGTCTCTACGCCTTGTCCACGGCCCAAACAGTCCAAAATCTGATTCCGGCCACATCATCTCACGCCTCACACCACACTTCGCGACTGTCGCATCACCCTCATGCTTTATCCCTTGCGCCTCACAGACCATCCACCTGCACGAACTGGCCGAGGCCGAAATGGCAGCCATAACCGAGGGCCGGTACGGTATCTACTCAGCAGCGAACAAGCCTAACCCATAGAAACGGCCACCACCGAGACAGACAGGGCCTGGAATAGCAATAGGCCTATCTTGTGAGTCCTTCCAGCGAAGCCTCACGTGCAATCGCGGAAAACGCTTGAGATGGTCGGGCACACCATAACAAACAGTCATGGGGTCGGGTCTTGCAATCACACATTGGACCATTTTAGGCGCGCCGCTCGCATTGCCTCGTTCTTCGCTCACTCACTCGGCACCAGCTTACCCAGCCCGTCTCTGCCCAGCCCCTCCCCATCCAACGGCGAAAACGGCACATCGGGGTTGCATGTGTTCGTCTGGTACCGGTTCGTAGGCGCATGCGCCCGTCGGGATTGTCTCCGTGTTGACATGCATTGTACATGGTTGTACATTTCACGCATGTTCAGTTGGAGGGTGTGATGAAGCTCTCGATCAGTGAAGCGCGCAAGCGGTTGCCGGCGTTGGTCCGCCGGGTCCGGCGAGATGCGGACGCCAGGGTGGAGATTACGGTTCACAACGAGGTCGTCGCGGAGCTCCGCGCCGTGCAGCCCGAACCCGAGCCGGGAGCAGCCGCCAAAACGCTGCTCCGCCTGATGAAACAGCTGCCAAAGCCGCGTGGCCGGAAGGTCCCCGTCTCCTCTCACGTAAAAGCCCATCTCTACGGGCCACGTGGCGCGATCCGCTGATGGCCCTCCCCACGCTGGTGTTTTGCGACACCTCATTCTTCTATGCCTGCCTTGATCCGAAAGACACCAACCATGCAAGAGCTCAGGCGCTTGTCACGGAATCGGCCTCTGTCGGCACGACGTTTTGCACCACATGGGACATCATCAGCGAAACAGTGACGCTGCTTCGGTACCGGCGCAACGTTCAGGCCGCACTGGCATTTCTCACCGACGTGAAGCCTGGGCTCCATATCGTCGCCTACGGCGACCGTGTGCGGGAGGAAGCCGAACAGATTTTTCGATCGTACGCTCGCGATCACCGACTCTCCTTTTGCGATTCGATCTCGTTTGTCGTCGTGACCACGCTGCTCGATCATGCGCCGTGTTTTACGTTCGATGAAGACTTCCGCGGCCTCGGTCTGACCGTCCTATCCTGACCATCACCATCGCCTATTCCGGCTATCAGGCTTCCCATCCAGCGGCCCGAACGGCACGTCGGGGTTGGAGATGTTCGCCGCGGTCAGCGACTTGGGCGACAACGATGTACACATTGACCACGATTTCCACCGCCGGTATACTGATCACAAAATGGAGGACATTTCCATGCCTGTCTCCCACATTTCCTCAAAAGGACAGATTCTGATTCCCCGGCAACTCCGGCGAAAACTGGGGTTCAAGGCCGGGGGCAAGGTCCAGTTATTCGAAGAGGGCGGCCGGTTGGTTATTGCACCGGCAGCTGACGATCCCATTGCGGCGGCCACGGGCTTTCTCACGGGCAGGTTCTCCCTGACGGAGGATCTCCGTCGCGAGCATCGAGAGGAGGCCCGTCGTGAGCAAAAAACTCGTCCTCGATAGCTTCGCGCTGGTCAGCCTCTTTCATAAGGAACCGGGTTGGGAAAAGGTCCGCGCCGCCCTGTATGAGCAGCAGCGGGCCGGGACCAAAGCCTTTCTGAATTGGGTCAATTGGGGCGAGTTCTTCTACATCGTCAAGCGCAAGGTCGGTGCGGCCCGCGCCGCTGAAGCCCTCCATCTTCTGGAACAATTGCCCGTCGAACTGGTGGCCGTGGATCTGGCGTTGGTGCGAGAGGCGGCGGAGATCAAGAGCGAGCATGCGGTCTCCTATGCGGATGCCTTTTGCATCGCCACGGCCCGCCGCCTGTCGGCAACAGTCCTGACCAGCGATCCTGAGTTTCACGCCGTCGAGCATCTGATCACCGTCCGGTGGCTGACGACATAGCTCGGCCTTCATCTCTGTATTCCCTTTCCATCCAACGGCGCAAACGGCACGGCGGGGTTATATTTGTTCGCCGGGTTCAACGGATTCTCCGGATGATAGCGATTCGCCGGATTGAAGGGATTGTCCGGGCTGTATTTGTTGATCGGGTTGGCCGGATTGCCGGGATCGTATTTGTTCACTGGATTGAAAGGATTGTCTGGCGCATAGGCGTTGGCCGGATTGAGTGGATTGTCCGGCGCATACCGCTGAGCCGGGTTGAAAATGTTGTAGTCGCGCTCGTATTGCGGATCGAAGCCCATCTCGGCGCGGCTCGCAGTCGCCGACATGATCAGCATGGTCGCAATCAGCAGACGCCACTTCATGGTTGCCTCCTTGTGTGATGGGTCGATGGCGCCCAGTTTCACACGGCAAGGTGACATCCGGGGTCATTCTCCAAAGAACGTTCTCTGGTCTATCGGTCTGTTTGGTTTGTCTTGTTTATTTCGTGCGTGGGACCAGACGTACGAGATAAGCAAGAGAGACCAATTTGGACACCTGAGGTCACTTGCCGGTCCAGATCCTTTTCGCTTCTTCCATCACAGCTCCCCGCAAGCTCTCAGGCCGTATAACCCTCACCCCGCTGCCGAAGCTGAGTATCCACCCGACCAGTTCCCTGGTTTCCGCCATGGACAAAGCCATCCTCAGACGCCCCCGGCTCAGGCGTGTGAGCCGCTGGCTTGGATGCCAGATGCGGTCTTTGACCCAGGCCGCCGTCGCCTTGTCGAACTCCAACTCAATGTCGATGCGCCGCCCGCGCATGACGGTGAGCGAGTCCTCGACAAAGGCGTCGAAATCGAAGTGCAGCGGAATCTGATAAGGAAAGTCGGTGGGTGTGACGGATTTGATGCGCTCGACGGCGAACATGCGCGGCTCTTTTCGCAGATGACAATAGCCGATCAGGTAGAGGCCTCCGGAGGCGTACCAGAGCCGGTACGGATCGATCTCGCGGCGGGTCACGCGCCCGCGGGAGGCGGAGTCGTAGCGCATTTGGATACGCGTCTTGTCTGCGATGGCCTGGGTGACGCGTTCGACGATTTCGCGATGGTGCTTGTAGCGTTTGTGTGGGCCGAGTCCGACTGAAAACGTGTCTTCAAGCTGCGCGACCAATGCAAGCCCTTCCGGCGGCAGCGCCGCCGAGGCCTTGCCCAGGGCAGATTGAAGAGAGGCATGGACCGCGGTACCTTCGAGCGGGGCGATGAGTCGGCGGCTGAGGGTGAGGGCCATGAGTTCGGTGGGCGAGAACCGGAGGGCCGGGGCATGGCGCACTCCGTCCAGGAGCTTCCAACGCGTGCGGCCGTCGATTCGCTCGGTCAGCAGTGGATAGCCGGCCGATTCGATGGCATCGAGGTCCCGGCGCAAGGTCCGGGGATGGCGGGCTGCCGAGGGGTCGAGCCCTTCGGCGAGCTGCTCCAGTGTGAGTCCGTGGCGGGACAATTCTAATTTTTTCAGGACGATGAGCTGACGAACGGCCTGGTCGTTACGCGGCATGACTATGGACAACTCATGCTGGGAAGGTTTCCTACCGAAGGCCGACTGTAGGAGCTTTCTGTGAAAGGATGCTATTCCCTATTCGAGGGGGGACAAACGGCCTCAGACGGTGCGGACACGAGACGGTATTGTGGGAGTTCTTTTATGCGGCTTGGCAGACTTCACGCCAGGTCGGCAGGCGTTCGTACAAACCGGTCTTGGTGAGAAATTCTCTGTCCGGTTGCATCGAGGACTTCTTTTCTTCGGCTGCTTGAGACTGTTCGTGCAGCGCATTGGCGACATGCACGGCGGTCAGTGGGGTGAATTCGGACGCAGCACAGGCCGATGGCCGATGATGGAAGGCCACCGCTTCGACAATGGCCTCACCGACCCCCCAGAGACTCAGCAAATGCGCGCCGACTTCCGCATGCGTGGTCCCAAACACCTCCAACTCAGCCTGCCAATCAGTCAGCTTTTGTTCCTTCTGCATCGCGAGCACGCGCTTGTACTCCTCCGCCTTGTTCGTGGCTAAGACCAGTATCCCCACATCGTGCAGGAGCCCGGCCGTCAAGGCATCGTCCGCCACGACCAGAGCCACCTGCTCCTCTTTCGCAATCATTCGGGCGTACTTGCTCGTCATCAACCCGTGCTGCCAGAGGGTCTCAAGCGAAAACCCGGGAAGCGCCGTTCCTTCGAACTGCGAGAATACTTGCATCGACAGCACCAACGACTTGATCGTATCGCTGCCCAGCAGGGCGACGGCCTGCTCGGCGTTCGAGACGGTGGTGCGAAGACCGAAGAACGCCGAGTTGACCAGTTGCAATATCTTGCTGACCATCGCGATGTCCCGAGAAATGATTTTGGCGATCTTCTTCAGTGAGGGGTCGCGGGAATGAATTTCCTCCATGAGCTCTTGGTAGATCGCGGGAAGGCTGGGCAGGTTCCTGAGATTGACGACCACGCGGCGCAGCTGTTCATCAGTCAAGGACTCCCGCAGCGCGCAGGACCGGGCCATGATCGATTGCAATTGTTGATGGTCGATCGGTTTTTCAAGGAATTGGTGCGCGAGCCCGGCTGATCGAAGTCCGAACCCTTTGCTCGGCTCGCCTGAAAACGCAATCCTGACCATCCCCGGGTACCGGGTCTTGGCCTCTTTGAGCAGTTGCAGTCCGTCCATGCCCGGCATGACCATATCGGTGGCGAGGACGTCGTACGACGATTGTTCGAGCGCCGTCAAGGCATGCTCAGCGCTGTCTATGAAGGCCATCTCCCACTCTCCTTTGAGGGGAGCCAGGGTCCGTTGGAGCATGCGGAGTACTTCCGGCGAATCATCGACGAGCAGGACTTTGCGCATGCTCCCTCCGCATCGCGGCAAGACCGTTCACTAGCCGTATCGGAGAGTGGTACGTCGGACTTGAATGGGGGTCGAGTATAAGAGGGAACGGCTTTACGGCCGTTTCAATTCTTCCAAGGCGAACTGCTTCGGCAGCAACACGGGCAGGACCAGTCCGATCGGATCGCCTCGCTTGATGGTGGTGGGCTTTTCAAGTTGAAGCAGGAAGTTGGCGGTAAAGGCATCGTAATCCTGCAGCCATTCGTAGACGTTCGGAGTCCGCTTGTATTCCTGCGTTTTGATTCCCTCCCACACGTGAAACGTGCGGTCCGGGTAGTGATAGAAGCGATTGGGGATATCCTTCATCATCAATCCGACGTGCTTGGGATAGTAGAAGCGGATGCCGCAGCAGAGTTTGGGATACCCGCTGTTCAGAATGAGATCGACGTAGGTCCCCGAATAGGATTTGTATCCGAGGAGGCGTTCTTCCGGCAGGATCGGCGGCGCTTGCCATTTCACCCCGTCCGCGGTTCGGCGGATCTTGCAATCGACGGGCGAACGAATCAGCCAGCCATATTGACCGATGGTGCGGACAGGCCCGCAGTCGTCCGGTATAACCTTATAACCGCTGACGGCAAGATTGCGCTGTTCATCCAACGTCATGCCGGACAGCTGCGGCCGATGCGGATGGAAATCGAGCTTCAGCCGTTCGGGCGCCAGCGCCGTGGAATACTCCCGCTCCCAATAGATGACGAACTTGGCGCCGTCTTCCTGCCCTTGCGTGCCGTCCTGTCGAAGTTCGCTCATAGGGTGACCGTACCGAAATCCGCCTTCCCGCGCAACCGGATCATGACGATCGCACATGAAACAGCGTGAGTCCCGCTTTGACTTTCGCCTTCTGGAGAATTGTCCGGTGCATCCGAAAGGTCGGCAACTGTTCGACAGATTCCTCCCAACAGATGTGAAGCTTCTGCCGTGCCAGGGATTCACGCAAACTCGACGGGCCGACCAGAAAGGCGTTCCCGCCCGGTCGCAAGACTTGCCGCAATTTTTCCGGCAGCAACCTCAATTCCGATAAGGAATCGAACGACTCATAGGGCACCCAGTGATAGACGAGGTCGTAGGGAGATCGGTCGAGAGGCATGTCATTCGCCGACTCAGCCGGCACAAATCGGATACGCTGGAGCCACTCCCACCGTTGCACCTCCGCACATTGCGTCCACAGCTGCTGCGCCTGGCGCTGCGCATAGGCGGCATGGCGGATGCGGGCCGTGTAGTCGCGCGGTCGATCGAATGGCACGCAGGTTGAAATCACCGCGTCGCCATTGTCGATCAAGACCCGCTCAGCCCGCGACAAGATCGCTCCGATCTCACGATCCTGTTCTCCCAGGTCTTGCAAATAGTCCGCGATGAAGGGTTGCGACGACAGTTCATCGATCTCACGATCGTCTTCCGGATACAAGAGCACGGCCCCATAGGCATCTGCCGGACGAATCGAGGGGACGCCCTGTTCAAATACTGTCCGCCAATCGAACGGGCTGACCGGCACAATTGGAAAATCAGCCGGCATCGAGACCGAGGGAACCGGCATCTTCAGCACTTTCTCTTCCGTTCGATCACGCAAGATCAGGTGCTCGCCGCTCACTCGGAGACTACGATCCAATGGAAGCACTCGGCGCCCGGTCGGATTCACATACGACAAGCCGGCCCTGTCCTCAAACAGCGTCGCCTTTTGCACTGCTCCGCCCTGCACGGTCACACAGAGGCCCTGCGCCGGATCGAAATAGCGAAGCGGCGGCTGGCCGGCCGGCAACCAGGTAATCCGATGCGCATGCGCGGCATCCATGAAGAGCGCCAACGGACTTCCACCGTCAGGAGCCTGAGGGACAAAAAAACTGCTGAAAAGCCGGAAGGCAGCCTCTGATGGATAAGTCGGAATGCCGCGATAGCGCAAGGGGCGCGGAGTCGGTCGGGTCTTGTTCTGGTCGTCGTAGAGTCCGCGAATGAGCTCAAAGGCGGCAGATCCCGTTCCCGGCAGAAGGGACTTGAACAGCTCGACCACCGGAAGAAAGTCGATCTGATCCCAGTGCATGGCCCCCATGCAGGACATGAAGCGAGCTCGATCGAATCCTCCATCCTCAAGGGCATAGAACGCATCTTTTCTGTGGCGGATCGTGGCGATCCCCTTGGCGTCGATGCTGAGATCCTCGTCTCGATAGAACCAGCGCACCTCCTCGATCGGCACGCGCAACGCCTGCGCGGCCATGCCTCGAAGATCGTCCGGGGTGATGCGTTGCCACCCCGGCTTAGTCGCCAGATTCAAGGCGGTCTGATTCACAAGCCCGCTCGGTTTCAGCCCAACCCAGCGGCCCCAGTCGAGACGAATCCGGGCACGCGACAGAACCACAGTTCCGCGGGGACCGGACTCCCACTCGCATTCATGTAATGGATTGCCGGCCGGATCGGTCGCGAGGAACCGGCGACCATCGGGCCGATAAAACACCAGGTGGCCGGTGGCAAGACGCTCGACTCGTCCGCCGGCCGCCTGGAAATTCTTGGCGAGCGCGCGCGTCGAAGGAAACCAGAGATGATCGGGAGAACTCAGCGCGAACGCGATGGAATCGGAGGACATTTACTCGCGGATCTGACCGCTCCCCAGCACAATGAACTTGAAGCAGGTCAGCTCTTCGAGACCCATCGGACCGCGCGCATGGATACGGGAAGTGCTGATACCGATCTCCGCACCGAGGCCGAATTGGTAGCCGTCGTTCAGGCGGGTGGACGCATTGACCAGGACGGCGCTCGCATCGACTTCCTTCAAGAATCGCATGGAACGACCATAGTCGGACGTGATAATGGCTTCCGTGTGGCGGGACCCGTATTGCGCAATGTGCTCCATCGCCTCATCGATGTTCTTCACAACCTTCACGGCGAGGATGAAATCCAAAAACTCTTTCCCGTAATCCTGCTCGCTCGCCGGCTTGGCCTCCGGCACGAGCTGACAGGTCTTGGGACAGCCGCGAATCTCCACGTTGGCCGCAATCAGGCTGGCCGCGAGCTTCGGCAGGAGCGTTCGTGCGATCGACTGATGGATCAGCAAGGTTTCCATTGCATTGCAGGTCGATGGGCGCTGCGCTTTCGCATTGACGCAGATCGCTTCCGCCATCCCAGGATCGGCGCCGGCATCCACGTAAATATGGCAGACACCGGCATCGTGCTTCACCACGGGGATCGTCGAATGTTCGGCAATGGTCTGCATGAGCGATTCGCCGCCGCGGGGGATGATCAAGTCGATGAAGCGGTCCTGCTTGAGCAACACGGGAACCAGTTCGCGATCCGGTCTGGCAACGAACGTGATTGCGCCGGACGGAACGCCCGCTTTCTCCGCCGCTTCAGACAGGATGGCGGCGATCGCGGTGTTGGAATGGATCGCTTCGCTGCCGCCGCGCAACACACAGACGTTGCCCGACTTCAAGCAGAGCGCGGCCGAATCCGCCGTCACGTTCGGACGCGATTCATAAATAATGCCAATGACGCCGATCGGCACCCGCACCCGCCCCACTTGCATCCCGTTCGGCCTGGTCCACATCGCGGGCACGGCGCCCAGCGGATCGGGCAACTTTGCGACCTCACGAATACCGGTCGCCATATCGGCAATCCGTTTTTCATCCAAGCGCAGACGGTCGCTCATCGCCTTGTTTTCCGGCGCTGAGCCAAAGGCTTCCAGGTCCTTTTCATTTGCCGCAAGCAGCTCTTCCGTCTTCGCCTCCAAGGCTTCGGCCATGGCCTTCAGCGCCTGATTTTTGACGGCTGTCGACAAGCTGGCTAACTTGCCCGATGCAGCCTTCGCCTTGGACACCAGCTCCAAGACATACTCAGGGATGGGCTTGGGCTCTGGTTCCGGTTCAACTTGGCCTTCCTCGATCTTCTGAAGCTCTGTTTCCACGGTACGCCCTTCTTACGACGACAATATTGGTTCAGACGTGAATAGATAGGTGCTGAGCATACCCCGCCCCTCTGAAAAGGGTCAAGGCAAGGTCAAGAGGGGTCCAATCGGAATACGGCCTGATTCGGCTCTCTACGAGAGGTCTAACTCTTTGCGAAAATAGTAGATGGTCTTGACCAAGGCATCTTCAAGTTGGACCTGCGGCTCCCACCCTAAGAGTGTCCGCGCGCGCGTGATGTCCGGCCGCCTGACCTTCGGATCATCCACCGGAAGAGAATGATAGCTGATCTGGCTGGACGACCCGGTTAATTTCAGCACCATCTTGGCAATATCCAGGACCGTCAACTCGCTCGGATTGCCGATGTTGACGGGATCATGAATGCTGTCCTGATTTCCGTTCTGCTTGGTCAGGAACGACTTGCGGTCCGTGCGTTGTTCCACCGTTTTGTCCGATGAAATCATCAACAACGCGAGAATGCCGCGCACCAGATCATCGACATAACAAAAGCTGCGGGTCTGGGAGCCGTCGCCGAACACGCTGAGCGGCTTGCCTTGAAGGGCCTGCACGATGAAATTGGACACCACCCGTCCGTCATGCGGACGCATGCGCGGACCGAATGTATTGAAGATCCGGACTATTCTGGTATCGACTCCATGATACCGATGGTAGGCCATCGTCATGGCTTCCGCGAATCGCTTGGCTTCGTCATACACGCCACGCGGGCTGATCGGACTCACGTTGCCCCAGTAGGATTCCGGTTGTGGATTCACGAGCGGATCGCCGTACACTTCCGACGTACTCGCGAGCAGAAATCGGGCGCCTTTTGCCTTGGCCAGACCCAAGACTTTGTGGGTCCCCAATCCGCCGACTTTTAAGGTAGCAATCGGCATATCAAGATAATCTTGCGGGCTGGCGGGAGAGGCGAAATGCATGACGGCATCGAGCGGGCCTTCGACGTGCACGTAATCACAAACGTTATATTTGATGAACGAGAAGGATTCATGGCCCATGAGATGCGCAATGTTCTCGACCTTCCCCGTGCTGAGATTGTCCATGCAGATGACGCGATGGCCCTGGCTCAACAGAGATTCGGCGAGATGGCTTCCAAGAAATCCTGCTCCTCCGGTGATCAAAATGCGCATGTCCTGGTTTCTCCTTGAATGACCGTGCGAGTGTAGCATGACACACACGGACAAAGAAGGGAGAGTACTTGGTCAGGAGGAGGCGGAGTTAATTCGCCGGGAGAGGGGTAAGTGGAGGTCCGTTCGGCGCAGTCGGCGGCGTGCCGATATTCGTATTCGTCGGATTAGCGGCTCCACCTGCCTGAGACGCCGAGGATGGAGATGGGGTCATGCCGGATCCAGGAGCAGTCGGCAATATCCCTCCTCCGCTGGATGGATTCGGATACTGAAAGACCCAGTCTGCATAGGTGGGCCGACCTTCGAAATGCCGGACGGGAAGGGGAAAATCATGCTCCTTGATGGGCTTGCCTTTGCTCTTGCTCCGCACTCCCATAATCCCACCGGTAGGAGCACGGACCAGTTCCCATTCTCCGTGACCGACAGGATCCAGATAGACCTTCCTCAAGAACGGTTTCGGTTGCCTCGTCAATTCTGCCAACGTTTGCGGATAGATCTCGCCGGGCATGACTCTCCCGGCTTTTATGGTACTGGAATAGAGTGCTAGAGCATTCTGGATCTCGATGCCTTTGGTCAGCAGGTCCGCTTCCAATTCACGTTGCACCATCGTCTTCCACTGGCGGGCCGCTACGGACATCGCCACCCCCATCACGACGACGGCCATCATCAACATCACATACGAGAATCCCCGTTCACTCCTATCTGGTAATGTTCGAGAAAGACGCATGGTCACGTACAGTCAGGGCTGGGCAGGTGGCTCCTCCGACAACGGCAAGGTGTGTTCCACTTTCGCGCCGGTATCGTGGATCGTCACACTGTCCGGCGTGATCGCCTTGAGCACGAGATGGTCCTCGACGTGATCGCCGACTTTCACAACCACAACTTCTTCATTTTTGCTCAAGACGGCAATGTCTTTGTTGTGCTTCCGGCCTTCATCCATGCGAAGAAAGCCCAAATAACGGTACTGGGCCAATTCCATCACCGCCGCTTGCTGCGCCACGGCTTGCGCTGAGATGGGTTCAGTTTCAGCGACGGGAGCCGCCTCGGTGCCGACCGGAAGCGTGCCGTCCGCCCGGGGAACGGCAAAAATGTTTCTGGGCGTCGTAAAGGTGGCTTCCCGTTGAGTCCGGGCGGAAGCGAGCAATCCGAGATTCACCCGTAGACCGCTTGCTTTTTCTCGGGCTCCCTGTCCTGAAG
>CAYNLM010000122.1:0-12163 GCA_964398045.1 uncultured Nitrospira sp. | reverse complement strand
GCAGCAGGTCCACCTGGGTGATCCAAGACCGATCGGAGGCGCTCACCCTTGTCGCCAATAAGTTTGTCACGAAGACGCGGGAGTGGAAGGGACAGAACGGGCAGCAAGTCGAGCTGGCGACCTATTTCTTTCCGGACAACGCCGAACTGGCCGATGAGTATCTGGA
Source organism: uncultured Nitrospira sp. (assembly GCA_964398045.1). GTDB lineage: Bacteria > Nitrospirota > Nitrospiria > Nitrospirales > Nitrospiraceae > Nitrospira_D. Next base: position 11,997 of record CAYNLM010000122.1, on the reverse strand, counting down.
CGCCACGGCGAAGTATCTCGACGCCTATGTCCCCATGTTGGGGGACTATCCATTCGAGAAGTTTGCGGTGGTGGAAAATTTCTTTGCCAGCGGACTCGGTATGCCGTCCTTCACCTTGCTCGGGAGCGGCAGCATCAAGCGACATTATGTCCAACCCTATGCCTTGGGCCATGAGATCGTCCACTCATGGATCGGCAATTCCGTGTTCAATCGAGCCGATCATGGCAACTGGGTCGAAGGACTGACGACCTACCTGGCGAACTATTACTGGCACGAGCTGATGCGTGATGCGCGACAGGCGCGCGAACAACGCCGGCTGATGATGCAGGCCTACAGTCTTTACGTCACGCCTGAGCAGGATTATCCCGTGGCGCAGTTCACCAGGAAAAGCGACGAGAAGGACAATGCCATCGGATACCAGAAAGCCGCCTTCGTCTTCCATCTGCTGCGCCACGAAATCGGCGATGAATCATTCCGGCGCGGCCTGAAAACGCTCGCACGCGCGTTTCGAAATCGCCCGGCCGATTGGGGCAGTCTCGAAAGCCTGTTTTCACAAGAGAGTGGCCAAGACTTGCGATGGTTTTTTGCGCAATGGGTGGAGCGGCCTGGCGCGCCGGTATTGGCATTGGATGAAACCGCGGCTGGGCGGGTCCCTGGTGATGGTGTCTCGGAAACATGGCATCTGACCGTGCGTGTGCGGCAAGAAGGCCGGCCGTTTCGTCTGGCAGTTCCTCTAGACATTGCGATGAAGGACATCACCGAAACCCGCTGGCTCACGATCAGCCACTCGGAGGAGACGATTGAACTGGCGCTCCCCAAGCAGCCCTTGCGGGTGCAACTCGATCCAGGGTTGATGGTCTTTCGGCGAGTCGGACGCAATCAACTGCCGCCCATGTTGAATGGGTTTGTGACTGATTCGAAACGAACAGTCGTCCAGGCCTTCTCCGAGCCGGCTTCTCCATTACGCCAGGTCGTCACACGCATGATCGATCAGGATGCGCAGCTGCCCGAAGCTCGCCGGACGATCCTCGCTTCTGCGGACGGTCCGATCCCGCCGAGCGGGTCGATGCTGATCTTGACAGGAGCCGAGCGGCGCCAGGAGGTTCAGTCACTCATCAAAGAGTCGTGCGGGGATCGTGTCACGTTAGGAGACGGCGGTTTTCAGATTGATGATCAGACGTATGACGGCCCGACGTTGGCGGTGTTGTTCTCCTGTCATCGGGCGAAGGTTCCCGGCAGTGTCATCACGGTGCTCTATGGGGTGAGACCCCAAGCGGTTGCCAAGGTGTCGCGGCTCTTGTTTTATTACGGCTGGCATAGTGTGGTGGTCTTTCGTGACGGCGCCGTGACCGCGCGAGAGCTGTGGGAGGGTATGCCGGATATGAAGGAGGTTCAGGTCCATGCGAATCAGTAAACGAGTCGGTGTCGTGCTGTTCACCCTGTCTCTGTTGGCACTGGCCTCAGATCTCGGCAGGGCTGCGGATCAGGAGAAAAAGCCGCATAAGACTGTCGTGTCGGGATCAGCCGAACGCCACCTCGCGAACATTCGTCAGCTGACGTTCGGCCGCCAGAATGCCGAGGCCTATTTTTCCTTCAGCGGGAACAAGCTGATTTTTCAATCCACCAACAATTGGATGAAAGATTCATTCGCCGCCACCCACAAGCCGGCCGAGGCCGGGCTCGGCTGTTATCAGATGTACGTCATGGATCTGGAGAGCGACACCATTCGATTGGTCAGCACCGGCATGGGGGCGACGACCTGCGGGTACTTTTTCCCGGGCGACCGCCGTGTGCTCTATTCATCCACCCATGCGGCGGGGCCGAACTGCCCGCCCAAGCCCAAGCGGGACGGCGCCTATCGGTGGGCGCTCGATGATTACGATCTCTACGCCGTCCGGATCGATGGGCAGGAAATGCAAAAACTCACGTCGACACCCGGCTACGACGCGGAGGCTACGGTATCGCCGGACGGAAAAACCATTGTGTGGACGTCCGTGAAAGACGGCGATCTCGACATCTATGCCATGAATCTGGATGGCAGTCGAGCCAGGCGCCTGACCGACGAACTGGGCTACGATGGTGGAGCCTTTTTCTCGCCTGACAGCAAGCGGATCGTGTATCGGGCCTCGCACCCGACCGATCCAGCGGAGATCGCACGCTATAAGGATTTGCTGGCGCAACGGCTGGTGGAGCCGGGGCAGTTGGAGATCTTCGTCATGAACGCCGACGGCGCGAACAAAAAACAAGTGACGGCCAACGGCGCCTCAAATTTCTCGCCGTTTTTCCATCCGGACGGCAAGCACATTATTTTTTCCTCCAACGTCGAGACGAGAGGAGAGGGTGGGCGGCCCAGTTTTCATCTCTATTTGATCGGCGACGATGGAACCGGGCAGGAACGTGTGACCACAGAGGGGCAGTTCAACAGTTTTCCCATGTTCTCACCGGACGGCAAGCGCCTGGTCTGGGTGTCTGATCGACATGCGAAAGAGCCCGGGGAGTTCAACGTCTTCTTGGCCGATTGGGTTCCGTAACCCGTGCTATGTGATCGGTGATGAGCGAACGGGTATGAGCGGCGAGGAGACAAAGGAACCCATCATCCGTCACCCATCGCCCATCACTGCGTTGTTCTGTTCCTGTGCCGCGCTGACGATCGTTTTCGCCGGGCTTCTCCAACTCGACCTTCCCATCATTCGTTACCTGCGTACCTTGACGACCCATCGAGCAGGTGAGCAACTGACCATTCCCTGGATGGCCTTTACCAGCGATGCCGGCAACTGGATCGGCGAAGGATCGCATCTCGTCGCCGTGAGCCTGGCATTACTCGCTATTGGATGGATCTTCTCACGGTCGAATTTCAAAACAGCGGGGATCGAGACGTTGCTCGCGCACGGCATTGCGGCGCTGCTGTCGAACGGGCTGAAGCATCTCATGGGTCGGCCGCGCCCGAAATTTGTCCATTCGGGAGAATGGCAGTTTACGCCTTCATGGGCGTCCGGCTTGGATTCGTTTCCCTCCGGACATACGACCGCCAGTTTTGCCGTCGCCACCGTGCTCGCGAGGCGGTTTCCCGTCTTCGGCGTGCTGTTTGTCACAGTGGCGGCCTTTGTGGGTCTCAGCCGTGTCCTGCGCGGATCGCACTTTCCCACTGATGTGTTCGGTGGGGCGGTGTTAGGCGTTTTGAGCGGTTCCATCGCCTCCGCGCCATGGAAAGAATGGCGCAGGTCGCTGGAGGAAGGATTGCGCCATGCCGCCATCGGCACGGCGGGAGTTTTTGCCGTCCTATGGACCCTGGCGCGGCCCGCCGATGACGGCATGGCCGGCATCCTGTTGGTCGCACTGGGCGTACTGGCCTTGGCGAGCGGCCTCTGGCTTCGACGAGGTGTATGGCTTGGCAAGTCGTGCCCTTCCATAGTGGATTGGCAGGGCAAGACTTCGCCGGCGCTCATCGCCTATGGTCTTGCCTGCATGACCACGGCTCCTGTCGTCATTGCTGCGGTGGGCTTCGCCTGTCTTGCGCATTGGTTGCAGCAAACAGCAGAGTTGGATATGGAGAGAGGGGAACAGCGGTCCGGCCTCCGCATGGTGCTGGTGGAGGGTGCGCTTGTTGCGGGCCTGCTGTTGGCGCTGACGATCCTGTTTGAGGGTCGAGGAGTTTTACCGTTTCAATGACTAGCCGGCAGAGAATGAAAGCGAGTGGCGAGTGGCTAGCGGCAAGGGGCGAGAGGTGATCATACGAAATAGAACTGAACCTCTAGCCTTGCGCCTCTCGCCTCTGGCCCGGATCACTGATCGCTGTCTCTCAGTGTCCGAAAATGCGAGGGCCGGTCGTTGGAGGAGGGGTGACGTTTTCCGGGATCGTCACCATCGGTCGGCCGGCGAGCAGCAGATAGCCGTATCGCTTCAGGATCGGCTGAAAGGTCGCCGCTTCTTTCGGTAAGGAATTCTGAAACGTTTCCGGCAGGAGAATCATGGTGCGGCCCTCGTAGGTCAAGGCCTCACGTAGCTTGTCGATCTCACTGGATGGGATGAAGATCACTTTCCGTCTTGCATAAAAGGCCAGCGAAGGCCTGGTCGAGCCGTAGGCGATGAATTGATCGGTCGGATCGAGATTCAGTCCTGCGGCATACGCCAGTTCCTGCGGCGGAGCGATAAAAATACGATTGACTCCAGGCAGGATGAGTTGCATCACGACCAGCACGATGCAGGCGAGCGATCCGCCTGCCGCCCAGAAGGCGCCGCCGCGGCGCTGCTCCGACAATCCAAAATAGCCCAGCAGACCCATTCCGATCAGTAATACCGTGGCTGCCACATAGGGACCGTTTCCCAACGAAAACTGAGCGGCCAACGGAAATTCCTTCGTCAACTTGCCGGCGAGGAAATTGTCATAGGCCCAAGGGAGCGCGGCAAAGGCGCCGGCCAGCAGAAAGCCGATGACCATGACCGTGTGAATCGCTGCAGAGGCTCCCTTGGTGGCCGGTACCGTGATGCAGCGTGACCAATAGGATGCCGTCAGGATCGCCGCGGCCGGAAACAGCGGGCCGATGTAGTGGGGTAGCCGAGTCGAGGAGAGGGTGAAAAAAATGAAGGTCCCCAGGATCCAGACAGCGGTGAACCAGTCCATGCGCTGATCAGAAAGGAGTGATGCGTGATCCGTGATGCGTGATCCGGGAGAGAGTTCTTCCCGCGCATAATGTTTCACGCATAACGTTTCACGTGATTCCATCCAACTCTTGAACGCTGCGTACCAGGCAAAAGGCAGCCAGCCGCTCCAGGGAAAGAAGCCGAGAAGTAGGACAGGGAAATAGAACAACAATGAGAAGTTGTGTCCTTCCATCGGATTGAGAAAGCGCCCGACGGTATTGGCTTGTGCCGAGGCGGCGTACTCACTCCCATGGAGCGACCACATAACCACGTACCAAGGCAGTGCGAGGACCGCGAACAGAGTGGTTCCAACCAGCGGCTTCCCCTGTCGCCAGAACGACGGCCACTGTTTGGTCACGGTCAGATAGAGAGCGATGGTCATGAGAGGGACGAGAAATCCCACCGGCCCTTTGGCCAGTGTGCCGAACGCCGTCCCGATATAGAAGATCCACAGCCATCCACGCTGTTTTCTTGCCTCGAAGCCCAGCCAAAAGGCGTAGAGGGAAAGCGTTGTGAAGAAGATCAACACGCTGTCGGTCAACGCCATGCGGCTCAGGCTGATGATCTCGATGTTCAGCAGGAGCATGAGCGCTCCGACCAGCGCGGTGACCGGATCCCGCACGCGCGCAAGAAACCCATAGGTCATGAGGATGAGCCCAAGCCCGCAGATCGCGGACGGCAGCCGCGCAGCCGTTTCATTGACACCGAAGACTCCATAGCCGGCGGACATCAGCCAGTAGACCAGGGCCGGCTTTGCGTACCGCGGCTCATAATTGAACGTCGGACTGATCCAATCCCCGCTCTCCAACATCTCCCGGCCGGCTTCCGCATTGCGGCCTTCATCGCGATCGGTCAACCCCATCGACCCCAGACCCCAGATGAAGAACAATCCTCCCAGCAGGAGCAGAATGGCCAGATGAAGCGGTGCGCGTGAAGTCGTCATGTCTTTTTCGGAAGCGGTGCGTCGTGGCCCCATCAGCTATTGGACGGAGGAGGCGCGAGTGGGGAGGTTGCGGAGGCGGCGGGCTTATAGATCAGCATCAGATTCCGCACGTACACCACCGCGCCCACGCTCTGGCCGGCGATGAAGACCGGGTCGCGCCGATAGATCGCATAGGCCAGCGTGATCAATCCACCGATCAGGCTCATGTACCAGAAGGAAATCGGGACTTTGCTCTTGGCGCTTCGCTCGGAAGCCCACCATTGAATAATCCAGCGGCCGAAGAACAACCCTTGGCCGAGAAATCCGATGGCGATCCAGATGGTTTCGGTAAGAGTCATGCCGATGCGTAAAGCGTTATGCGTGATGCGAGAGAGTCTCCGTTCCACACATCGAGGTTCTTGTGAGTCTTCTGCAAGGGTTCGTCTGGTCTCATTTCGCATCACGCATGACGCATCACGTCTTGTCACGCAGTTTATATTGCAACACCCGATGCTGCATCCACCGGACGGCGATCAAATCGTAGAGACTCTTGAAGAGGCGATTGCCCACACCGTACTTCGAGACACCGTGGGCCCTGGGATAATGCCGGACCGGCACTTCGGTCACTGAGAACCCATGCATCAGCGCCAGCGCGGGGAAAAACCGATGCATGCCGGTGAACAGCTGAATTTTGTCGACCACCGCGCGGCGGAAAATCTTGAGCGAGCAGCCGGTGTCATGCACCCGGTCGCCGGTCACCCACCCGCGCACGGCATTGGCGATGCGGGACGACAGTTTACGCACCAGATTGTCGTTGCGCGTCGTCCGCCATCCACAGACGAGATCATACCTCTGCGTCAAGGGCAGCAATGTCTCGATGTCCGCCGGGTCGTTTTGGAGATCGCCATCCATGGTGATCACCAGCGCGCCCGTGGAATGTTTGAAGCCGGCGTCAAAGGCCGCCGATTGCCCGTAGTTCCGGTCGAAATGCAAGACGCGCACAGCGGGATAGTTCTTGGCCAGCTCGTCCAGCAGTTCGCTGCTGCCGTCCGTGCTGCCGTCATCGACATACAGCAATTCATACGGCGCGGTCCGCGACTCACTGCGCGCGTCAAGCACCTTCAGGACACGTTCAGTCAACGGCGCCAGGTTGTCTCGTTCATCCTTGACGGGAATGATGACAGAGGTCCATGGGCGGGGCGATGAGGTCATAGCACGTGAGGCTTCGCTGGATGTGTCACGGAGGCATTTTAGCCGATGGTCGAAAGAGCGTCAAACTGAAGACGTGAAGCGTGATGAGTGATCGGTGTGTTGGACTAGAGGCTAGAGGCGCGAGGCGAGGGGCCAGAGGTCGGAGAAGCTTCGCCCTTACCGCTAGCCTCGTGCCCCTCACCCCTTGCCCCTCGCCTCTTGCCTTATCCCAGTACCACCCGCCGTTCCGCATGCATGAACGTGGGATCGTTCGACACGAAGATAATCGACCAGGGTTCATCTTTGGAGCAGAGGCGCCGGAGGATGATTTCCCGGACCGAGGGGATGATGCTGTGGAGGGTTCCGTCGACGATCAGAACATACGGTCGCGTGACGATGGCTCGCGCCAGCAGCAAACGCAAGGTCTGGCTCAGGGTAAATTGTCCGCCCTGTCCGGTCACGCGGGTCGATAATCCATCGGGCAGCGCGTCGATCTCATCGTCCAGTTTCACGAACTGCAGCGCCCACTGCACGTCTTCGTACCTGATGGATGGCCGCCCGAGCGTGATGTTGTCCTCGATGGTGCCCTCGAGAAGAGTGGGATGAGAATCCAGCATGAGGCTTCGGCGGGTATCGATCGAGTGCAGACTCACTTCGGCCAAGTTGACATCGTTGTAGCGCATGACCCCGGCGGTGGGTGCCATCAACCCAGCCAGGACCTTGGCCAGCGCCGTTTTCTGGGTATTGGTCTGGCACAACACCACGATCTTTTCACTGGGCGCCACTTGGAGATCGACGTGCTCGAACAAGGGCGGCGCGTCCGGGTATCCAAAGGACAGATTCCTTGCAGAGACTTTGATGCCGGCCAATCCGAAATCATCGAACGGAACCACGGTCTTGTGGCCGGATTGGTCCTGAGGCAGTGAGAAAAACGCGTGCATTTCCCGGAAGGAGACAAAGGCGAAGAACATATGGACCATCCGGCGCGCCAGCGTGTCCATGTTCAACAGCAAATTTCCGGCGAGGAGCTCCGCCGCCGCAAACTGGCCGACGGTGAGCTGGCCTGTGGACACCAGCATGCCGGCGGTCGCGATCATGCCGGCATGGCCGACCACTTGCCACAGCGCGGCGGCCTTATATTGCCGCCCGGTCAACAAATCCGACCGCCGCTGGCGCACCCGCACGTAGGCTTTCGTCAGCGCGTCGGTGCGGGTGAGCAAGTAGGGGCTATGGCCGGCGGCGCGCAAATGGGGGAGGTTCGCGGCGATGTTCTGGATCCAATGATAGATCTCATAATTCAATCGGGACATGTCCAGCGTAATTAAAAACCCGCCGCGGCCGAAGACGGTCAGGAGCAGCAGGAATCCGCCGAGCAAAGTAATGTTGTAGAGGACAAAGTAGGGATGGAAGAAGACGAGCATCGACATGCCGATGGAGCCCACGACGGCGACGTTGAACACATCCGCCACCATGGCCACGAGCGCGCGCGTCAGCAGGTCCGCCTCGGCGAAGCGGTTCGCATGTTGGGGAAGAAACGACTCTTCCTGGAGGCGCGGCAAGGTTTCGGTAAAGGCGATGGCGATGCGCGTGTAGATCCGTTGCTGCAGGGTTTCCACGGCCCGTGCTTGGAGAATGCGAAAGGCCGCCGCGCCGGTGAGGGCCAGTCCGACCACCAGCGCGAGCGTGAAAATCATAATAGGCTGAACGGCGAACGAGAAGGTGCTGACCAGCTCCTGCACGGCAATGGGGACGCAGAGCATGAACATGCCGATCGCCACGGCATAGGACGCGATGATGCCCAACAGCTTTCGCTCCAGCCGGAGGAGCAGCGCAAGCTGGCTGAGGATGTCCTCGACGATGTTGCGGATCTGGTATTGGGGAAAGAGTCGGTGCATGTAGGGGGCCTTGATTCAATCCAAAAAAAATACCGCTCCTGCCGACACGGTCGGCAGGAGCGGTATTCTCATCTCTGCTCCTACCGGCACGGCATGGTAGGAGTTATCAGCCTTGGACAGGAGCCGAGGCGGTTCCGGTGAACCCCATCACCGCGATCTTACATTGTTGCTTATATACGCACAGGGTGGAGACGTCAACCGATCGAGAGCAAGCCGTCTTTCACTCATCGCGCATCACTGATCACCCATCACTTCCCCGAAGAAGCCGCGACCGTAAAGCGCATGGTGCCGACCAGGCTCATCTCATTGACCTGCTCGCCGGCATGAATTTCCACCTTGTATCGTCCCGGCTTCCAGCCCCCCTCCGGAGGAAAGAGCTTGAGATAGCCGGTCTCGTCTTCCAGCGCAATGTACATGGCATCCTGCCCCACCAGTGTTTGATTAGAGAGGCCTTGAACGTCTTCCGCGTAGCAGCGACCGAAGACCTGAAAGGCCTGATAGTGCTGATGGAGTTGGAAGACGATGAAAATGGCCGGCACGTCGGTCGTAAATCGTTCAGTGGGCTTGACGGGGACGATCTCATGCGTCCGCCGAAAGCCCAACTCCTCCTCGAAACCTTCCGCCATCGTGATGGAACGAAACATCCCCTCGGGAGGGGCGTCGAAGTTGTACGGCTTGGCATCTTGCGCGCGGTTTTGAAACTCGGGAATCGGCAAGTTCCTGGTCAGGGGTAACTCTTCGGCCCAGGAGAGAGAGACTCCCAAGGAGAAGGCGATGAAAAACAGATACAGCCTCGTCATAGGAAAATTTGGTACACCCCTATGACCGACAGAGTCAAGGACCGCTCCTACCGGTCCTCCTTACAATTTCTCTTCCTCCCCTTTGTAAGGGGAGGTCTAGGAGGGGTAGAGGAGGTGATTCGCCGTTGCGGCTCTTTCGAACCATCTGCTAAAATCCCGTCCACTTAATTACGCACCCCCATTACTCATCGCGAGAGTTGTACATGCTGCAAGACGCTGATGCCCTTCCCCAGCTCATCGGGGACTACAAGCCGCTCGATCAATGGCAAGCCCATCTCAACCAGCTCTTTTATGGGCTGCGAGGCGATAAGCTGCGTTCCTATTACCAGACCTTTGCGTCCGCCGATTACCGGCTCGCGCATGCATTGGCCGCCGATTACTATGAAAAAGCTGTGAAGCGTGACAAGACGTTAAGCGTTAAGCGTGAGGCGTCAGACGAGAACGTTCTGGAGTCACGCATCACGCATCACGCATCACCGCTCACCATCATGGAGTGGGGACCGGGAAACGGCAATCTTGCCGCCTGTTTTTTGAACCACCTCAAGTCCCTCGACAAAGAAGGCGCGGTCTATCCGCGCGTGCGGTACGTGTTGGTGGACCGGCAGCAGCCGGTGCTGGACGCGGCCGTGGCTCACCCGGATCTGACGGCGCACCGGGAACGAGTCGAGACGTTATGCGGGTCGGTGGAGAGCCTCGACGCCGTCGCGGACGGGACGGTCGATCGCATCATCTGCAACGAGCTGTGGAACGATCTGCCGACCAAATTGATGGCCAAGAACGCCGGCGACATCGAGGAAGAATTCCTCCGGCCCAACTTGAGCGAATCCCTCCATGCCGGGATTCAGGATTGGTCCACCTTCGTGCGGGCTTTTGAAGCGAAGGATCTGGAGACGTTGAAAACGTTTCCGCCGTTTCTCGACGACCTCGTGTGGGAAAAGGAATATCGGAAAGTCGAATGGAAAGACGTGCCCTATCGAAAAACGATCACGGAGTTTCTCAAACCCATCGACGATCACGTCTTGGTCCCCGTGAACTTAGGCGCCTTCGCCGCGATCAAAGAAGCCAAGCGGCTGTTGGCTGCCGATGCGATCGGATTCAGCACCTTCGATGCGGGCACAGCCGATATGAAGGTCCTGAACGATCCGGAGAAGCCGTGTTACGGACAATTCGGCGGACAATACAGCTTCATGATCAACTTCGCCTTGGTCGAAGCGATTGCGAAACACCTGGGAGTCACTCGGGTGACGCTTGAGACTCAGCGGGAGTTCGTGGGCCGTTCGCTCAACACGAATGTGATCACGCTCATGGATTTGCTGGCGACACATCCCACGGCAGGGCCGAAGCTGCAGGCCTGGGAGCAAGATCGCCTGGCGCTGAAGACCATCAAGGCATTGAACGAAACCTGCGAGAGCCCCTATAGCCGGAAACTCGATTTCCCGCTCAGGAACGACATGCCGCCCGAAGAACGCGAAACCCTGAACGGGATGCTTCTGTCCCTGAAACGACAGGGGATTCCCGATACCGTGGCCTATGTGACGGAAGAAGAGCTCACCCGAGCAGCCAAAGATCTGGAAGAGATCGGCTATGATCCCGAAACGTTGAACATCGCGCTCACCGCTCCGCCGAGCCCCATCGAGTACTACCACTTCTCGTTCTCTTCCAGGTGACCCTCTCCTCTCACGCGCTTCTTCACCCTCTCCCCCCAGTGGGAGAGGGAAGGGTGAGGGGGGGATTGGTGAGAGGCTGTGAGCCTAGGGGAAACCCTAGTCACCCGCGCACCGATCGGGCTCTGCATCATGCAACATCGCACAACACAAGGAAGTTCCCAGGAAATATTTCTTGACATGTTGTAGAAAGTTATATAGCCTTCCCCGCGATTTGGGGGAACCTCCCGACTTTAGTAGGTGGACTAGGGATGTATTGGGGTTTAGGTTCAGATCGAAGCCGTTCGGAACTCTTCGCAATTCCGGTTTCCCGCTGCACGTACCACCCTTCACGTTTCACGAGGCGATAAATGTTTGGTTCATTCGGCTGGATGGAACTGATGCTGATCTTGATCATCGTGTTGATCATTTTCGGCGCCGGTAAGCTGCCTCAATTGGGCGAGGGTCTTGGGAAAGCGATCAAGGGATTCAAGAAAACCGTTCATGAAGCGGATGCCATCGACGTGACGCCTGGAGATCAACCGCAGGCGGCGCAGCCGACCGCGCAAGTCACCGCACAAGCGCCGCCTACGCCGCCGCCCGCCGCGCCGGTGCAGAATGAACAGGCTAAGCAGGGGTAAGCGAATGGGCGAGAGGTCAGAGGCACGGGGCTAGTGGAGAAGATCATTACAATCCGAACCCCTAGCCCCTTGCCCCTCGCCTCTAGCCAAGGAACATATGTTTGGATTAGGCGCCGGGGAAGTCCTCATCATTTTGATCATTGCGTTTCTCCTGTTCGGGCCGAAGCAGTTGCCGGAAGTGGGCCGGCAAGTCGGCAAGGCCGTCAAGGGCTTTAAAGACACGGCGGAAGATCTTCGGAAGTCCGTCGAGCCGGAGATCAACAT
>CAYNLM010000121.1:0-12174 GCA_964398045.1 uncultured Nitrospira sp. | reverse complement strand
CGTGCGAGCGCTGTTCGACCAGTACGCGCCGAAATTCGACATGGCGCTGCGCGGCGACCTCGGCTACCGCGGCCCGGAAATCCTGTTCAAGGCGGTGCTCGGCGCATGCCACGGCGCCGACCGTCCGCCCTATTTCCACCGCGCCCGCGACCTCGGCTGCGGCACCGGGCTCGCGGGGCTTGCCTTCGCTCCCGTCGTCGACATCATCGACGGCGTCGACCTGTCGGCCGGCATGATCGAGCGGGCGCGCGCGACGCAGGTCTACCGGCGGCTCGAGGTGGCCGACATGATCGAAGCGCTGGGGCGCGAGGACGCCGCGGGCGCCGATCTCGTGCTGGCGGCCGATGCGCTGCAGCAGATGGGATACAGGAATGTGTTGTCCATGAACGGAGGGATCAAGGCTTGGCGCGAGGCCGGCTATCCCATGGAATAGCCGGCGCACCGGAGTTGCGATTACTTGTTGGTTCGATCGAATTCCTTGATCACTTGGTCGGTCAGGTCGATCGTGTCCTTGTTGTAGATGACGATCTTTACGGTCTGTTCACTGCCTTTGTCCACGACCAGCGAAAACCCGCCTTTCTCGGCCACCGTTTGCGTCGCGGCGGAGATCTTCTTCATGTAGTCGTCGACCAGTTCCTTTTGTTTGCCTTGTAGCTCCTGATTAAACTCCTGGGCGCGCTTCTGGTAGTCCTGGATCTTCGCCCGGAATTGCGTCTCCTTCTCTTTTTTTTCCGCCTCGCTCAACTTGGCGGCTTGCTCCTTGAGCTGTTTCTCATAGTTCCGGAGTTCTTCTTCGTCCTTGGCCAAAAGCTTTTGTCGGGTGGATACGTACTCTTTGAGTCCGTCCAGCGCCTTTTTGCCGGCTTTGGATTTCTCCAGCACGGACTGGGGATCCACGACGCCCATTTTGAAGGCTTCGGCCGCCTGCGCGGACGTGGTGAATGGGCCGAGTACAACGGACAGCAGCGCCGCGGCGAACAGCGTCCGTAACGGGGGGATGCGCATGTGAACACTCCTTCTGCTAGTCGTAGGGCGGAATGGGCGTGAACGGCGGGAGAATAACCGCGCTGTTCAAGGCTGTCAAGGTGAAAGGGCTAGAGGAAGTAGCGGCTGGTGTCGAACTTATATTCGGTGGTGTCGATCAAGCGAATGATGCTGTACCGGTATTGGCCGGTGTCATCCTTTTCGGTGAGGTCGCGTTCGGGGCCGTTGTCGATGGGATTGCCGTGTTCATCCGAGATGACCTTGACCAACGGTCGTTCCCCGTCGGTCTTCTCGACTGCGGGTTTGAGGACCACGGCGAGTTCGTCGGTATCGAGCACCACCAGGCTACCGATGGGCACGATCCCGACGCAATTGACGAACAGCTTCAGCAGCGTCGCGTCGAAGCTTTGCCCTGATTTGTTGAACATGATGTTCAAGACCTTGAAAGGCGACATCGGTTCCCTGCGGTAGACCCGAGAAGACGTCATGGCGTCGTAGCAATCGGCGATCGTCAGGATGCGACCGGTCAAGGAAAGCTTCCAGGGAGTCTTGAGCTTGGGATAGCCGGAATAGTCCAAGTTCATATGGTGCTCGAACGAGGCGGCGGCCATGCGGGCCGGTAGGTTGGTGATGCCGCGTGATTGAGTTAAGCTCAGCACGCCTTCCGTCGGATGATTACGCATGGCGGCCCATTCGTCTTCGGTAAACTCACCGGGCTTATTCAAAACCTCCAGCGGGATGGTCGATTTGCCCATGTCATGAAACAAGGCAGCCAAGCCCAAGTCGGCCAATTCGACTTTGGGGTAACCGACGCGGTTGGCCAATGCGATCGACAGCAGGGCCACGTTGACCGAATGGTTGTGCGTGTACTGGTCATGACAACGGAGTGTGGTCAGCCCAAGGAGGGCGGCTTCATCCTGCATCATCAGATCCACGATGTTTTGGATGGCGCGTTTCGCCTGTTTAAAATTGAGCGTGCCGCCGTCGCGCACGGACTGCGTGAGGGTGCCGACGGCGGCTCCGGCTTGTCCATAGGCCGTTTTGGATTTGGCCTTGTGGGTGCTCTTCGGATCGGAGCCTCGGGCGGAATTCGCTGAGCTTCCAGAGGCGTCGAGGTCTTCTTTCAGCGCGAGTTCCCGAGGGTCTTCGAGCTCGACGCTGGCGATCTGGAGCCGTTTCAGTTCTTCTCTGAAATTCTCGACGGTTTTGGTCGCCGGATCGAGGCTGACAAAGAGATAGGCGAACTCCCGGAGGTGCTGAGAGGTCACCGCGGAGGAGAATGTGAGGCCGCCGATTTTCCATTTGTTCATCGCGTCGATGATGCTGGAGACGACGGCCATTTGTTGCGCGCTGACCTTCAGGTGGTTCTCTCCAAGAAACAGGAAGTCGTTTTGCAGCCGCAAGGTGACCGGCTGGTCGTGCGCCAGCGTGTGCACCAGCGTGAGCATCGTGTCGACCGGTTTGTCGAGCGCCGCATTGGTGCGGCCGTGGATTCGGGAGGTTTTAATCAGCGTATTCAGCTGGATGATGAGTTGGAAGCCCAACATCACCATCTGTTGATCGAGAATGTCGCCCGCTTCCGAGCCATGTCCGATTTTCTGGGACAGGGACTTTTCGTGCGTCAAGAGCGGCTGGCTTTGATCATCCCCCACGGGCGTCTGTAGACCTTTGGAATCGTTCACGGGCGAGACTCCTTACTTCGCGGGTTCCGATGGTTTCAGACGTTGCTGCTTCTGGATCTGAGACAGCGCCAGCGTGCAGGTTTGGCGGACCGCGGCCGCGCCTTTCTTCTGTCCGAGTTCCAACGTGGCGACTGCCGCGGGCGTGGCCAATTTTCCGAGCGCTTCGGCAGCCAGGAGGGCCAGTTCTTCCTTTTTCTTCCGGTTGGTCCAATTCCATTCCGTGAACAAATTTTCCCAATAGGGGATCGCCTCATCACCGCACGTGGCCCGAATGGCTTGAAAGATAGCCCGCCGTTCACTGAGCGGTCGGTCCATAAAATCTTCCGCTGAGACGATCGGTGACCAGAGGGAGAAGGGAGCGGTGTATTGTCCAGACATGAGGAGTTTGAGCGCCGCCACTCGGACTGATTCATCGGCATCTGCCATGAAGGATACGAGCTTGGCGCCGTTTCCGCTCGGTCTGAAGAGACCGATGGCCCGCGCCACTTCTTTCCTGACCTGCACATCGGGATAACGCACCAGTTTTTCGACCGCGTCCGCAAATCGGGGGTTGTTCCATTTCATCAGCAGGGCGAGAAGGTTGCGTACATACTGCGGCCGTCGATCGGACAGGCCTCGAAGAATCGGATCCGGCTGATCCTTGGCAAGCAGCGCCAGCGCCTCCGAGACGATCGCCTGGTGCGTTTGAGATTCCAGATTGGCGAGCAGGGCACAGAGGCCCGGTACCGCGTCCGCTTTCATCAAGAGCAGAATGGTGGAGAGGCCTTCCGTCGTGGCGTTTGGTGTTCGATTTAAATACGCTTCAATGGCTTTCAGTCGCTCCGGCCGGCCCAATCCGCCGAATAGCGAGGTCAATTGCTGTTTGTGTTCGTCTCCAAGATCGGGACGGACGGCTTCCGTCTCATGCAGCAGGCCCAGGACGTGCTCGAGGACGGTCCATTTGCCTTCGCGCATGAGCGACTCCACGACACGTCCCCATAGATTAAAAAGTTTGGTCAGCAGTATTGGCGACTGTTCCGAGGCCAGGATGGCGGTGAGCATGTCCAGGATGTACATAATACTGTCCTGCTTGCTCTCTGCTTCCACCTCTTGCGCCAACGTGGCGAGTTCCTCGTCGGTCACTTCATAGCCGATGAGGCCTGATTGGAACCGTCTCTTCGTGGACGCCTCGCCGCCTCCGCCGGCCGCCGCGGCGGTTGCCTCGTCGTCGCCTTTGAGACCGCCCTTTCGGCTTCGTTCTCGATCAAGCAGTTCTCTGAGCGTCGAGTCCGATGAAGTCGATGGATCAAGCCTGAGAAATGCATCATTGGTTCCGGATGCCTTGGCTAATTCCTCGGCGGTCACGATCGTGATGGTCGACAGGTTTTTCGACCACAGACGGGTCACGATGTCGTCATCATCTTGTGTCGGGTCAAGGTCGCCCCATAACGAGTCGAGGAAGAAACGGAGGTCATCTGCCAGGAGTCCCTGGTGGAGGACCAATTCCCGAATCCCGTCGGCGTACAGCTTGAAGGCTATGCTCTCGCTTCCGGTCTCATTCTCGGGCTGGTACACGATCTGGTCTTTGCACAGCAGTTGCGATCGGTGAATAAGGATCGTCAGCTTGGAGTAAGCCGAGAGGTGGGCGGTCAATTCATCAAACAATTGCTGAGAGAATTTTTGGGCCACTGGATTGCTGGCCCCATAGGTCCGATTCGATTTTGCAGTCTTGTCGAGCAGCTTGAGGACTCGTTTGACCGAGGCAATCTCAGGGTCTTCAGCGCCTCTGGCCGCGACGGCGGCCGCCATCATGTCCTGCGCGGTCTTGAGATCGGTCATAGGGTAACAAGTACCGGTTGATCGACAAATCGTCAAGAAAATCGCTATTATTGCAACCTGAAGTCACGCTCGCCTTCGACGGCGTCATTGCACCATGGCCCAGGTAACGCTCTTTGAAGGTCCCCGAGGTTGTATCGCATGCCGGGCTCGCCAACTCCCTTAGTCGTCTGTTTCGGCGATAGCCTCACCGCCGGATTTCAGTCGCCGACGAGAGACAATCCGCAGGGACGGTCGACTCCCTACGGAGAGCGGCTTCAGGAGATGCTCGGGCCCGCGGTCCAAGTGCGGATGAGCGGCATCTGCGGTGAGCTGACCGGTGAAATGGTGCTGCGCTTTCGGCGTGACGTGCTGGACCATAAGCCGGATTATGTCGCGATACTCGGCGGCACGAACGATCTGGGCTGGAATGCCTTGCCGGCAGAGATCATGCGCAATCTCGTCAAGCTGTATGAACTGACCCTCTCTGCCTGGGCGATCCCCATTCCCGTCACTGTGCCGTCGATTCGCATTGAAGACGGTCAGGCTGGCCGGGAGGGCGAGGCCTGGCTTGCCGAGCATCTGGCCCGTCGCCGCCACTTGAATGGATTGATTCAGGAGTATGCGGGGTCCAAAAACATCGCCTCGGTTGATCTCTTCGAGGCGACGACCGAGCCGGGCACCTTCCAACTCGCTGCCATGTACTCAAACGACGGCATCCATCTCACCACCGCCGGATATCGGCTCTTTGCCGAGCTGGTTGCACGGGTCCTGAAGCCCATGTTGCACCGAAAGGGAACTGCGACATGAGTGCCGGATTGCAAGCCGTCAGCGATCGAGACTTCGATCAAGTGATTGAAGCGACCAGCGTTCCAGTGCTCGTGGAATTCTGGAAACCGGCTTGCGGTCACTGTCGAGCGCTGACAAGAGAGTTGGAGCAGTTGCAGCGGGAGGTGGGAGCGAACGTGCTGATTCTTGCCATGAATGTGGAGGAGAACCATCAGATCCCAGCGGAACTCGAACTCACATCGCTTCCGGCGCTCGCCCTGTATCAGGGAGGAGTGTTCACACGTTTCATCGGCGGGGTGGGGAAGAAAGAGGAGATCCTCAGGCAGATCGGAATAGGGGCAAGAGGTACGGGCGGAGAGAGCTGAGTCGGTTAGCCCTGGGAGAATTACAACACCCGCCAGGTCCGACCGTCATTCTGGATAAGGCGATCCGCTTCGACCGGTCCCCATGTGCCGGCTTGATATTCAGGCAACCAACGCTGCCCAAGCTGATCCCAGGCCTGAAGGATCTGTGTGATCCAGGCCCAGGAGGCTTCCACCGCGTCGCGCCGCATGAAGCGCGACGCGTCGCCCGTCATCACGTCAAGGAGGAGCCGTTCATAGGCTTCGGGAGAGGGACGTCCGAAGACCTCTCCGTACTTGAAATGCATTTCCACCGGATGGGTCTGCGCTCTGGTTCCCGGCACGCGGGAGACGATGCGCAGCGACAGCCCTTCCTCCGGTTGAATTCGCAATGTGAGGACGTTCGGAGCCTGAGGTGTCTGGGGGTTGGCATTAAAAAGGATCTGCGGAATCTCTTTGAATTGGACCGCGACTTCGCTCGCCCGCAGCGGCAAGGCTTTGCCCGTTCTGAGATAAAATGGAACGCCGGACCAGCGCCAGTTTTCCACGAAACATTTCACCGCGACATAGGTCTCCGTAGTCGAATTCGGTTTCACGCCCTTCTCGCGCCGATAGCCGGGAACCGGGGTGCCGTGCACGGTGCCTTCGGTATACTGCGCGCGCACCGTAAACTTCTCGACATCCTTGGCTGTGATCGGCCTCAAGCAGCGGAGCACTTCCATTTTGGCGTTCCTCACCACGTCGGGGTCCAATGAGTAGGGAGGCTCCATGGCGACGAGGCAGAGCAGCTGCAGCAGGTGATTCTGCACCATATCTCGCAGGGCGCCCGCTTCCTCGTAGTAGTTCGCTCGCGTGCCCACGCCTTCGGCCTCACTCACCGTGATCTGCACGTGGTCGATGTATTTGTGGTTCCAGATCGGTTCGAAGATGCTGTTGGCAAAGCGCACGACCATGAGATTCTGGACGGTTTCCTTGCCCAGATAATGATCGATGCGGAAGATTTGCGATTCGTCGAACACGCGTCCGGTCACGGCATTGATGGCCCGCGCCGAAGCCAGATCGCGTCCCACCGGCTTTTCTACAATGATGCGGGCATAGGGCGACCGAGCGCCGGGCGTCCCCGAGAGCCCGGAACTGGCCAAACCTTCGCAGACTGGAGCGAAGGAACTGGGCGGAATGCTGAGATAGAAAATCCGGTTTCCGGGCAGCTGAAAGCTGCGCTCCAATTCCTCCGCACGCGCTTTCAGTCGGACGTACGTCTGTGGATCGTCATTCTCACCGGCCAGGTAGAAGAGATGGCGGGAAAAGACGTTCCACGTATCCTCGATCAAGGCTTGCCGGGAATGCTTTACCACCCCGCCGCGGACCGTGGCGCGAAACTCTTCGTCGCTCAGCGGAGTCCGGCCCATGCCCAAGACCACGAAGTTCGACGGCAGCAGACCGTCGAGCAACAAATTATAGAGGGCTGGAATCAATCGCCGACGGGCCAGGTCGCCAGACCCGCCGAAAATGACCAGCGTGCATGGCTCGACGGGCGGGAGCGTCTCCTGCGCCGGACTGATCTCCACTCGTTGATTATTCGGAGCCATGAAGATACCTTCCGAAGGCGCCGCCTAGCGCCGGACTGCGTGCCCGCCGAAGGCATTGCGCAACGCGGCCAGCATTTTTTCGGCGAAAGATTCTTCCTGCCGTGACCGGAAGCGGGTGAACAGTGCGGCTGTGAGCGTCGGCACCGGCACGTCCTTTTCGATCGCATCGGCGATCATCCAACGGCCCTCTCCGGAATCCTGCACGTAGCCCTTGATCGTCTCCAGTTTTTGATCTTCCTTCAGCGCACTCGCCGCCAATTCAAGGAGCCACGAGCGCACGACGCTGCCATGCATCCAGAGGTCGGCGACCTGAGCGAGATTGAGCTTGTATTCGCTCTTGGACATCAGTTCAAACCCTTCCGCGTAGCCTTGCATCATGCTGTACTCGATGCCGTTATGCACCATCTTCACGTAATGCCCGGCGCCGACGGCGCCGACATGGGCCCAGCCATTTTCCGGAGCCAGCGTGGTGAATATCGGAGCCAAGTGTGTGACCGCCGCCGCCTCGCCCCCCACCATCAGGCAGTAGCCGACTTTCAATCCCCAAATACCGCCGCTGGTGCCGGCATCGACATACTGGATTCCTCGTTTCTTCAGTTCCTGCGCCCGGCGGACGTCGTCGTGAAAGCGGGTGTTTCCCCCGTCCACAATGATATCTCCCGGCTGCAGCAGGGCGGCAACGGCGTGCACAGTTTCTTCGGTCGGCGCGCCGGAGGGCACCATGATCCACACGGCGCGCGGAGCATGGAGCTTACTCACCAGATCGGCCAGCGACAAGGAGCCGGCGCAACCCTGGCTCTCGGCCTGCTTGATCAGATCGGTTGACCGGTCGAAGACCACGACGTGATGCTGATCGCGTCTCAGACGGGTGACCATGTTCATGCCCATCTTGCCTAGTCCGATGAATCCCAATTCCATAGCGGCTCCTTGGCGTGAGGAAAGAGAGACGTCAGCCGGATTTTACCATGGGCCGAGGGCGCTCTCGATGAATCGCGCGAACAGAAAACCCGTACGAGCGGATCAGACGAATCAGATGCTGGCCGGACTCCTCTCAGTCAATGCGGGCCGGATTCGGAACATCCTTAAAGAGGAGATCGGCAAATTGCTGCCCAAAGTTGAGGCGTTCGGACAACGTCGTGGCCGTCAGAAACTGCCCCGCCAAGTCGGCCAGAGCCGGCTCGCGCGAGAACATGAATCGATGTACGTCGACGGGAGCCGTGAGCCAGAATCCCCGCAGACGGAAGAACGCCAGGATGCAGTCGTCATAGAACAGCATCAGGAGGTATTGGGCGGTGCCCGGCTTCTCCGCAAGATCCTGCGCCTTCCCCAACCAGTGGAGGCACTCGGCCTTCATGCGGATTTGTTCGTTCATCGACGCCGGGGGCGGACCTTGGCGGAATCGTTGGTTGGCTTTCTCGATCAGCTTGGCGCAGATTCCGTCATGGTCGTACAGCGTGCGGCCTTTTCTCAGGATGGGCGGGAGCCTCAGTGAATAGGCCAACTCTTCCTCGACCTCCTTATGACCCCGATAACGGATGTCGGCCAGACGCTCTCCGATGCGGAGAATTTCATGTCCGTCCGTCTCTCCTTTGACCAGGGCGATCAAGTCGATATCGCTATGTGGCGTCACGGCCCGGCGCGCTCCAGATCCGACCAGCAGCACGCCGACCAGGTCGCCGCCGCGGCGGCCCTTCACGTGCCGCAGTGCGATGTCTATGCTGTCCTCGAACCCGGGCGGATGAGGCGTCTCCGGCTGCTCCGGCGGTTCCGGGACGGCCAGCAGTTCGGCATTGAGCTCTTCGCGGGTCGGCGTGGAGGTGGCGTTGGAATCCATTAGGCGCTCTGCGCGTGTTGAATCTGTGTCGGGAGGAGGCTGAGCCACTGCTCGAACGGCTGTTCGGCGTCCACAACTATTTCCAATTTGCCGTTGTTCAATCGGCGTACGAGGCCCGGGTTCTCCGGAGAAAGGGGAATTTCCACCCACTCACGGTTGAGTCCGAGCGCATCCGTCACTTCGAGAATCCGGCTGATCTGTTGAAACGAAACGGCTTGCAGCGACATCGCCTTTCCCTTGTCGTACCAGTGGTCATTCTATGGATCGCTGAAATGGGTGTCAACGTGGGATGGTCAGCATGGTCAGCGTGTGAGCAGGCGGGCGAAGACCTCTCCGGCCTCGTCGATCTGCTTGGACGAGACATTGAGATGGGTGACGGCTCGATAGCTCTGTCCGCCGATCGCGTTGATAAGCACGCCTTCCGCTTTGAGGGCCGCCACAAGTTCGGCGGGCGTACGTCGATGGTCGACGATATCAAAGATCACGATGTTGGTTTCGACATGCTGAGGCGCGATCCGGACGGAAGGAATCTGCTGAAGAAGCCTGGCCAGTTTCTTGGCATGGTCGTGATCCTCTTTCAAGCGGGCCACATGATGCTCCAGCGCATAAATGCCTGCGGCGGCCAGAATGCCCGCCTGCCGCATGGCGCCCCCGTACATGCGGCGAAATCGGCGCGCGCGGTCGATGATCTGTTGATCGCTGGAGATGAGCAACGATCCCACCGGGGCGCCGAGGCCTTTTGATAGGCACAACGAGACGGTTTCGAAGTGTTGGGCATAGGAAGCCGGCGGCAGGGTTGTCGCGGCGACGGCATTCAACAGCCTGGCTCCGTCCAGATGCATCGAGACTCCGTGCTTGACGGCGACGGCGCGAATTTTCTCGATAGTCGAAAGCGGATAGATCGTCCCTCCGCCGCTGTTGTGTGTGTTCTCCAGACAGATGAGCGCCGTCGGGATGCTGTACGGATCTTTGGGCCTGATGGCCGCCTCAACCTGCTCGGCCGTCATGATCCCGCGCTCGCCGGTCACCCAATGGAGTTGCACGCCGGCCAGCGCGCCGGCCGCGCCTTGTTCATACCGGACGATGTGGGCTTTGCCCTCGACGATGACTTCCTGTCCCGGCTGCGTCTGTGACCGGATCGCCAGCTGATTCGCCATGGTGCCGGAAGGAACGAAGAGTGCGAACCGTTTGCCGAGCAGCGCCGCCGCCGTGTCTTGAAGCCGGTTGACGGTCGGATCTTCTCCATACACGTCGTCACCGACCTCGGCGCGCGCCATCGCTTTCCGCATGCCGTCGGTCGGGGTCGTGACGGTATCGCTGCGCAGGTCGATCATCCGCTGCTTGTTCCCGTGAGAATGGTCCGGCGCATTCTAGCAAATTTTCTCCTTGCAGGAGAGGGGAAAGGTGCGGCACTGTCTCGCACCTGAATCGCATGCAGCTGTTTCTCTTAAAATGGATCAAAGCCGAGGCCGACGAGCGGACGCCGTTGTGCTGGTCCTTCGCCTACTTCTTTTGTCTGCTCTGCGGCTACTACATGCTGCGGCCGGTCAGAGATGAAATGGCGATCGAAGGCGGCGTGCAACATCTCCCCTGGATGATGACCGGCACCTTTGTCATGCTCCTGGCGGCCACGCCGATATTCGGATTCTTGTCGTCGAGGTTGCCTCGCGTTCGGCTGCTGCTCTCCGTCTATGGATTCTTTGCCGTCCATGTGATGATTTTCTTCGTCACCATGACGGCTCAGTGGCATCCCGAGTGGGTGGCCCGCGTCTTCTTTGTCTGGCTGTCGGTCTTCAACCTCTTCGTGGTGTCGGTGTTCTGGAGTTTCATGGCGGATCTCTTCACGCCGGAACAAGGGACTCGGCTTTTCAGTGTCATCGCCGCCGGCGGCAGTATGGGCGCGATCGTCGGACCGGTCCTGACGGCGGGCGTCACCTATATCCTGCCGATCCCAACGTTGATGCTCTGTTCCGCATGCTGGCTCGTGGCCTGTGCCGTCTGCATTCTCCAACTGGATCGGTGGTCAAGGCGGCACGCCCGGCACGCGATCGGGCATCCGGAGCGGTCGCTCGGCGGAAATATGTGGGCGGGAGTCCGCCATGTCGTCGTCTCGCCGTACTTGCTGGGGATCTGCGCGTATCTCTTTCTGCTGACGATGTCGGCGACGGTCTTGTATCTGGAGCAGACGGCATTGATCGGCCGGGAGATCACTTCGCCCGAAGCGCGCACGAGGCTTTTTGCCGGCATCGATCTCACCGTGAACGTGCTGACCTTTGTCACGCAGGTCTGGGTCACGAATCGACTGGTGCTGCGGTTCGGGCTTGCCGCGGCGCTCGTGTTCCTGCCGGTCGTCAGCGCGTTCGGGTTTGCGGCGCTCGGCGTGAGCCAGGTGCTCGGACTGTTTCTGGTCTTCACGGTGATGCGCCGCGTGGGCGAGTACGCGATTTCAAAACCGGCGCGCGAAGTGCTGTTTACGGTCGTGAGCCGGGAAGAGAAGTACAAGGCCAAGAACTTTATCGACACGACGGTCTCACGGGGAGGCGATGCTTCCACCGGATGGGCCGTGTCCGGCATCAAAGCGTTGGGAGCCACCACCGTGCATCTCGTCTGGCTCCTGGTTCCCCTCATGCTGCTCTGGGGCTGGATCGGATGGTTCCTCGCCCGCCATGAAGCCGGCTTACAACGCGAGAAAGCTTCGGTTCGCTAGCCGGTCAGCGGCTTTACTCCCGAAAAAATCGCGTGCTATAGTCGCGAGCCATTTGTTGTCTGATGTTCTGTTGATGGAGTGAGAAAAGGGATAACCATGCCTGAAGTACCGGTTAAGCTGTATCTTGATAAGCTATTGAAACCATGCCGTGAAATGGCGCGATCGCTCGCGCTCGTGCCTGGCCCGGTCAAAGACAAGGCGCTACGCGCCATGGCCGACCGGATTGCCGAGGATGCAGAGAAGATCCTCGCGGCGAACGAGAAGGATGTCGATGCCGTCGGCAAGTCCTACGAGAGCGATGTCATCAAGGACCGGATGAAAGCCGCCGTCGCTCGCGTGCGCATGAAGGCCGATGACATCAAGGAGATCGTGGAGCGCCTGCGTGTCATTGCCGACCAGCCGGATCCGGTCGGCGCCGTGACGTCGCGGTGGGAACGCCCCGATGGATTGCAAG
>CAYNLM010000120.1:0-12216 GCA_964398045.1 uncultured Nitrospira sp. | reverse complement strand
GCCAGATTGTCAATCTGGAGGTCGCGGGTTCAAATCCCGTCGGCCCCGCCATTTTTCCCAGTGTTTGGTACACTCCATTTCACCATTGAGTAGAGGAGGGAGAACCTAGACTCGTATGTTTCAAACCGGTCCCATGGGACTTCTCGGTTCGCTCGGGGTTGTGTCTAAGGTCGTCCTTCTGTTGCTCTTCTGCTTTTCCGTCATTTCCTGGGCCATCATCCTCTACAAGTGGGCGGTCTTTCGATCAGCCGATGCCGAGGATACGCGATTCATGGCGGTCTTATCCAAGGCGAAGGACGTCGATGAAGTGTCGCGGCATGCCCACCGCACGACCGGCAGCCCCTGCGCGAAGATTTTCCATGGGGTCGTGGACCGCTTAGGTCGGGATGGCCGGGATACGCACGATGGAAGCGGGGGAGTGCCGGTGTTCGATCGTCATGTCATGGAGCGCACGGCGTCGCACATTGCCCAAGGGCAGATTGCCAAGCTGGAAGCGTTCCTGCCGTTTTTGGCGACGACGGGCAACATCAGTCCCTTTGTCGGTCTGCTCGGCACGGTGATGGGGATCATTGATTCCTTTCGCGAAATAGGCACACAAGGAACCGCCAGCATTGCCGCCGTCGCGCCCGGCGTCTCGGAAGCGTTGATCGCGACGGCGGCGGGGTTGTTCGCGGCGATCCCGGCCGTCATCGCCTACAACTATTTCCTGACACGCATTCGCCGCACGGCGTTTCGCATGGACACCGTCACGGTCGAACTGCTCGCCATGCTTCCTCCCAAAGCCAAACCGGTTCCCGTAGGAGCGAAGGGATGATCCTCGAGAGCAGGCAGCGTCGCTTTCTGGCGGAGATCAATGTGATTCCGCTCGTCGATGTGGTGCTCGTGCTGCTGGTGATCTTCATGGTGACCGCCCCGATGCTCTATCGCGGCATGGATATCAAGTTGCCCACCTCCGCCTCCAATACGATCAAGCCGGAAATTCGCGCAGTCCTCACGATCGAAAAAGACCAGCGGCTCTACCTCGACAAGGACCAAGTGAGTCTCGTGCAACTCGAGCGCAAGCTCCGTCTGTTGAAAGAGGAGCACGCGGACGTGTCGCTCTATCTGCGAGCGGATCGGGATGTTCCCTATGGAATCGTGGTCCAAGTGATGGACGGCGTGAAAAAGGCCGGCATTGAAAAACTCGGGATGGTGACCGATCCCGTCGGACCCGAGCGGGTGGCCGATGCTACGGCCGGACGGAAAAAAAAGTAAGGAGTACGGGCGGCATGGCTTCGACATCGGCCGACGGATGGTTTGATGACGAATGGCAGGCGAACATTACCCGTCGTCTTGGACGCGCCGCGGCGCTGTCGCTTGCACTGCATGTGGGGGTTCTGATCGTGGTGACCTTCGTCCATTTGCCCCGGCATGGCGAGCGTCCCTTGGCTTCCATTGAGGTGAATCTTGCGAGCCTTCCCACTCCGCCGGTCAAGGCGGTGGAACCGCCGAAGGTACAGCAGAAAGTCGTCGAGATTCCCAAGCCGGCTCCGCCGGTCAAATCTGCTCCAGCTCCTGTTCCTAGCCCAGCTCCGGTTCCGGCTCCCGTCCACAAAATGGCGCCGGTGCCGACACCAGCGCCAGTCCCTCCCGAGAAACTCTCGAACGACGTGATGCGGGATGTGATGAAGGGAGTGGAGTTGCCGCCGGATGCGCCGAAGTTCGGGGACTATAGTCCGACGGAGAAACCCAAGAAAGCGCAACTCAAACTACCCGAGGTTCCGGTCGTGTCCGACACGAAGGAGCCCGCGGCCAAAGTGCCGGATGTCAAGCCGCACCGGTCATTGACGGAAGATTTGACCAAAGAACTGGACGAGGAGTTCAAGAAGATTAAGAAACCGGACCTGCCCAAGCCAGCACCGGTGCAGACGGACGTGGCGCAGAAGCCCGCGCCGCAACTCGAGGCGAAAGCTCCGAGCGTGAAGGCGGTTGATACCACGCTGAAGGTTCTTGGCATGGCGCCGGGTTCCAATGCCTACCTCGGGCGCGTGCGCCAGAGGATCAGCAGCTTTTGGTCGGCGCCGCCGGTCGATGTGACCGCCCAGACCTATATCGTCATTATTAAATTCAGGCTGCATCGGAATGGGACAGTCAGCGGTGTCGCCATTGAGCAGTCCTCGGGGAATGAGTACTATGACTTGGCCGGGAAGCGGGCGGTGATCAGCGCGATCCCTTTGCCGGCGTTCCCCTCCGAACTCACGGACCCCTATTTCGACGCCCATTTCACTTTCATGGTGGGAGAGCAGCAAGGGTAGGATATGACGTTTCGTGCCGTGCTTTTCATCGGACTCAGTCTCACGATCGGCCTGATCTCGATCCTCGAATCGGGCGCCGCCGATGTCTTTCTCGAAGCCACGAGGCCGGACTTTCAAAAGATTCCGCTGGGTGTGGCCGGAATTCAGAACAGCGGCGGGCCGGAATGGCTCGGGGGCCGCATCGAGGAAGTCCTGAAGGCGGACGTGCGGCGCTCTCTGGTGTTTTCACTCATTGATTTGCCGAGCGCCGGCATCAAGGTCAGCAACTTGGGGGCCGGACCCGATCCCGCATTCAAGCAGGCCGCCGAGCACGGCGTGTCCGTCATTGTCTGGGGCAAGGCGGGCATGAAAAACGGCGAGAAGGACAAAGACTCGGACATCAATATGGACGGCTTTGTGTATGATGCCGGCAGCGACGAAGTGGTCGGCGGCAAACGCTATGTGGGATCTTCTTCTGTCGTTCGGCTCATGGCCCATCGGTTCGCCGACGAACTCGTATTTCGCTACACCGGCGAGCCCGGTATCGCGCGGACCAAGGTAGCCTATGTGTCGGAACAGGGGTCGGCTCGGGAACTTTTTGTCATGGATTATGACGGCTATGATGCTCGTCAATTGACAGCCGATGGATTCCTGAATCTGATGCCCCGCTGGTCTCCCGACCGGCGGTTTCTTGTCTTCACCGCCTATCGCAACCGAAATACACAAGACATCGACATGATTGAACTGGCGACGGGCAAGCGTTGGACGATTGTATCGTTGGGCGGATTGAATATTACCCCGGCTCTCTCGCCCGACGGCAATTTTCTGGCCTTCGCTTCCAGCTATGAAGGGAACTCCGAACTCTACCGTCTGGATACCAGAACCAAGGCGCTTCAGCGGCTGACCGTCAATGCATCGGGCGACCTCTCGCCTTCCTGGGCTCCGTCTGGCCGTGAACTTGCATTTACCTCGGATCGCAGCGGCGGGCCGCAAGTGTTTCTGATGAGCGGCGATGGCTCCAACGTGCGCCGGCTGACGTTCGAGGGAGACTATAATGCGGCTCCGGCCTGGTCGCCCCGCGGCAATTGGATCGCGTATGTCTGTCGGACACCCAAGAAAGAATATAAACTGTGCCTGATCACCCCGGACGGCCAAAAACGCGTGCAACTCACGACCGGGCCAGGGGTTGACGATTCTCCCTCCTGGTCTCCCGACGGGCGGCATTTGGTGTTCAGTTCCACGGCGGACGGGAAGAGCCAGATCTATATGATTAACGCGGACGGGAAGGATCTCGAACGCATTACCTTTACCGGAACGCATAACAGTGCGCCGGCGTGGTCGCCGGCATCGTAACGAGGCATTGAACGAGGCTGTTCCCCACTGTATGAAAGAGGGGACATCTTAGAGGAGGAGTCACCGATATGAGGAGAACGCACACCACAGTATATGTACCGCTGATACTGGGATTGACGCTGATGGGGGCAGCGGGATGCTCCAAGAAGGCCGTGCAATCCGGAGGAGACACGCAGTCTTCCCAGCAGGGTATCGCCAAGGGGACTGGACCGGACGGAATGAATGCCAGCGGCAGTAAGGGAGGAACGAACGGCGGAACCCGCGGGGGGCTCGGTTCGAATTTCCCCGATACGTCACTTTCCGGTCGCGACGACGCCAACGGCCTGCGCGGGTTGGACAAGAATCCATCGGAAGAACGCGTGGGTGTCGGTGGCGGAGGGACCTTGATGGCCAAGGCCGATCCCGGCACCGCCGGGCGGCAATTGGAAGAAATTCTGGCCGAACAGTCGGCGTCGACTGCAGCCGGTCTGCGCGACGTGTTTTTTGCCTATGACAGTTTCGCCATTTCGGAAGAAGGCCGGCAAGCGTTGGCCCGCGATGCCGATTGGATCAAGGCGAATCCGGCGGCTCAATTAAAGATCGAGGGGCACTGCGACGAGCGGGGCACGTCGGCGTATAATCTGGTGCTGGGCGAGAAGCGCGCGAAAGCCGTGCGGAACTATCTGGTCGAACTGGGAGTGGGAGCCAACCGGCTCGCCGTCGTGTCCTACGGCAAGGAGCGGCCGTTCTGCAAGGAGCACGCGGAATCTTGCTACGCGCAAAACCGCCGGGGCCATGTGGTCGTCAAGACGGGCAAGTAAGATGAACCAGCGCAGTGAGGGCCGGAGGTCGGTGGTTTCACCAGAACGTGGAGCGGGTTTTTGTGCCCACTTCTCCGGCCGCAGGATTCACCAACCAGCAGGGTGCGCGATGAGCTTGTTCATCGTCGCGTTGACGGCGCTTCTTTCAGGCTGTGTGGCTCAGCAGGCCGATCTCAAACAGACCGAAAAGACGCTGCAGCAGCGTATCAAGCAGTCGAGTGACGAGCTCGCGCAGGCGCGGGCAAGGCAGAGCCAGGAAATCTCCACGCTGCGCGAACAGGAATTGCCTCAGTTGCGCGGAGATCTTGAGCGGGCGCTGCATCAGGCGCAAGAGCTTCAGGCGAAGCAGGAAGACCTGAAGCACCGGTCGGCGCAGTTGGAGCAGCAGACGAGAAAGCTGGAACAATTGGCGGCCAAGATGGAGGCCGACAGCACCACGCGCTACGCCTGGGTGCAAAAAAGCCTCGACAATCAGGACGCCAAAGTCGCGGCTCGGCTCGACGAGATCACGAAAGCCATGGACGCGTCGATGGCGGCCTTGAAAAAAGACATCGTCGACGTGGTTCAGCGCACGAATGAAGGGCTGGGGAAGCGGGTGGATCAGAAGCTCGATGAACAGCAAAAAGGGTTGATCGAGAATCAGCACCGGTTGGATCAAGTCTCGCAAAAATTCACTCAGTTCAACCAAGCGCTGACGGGCTTCAGGGAAGCCTTGACCAGTCTGAACGATCGCGTCGCGCAGGAGGAACAAACATCGAAAACGCTGGCCGCGCGAATCGAGGCCGACGCCAAGGCGGCCTCGGGGCATGCCGGCGAGATGAGCAAGAGCGTGGCCTCCGTCGCCAAAGCATTGGAAGCGGTCGGACAGAAAGTCACCGCGCGACTGGATGAGCAGGATCATCGGATCGATGCCGTTCAGAAAATGACATCCCGATTTGAGGAGCAGGATCACCGCATCGATGCCGTCGGGCAAAAAGTGACGTCCCGATTTGAGGAGCAGGATCGCCGTCTTGAGTCCCTCGTGAAATCGCTGGAGCAGATCACTCATAAAGTTGGGCAGCCGCGCCAGCAGCCCAGCAAACAGGCTCAACGGGCTCCGGCGCCGAGCCCGGACTTGGCGCATGCGGAGCAGCCGGTCCAGGAATCCAGCGCCGCATCGTCCGCTCAGGATGACACGGACCATGTTCAGAGTCCGGTCGCTGCCATCCCGGCGCTCAGGGAAACGCCGGCTGTCGAGGCCGCCCCTGAGCCGAATGCCGAACCTCCGGACAGAGCCCGGTATGAACGCGTGCTTGCGCTCTTTCGTGACGGCGATTTGGAAGGAGCCCGTCACGGGTTCTCCGCGTTTCTTGCCGAGTATCCGAATTCCGATTTGGCGCCGAATGCCCGTTACTGGTTGGGCGAATCGTACTACGGCAAGAAAGATTTTCGAAAAGCCATCGATGCGTACGACAAGGTGGAGCTGGATTATCCGGGCAGCGAAAAAGTGCCCGCGGCGCTCTTGAAGAAAGGCTATGCCTACCTCGCTTTGAAAGACAAAAAGCGGGCGTCGTCGGCCTTCAAACAGGTGGTCACGCTCTATCCCAAGAGCCCCGAGGCGGGAAAAGCGTCGGATAAATTGGCTCAGCTCAAGGAGGTTCGGTAACCCGCATGGATGTCCCTTGCGCGTCTGCTCTGTTGACCATCGGAGCGCTCGCCCCGATGTTGCTGCTCACCGGTTGCGCCAAGCACGCCGATTTCGTTGAAGTCCGCGACCAGCTTTCGACCATCTCGCGCTCGCAGGATCAGGACCATCAACGGGTGGATGCGGTCTTGCGGCGCTTGGAGTCGGTCGAACGGGTGAAGGATGCGGAGTCCGGCAAGGCGCGATTCGAGGAGTTGTCCGCGCGTCTGCAGAAGATCGAGAGTCGCCTGGCCAAACTGGAAGAGACGGTAGGACAACCGTCGGCGAAGCTGGAGCAGCCGCCGTCGGAGCCGCGCCCGTCCAGGTCGATCAAGCCCGCCCAGCCGCAGGAATCGACGACGATCGTCCCGGGTGTGCCGGGGATCACGCCGACGTCGGCCTTTAATCTGGCCTATAACGATTACCTCAACGGCAAGTACGATTTGGCGGTAGCCGGCTTCCAGCGCTTCACCAAGGATTTTCCCGGTACCTCGTTGACACCGAACGCTCAGTATTGGCTGGGGGAGTCCTACTACAATCTGAAAGATTATGTGCGGGCGATCCAGGCGTTTGAATACCTGGTGACGGAATATCCCGGCAACGAAAAGGTGCCGGCGGCGCTCTACAAGCTGGGGTTGGCGGCGGCTGAAACCGGAGATTTGGCAAAGTCGCGCAAGAATCTCAAGCGCGTCCTCGAAGAGTTCCCCTTGTCCGACGAGTCCAAGCTGGCAAAGAACAAGTTGGCCGAGATCCGATGATGATCGTCGCCCTGCCGGCGACGCCCTTCCTTATTCCGATTCCATCAACCCCGAGGAGTGTCGAGCCGTGGTGACCGCCGGCGGCAGTGGGAAGATTCACGTGTTGCCGGGCGACGTGGTGAGTCGCATCGCGGCGGGGGAAGTCATTGAGCGGCCGGCAGCCGTGGTCAAGGAGCTGGTCGAGAACAGCCTCGACGCGGGCGGCCGCTCCATTACCGTCGAGATCAAGGACGGGGGACTTACCCTGATTCGTGTCACGGACGACGGCGAGGGCATGAGCCGGAATGACGCCCCGCTCGCGTTCGAGCGGCACGCCACCAGCAAACTGCGGTCCGACCGGGATCTCTGGTCCATCCGCACCATGGGGTTTCGGGGAGAGGCGCTGCCCAGTATCGCCTCGGTGTCGCAGGTGCGGATCGCCACCGCGACAGGCTCGGCAGAGGTGGGCACTGAGTTTGAGGTGAAGGCCGGAACGATCGGAAAGATGTCGGATGCCCCGCCGGTCACCGGGACGAGAATCGAAGTCGCCCACCTGTTTTACAATCAGCCCGCCAGGAAGAAGTTCTTAAAGTCTGTTCCGACCGAGTTCTCGCATATCAGCCGTGTCATCCAACAGGCGGCGCTGGCTTGGCCAGGAGTACATTTCCGACTGACGCACAACGGCCAGGAGGTGCTGAATTACCCGGCCGCGTCATCGGACAAGGATCGCATCGGGCAGGTGTTCCCGCGCGCGTTTCTCGAGCACAGTCTGCCGGTGCATGCCGCTCTCCCGACGGTCACGCTGAGTGGATTGACGATTGATCCTGTCCATGCGAGGTCCTCACGGACGCCGCAGGAACTGTTTGTGAATCGGCGCCCCGTCCGCCATACGGCGGTATTCCACGCGGTCGCAGAAGGGTATGGATCGTTTCTTCCTAAAGGCCACCATCCGCTGTTCGTCCTGTTTTTGGATATCGATGCCGATCGTGTCGATGTGAACGTGCATCCCACCAAGCGGGAAGTTCGGTTCTCTGAGACCGACAGGATTCATCAACTGGTACGCCGAGCCGTGCGCCAGGCCTTGGGCACATCGGACCGAGTATCCATTTCACCGGCGCTGTCGTTGGGCGGTGCAAGTGTGACAAGCCGTCGAACGGGAGCGAGTCCCTCTCTTCAACAGGCGCCGGCGTTCGATGTTCGAGCAACGGTCTCCGCCGCCACGGGCGAGCGCCTGGTCCGGGGCAATGTCTCGCCACAGGACGATGCGCAATTGGCGTTTGCAAGCGAGGCGGCGGAGCCGTACGTCCAGGTTCCCGCAACGGAGGTTGTCGCCCTGGGGCAACTCAACCGAACGTTTCTCGTCGTTCAAATCGGGAGCGACCTTGCCGTCATTGATCAGCACACGGCTCATGAGCGCGTGCTGTTTGAACGGCTCGTTCAGGCATGGGCCGAGCGTGGGATTCAGTCGCAACCCTTGCTCATTCCGGAGCCGATTGAATTATCCGCTCCGCATGCCGCGCTCCTTCAGCGCTATCGTGACGAGCTTGCCAAGCTGGGACTTGAACTTGAGCCGTTCGGCGCGACAACGGTCTTATTGAGAGCGGTTCCGATGGGTGTGGGGAAGCTCAATCCGGACACCTTGATTCCGGATCTCCTGGACGACTTGAGTCAATGGGAGACTGCTTCCAGTCTGGAGGCCCGCGTCCGGCCGGTCTTGGCGTCCGTGGCCTGTCACGGCGCGGTCCGATCCGGTCGTTCGATGGACTTGCCGGAAATCAAAGCGTTGATAGAAGATTGGATCGCCGGCGGGTCGCTCATGACCTGTCCCCACGGCCGGCGGACGTCGTTCAAGCTGAGCACGAACGATTTGGAAAAGATGTTCGGGCGGGCCGGTTGGTAACGGGAGTCTTCAACGGGAACACATGGCAACCTTATCGGACTCCATCTTTGCGCATCGACCGGTGGTCGTGCTGCTTGGTCCGACCGCGGTGGGGAAGAGTCGCATGGCCGTGCAGCTGGCCAAACGATTCGGCACGGAGGTGCTCACGGCGGATTCGCGCCAGGTCTATCGGGGCATGGACATCGGCACCGATAAACCGACGATGGAAGAACGCCAAGGTGTGCCGCACCGGCTCATCGACCTGGTCGATCCCGACCAAACGTTCAATGCCGGCTGGTACCGCCAGGCGGCGCTCGTTGAAATCGATCGATTATATGGAGCACGCCGGCTTCCGTTTATCGTCGGGGGAACCGGCCTCTATATTCGCACGTTGGTGCGGGGGTTATGTCCGGCTCCGAAAGCCGATCCTGAGGTGAGAGCGGAATTGATGAAAATCAGCCGTGAGCAGGGACGGGATCATCTGTACGCGGAGCTGGTCCGCGTCGATCCGGAGACGGCTGCGCGATTGCATCCCAACGACGAAGCGAAGGTCCTGCGGGCGTTGGAAGTGCACCGGTTGTCGGGGCAGCCGATCTCGGCGATGCATCGGCGGCATGCGTTTCAGGACTCGATGTTTGCCACGCTCCTCATCGGTCTGCTTCGTCCGACTGACGCGCTGTATCGCCGGATCGAAGCCCGCATCGATTGGCAGCTTGCGCATGGAATGGTAGAAGAGACCCGGGCGCTGCTCGATCGCGGCTATGACCGCCGGTTGGGGGCGATGAAAGGGCTGGGTTATCGGCAAGTCGCCGCGTATCTGGCGGGCGAATATGACCATGAGGAAATGGTTCGGCGATTCAAACGGGACACCAGGCGCTTCGCCAAGCGGCAGATGACCTGGTTTCGGAAAGAGCCGGGCATCGCATGGATGTCGCTCGATGAAGAAGAACCGCTCGAACGAACGGTCGATCGAGTGGTGGAACGGATCGGGCAGTTTCTCAGTTCGCTTGAGACATCTGCCCATTCGGATGTGATGCAACGGACGGCGCTGGGAGAAGGATCTGTATGAAAGGCACGCAATCGAGGGCACGGGCTACCGTGGGGGTCATTGGAGGGAGCGGGCTGTATGAGATTGAAGGCCTGAAGGACGTTCGAGAACTGCGGGTGCGGACACCCTTCGGCCCCCCGTCGGATGCCATCATCCTCGGCACACTCGACGGCACCGGCGTCGCATTTTTGTCCCGTCATGGACGCGGCCATCGGCTGAATCCCGGTGAGATCAATTACCGAGCCAATATCTATGCGCTCAAGTCTCTGGGCGTCTCCCGCGTGATTTCGGTGAGCGCAGTGGGCAGCATGAAAGAATCGATTCGTCCGGGCGACGTCGTCTTCCCGGATCAGTTTATCGATCTGACGAAGCGGCGCTCGTCCACCTTCTTTGAAGGCGGGATGGTGGCGCATGTCGCGTTCGGCGAACCGATCTGCGCGGCGCTGGCGCAATCCCTTACGTCCTCCGCTCAACGGTTGGGTGCTTCGCTGCATGTGGGGGGAACCTATCTGTGCATGGAAGGTCCGCAGTTTTCGACGAAGGCGGAGTCACGGCTCTATCGCCAGTGGGGCGTGGATGTTATCGGGATGACGAATATGCCGGAAGCCAAGCTGGCGCGTGAAGCGGAACTCTGTTACGCCACGATGGCGCTCGTCACCGACTACGATTGCTGGCACGAAACCGAGGATGCGGTCACGGTGGAGGCCATTCTGGCCACCCTCCATCAGAACGTGTCCCTTGCCAAGCGGATGTTGACGGCGGTCGCTCCCTCGGTGGACGCTCTGCCGGCCTGCGCCTGCCATGAAGCGCTGACCAACGCGATTGTCACTGCGTCGAACAGCGTGCCGGCCGCAACCCGCAAGAAGTTGGAGCTGCTCACACGGCGTGTCATGGCCGGAAAGAAAGGACAGTAAGCAATGGGCAAACTGCTGGTTGTCGGATCCGTCGCGCTCGATACGGTGAAAACCCCGTTTGGCGAGGGGGCGGACATTCTCGGAGGGTCGGCGACCTACTTCTCCACCTCGGCGAGTTTCTTTACGACCGTGGCGCTGATCGCAGTCGTCGGAGAAGATTTTCCCCAACAACACATCGCGTTCTTGAAAAGCCGCGGCATCGATCTTAGGGGCCTTGAGCGGCGGTCGGGCGCGACGTTTCGGTGGAAAGGCGAGTACACGCATCAGCTCAACGAAGCGCATACCTTGGATACGAAACTGAACGTGTTTGAGACCTTCCGACCCAAGATCCCCGACGTCTATAAGTCGCCCGAGGTCTTGTTCCTCGGCAACATCGATCCCGAGCTCCAATTGGATGTGCTGCAAAAAGTCGAGCGTCCAGGATTGGTAGCCTGTGACACGATGAACTTTTGGATCAACGGCAAGCGCGATGCGCTCTGGAAGGTGTTGGAGAAAGTGGACGTCCTGATCATCAATGACGGAGAAGCACGGGCCTTGGGGCAGGATTCGAACCTCGTCAAGGTCGCCAAGCTCGTGCTGGCGCGGGGGCCGAAACACCTCATCATCAAACGCGGCGAATATGGCGTGCTCATGTTCAATGAGAAGCAGGTCTTCGGCGCGCCCGCCTTTCCGCTCGAAGATGTCCGCGATCCGACGGGAGCCGGCGACACTTTCGCCGGCGGCTTTCTAGGCTATTTGGCTGCGACGGGGAATCGATCTCCGGAGGCCATGAAGCAGGCGATTATCTTCGGCAGCGTGATGGCCTCGTTTACCGTGGAAGCCTTTAGTCTTGACCGATTGCGCATCCTGGATTACAAAGAGATTCAAACGCGGTACAGAGACTTCAAGCGATTGACCCATTTCGAGGATATTCAGTGAGCATCCCAGCCTGGTTCAGGAGATCACCGGCTCTGCCTGCATCCGACCGCTCGTGGTCCCGGATGTGGGTGAGCTGCGCGATGCTGAGTCTGCTCGCAGGTTGTGCCACCAGCGAAGAAGCCATTCAAAAGTCCAACGGCTATTACCAAGAAGGCGTGGCCAGTTTGTCCGCGGATCGGCAGAAGGCCTTCGTATCCTTCCAAAAGTCGGTTCAGCTCAATCCGCGCAATAAGGACGCCCGGTACGCACTCGGCCACATCTACGCCTTGCAGGGTAAATTGGCTCTGGCTGAAGAACAATTCAGAGAGGCGATCAACATCGATGAGGCTTTTTCGGAGGCCCACACCTATTTGGGCCAGGTTTTAGCCAGCCAGAATCGCTGGGAGGACGCCATCAAATCGTATCGTCAGGCATTGGCCAACCCCTTGTATCCCACCCCGGATTTGGCCCGCTTTCATTTGGGACGCGCGTTGGCGCAGCAGGGTGATCTGCAGGCCTCCATGGAGATGCTCGAGGATGCCGTGACGGTCAATCCGCCCAGTATTTCCCCGGCCATGACGCATTTGGAATTGGGGCGGGTCTATTACAAGATGGGCTATACTGCCAGGGCACGCGAGGTGCTGACCAAAGT
>CAYNLM010000119.1:0-12410 GCA_964398045.1 uncultured Nitrospira sp. | reverse complement strand
CAAGGGTTCGTATCATACAATACGGCTTTCTTGACCGTAAACCGCGCTCTCCCTTTTTCTTTGCCCTGTCGCTATAATGCCCGGCTCAACATGGAGAAAAGATTATGGCGGGCTTTTCTGGACGGGCGCTTGGAATGGCGGGTGGAATCATCGGGTTGGCTGCCATCGCAGCCTGGCTGGGCCTTGCCCATAGTTGCGATCCGGCGCAGGGCAGCGGAGTCATCGCAGGGCAGGTCACAATCGCGCCCAATCTGGCAGATCAAGTCCGTCCGACCGATGTGCTCTTCGTGATCGTGCGTCGGCCGCAAGGGGCTCCTCGTCCGATTGCCGCCAAACGGATAGACCATCCCAAGTTTCCGGTCTCCTATGAAATCACGAATGCGGATGTGATGGTGCAGGGCGCCGAATTGCGCGGAATGGTCGATGTGGTGGCGCGGCTGGATCGCGACGGTCAAGCCGGACCGGCTCAACCGGGAGACTTGGAAGGCAAATACGCGAAGAATCCGACGCTGGCCGGCGGACGCGACGTAAATATTGTCATTGATTCAATGCGCTGAGCTGACTGGGAGAATTCGAAGGCTGTTCAAACAAGTTTTCGGCAAGGCCGCAGCGGAGTGAAGATCCGAGGCGTACCCTTGCGGTACGTTGAGGGTCTGAACGACGCGAGAACGAAGCCCAAAACTTGTTTCAACAGCCGTTACGTGTCGGCGGGATCGGCTTCAAGCTCCATATTCCAATAGAGGTAGTCGCGCCAGCTTTCGGGCGTATTGCGGATACCGATCGTGATCGTGATGACGGGACTCCATCGAGGCTTCACCGGCCGCTTCTTCAACCTCATCCCGGCTTCTTCCGGCGTCCGCCCGCTCTTGCGGTTGTTGCAACGCCAGCAGGCCGTCACAATATTCTCCCACGTCTTCTTCCCGCCCTTGGCGATCGGGACGACATGGTCGAACGTCAGCTCTTCCGTGCGAAACTTGTGGTTGCAATATTGGCAGATGTATCCGTCGCGGGTGAAGATGTTGATGCGCGAAAACTTGACGGCCCGGTGGCTATCTTTGAGTTTCACCAGCTTGAGGAGCCGCATCACGGCCGGAAGCTTGATCGAGAGGGAAATACCGTGAATCTCGCGGTCGTAGACTTCGAGGACTTCGACTTTACCTTGCCACAGAAGGGCGATGGCTTTTTGCCAATGAACCACCCGGAGGGGTTCGTACGTCGAGTTGAGCAGGAGAGTCATTTCCATGCAGCAACCTCATTTCCCTACCGCGGCTCCTCTTCGGTGGACATCCCGCTGGTCAGGGCACGTTTGCACCTTTCTATGCCATAGACTTCCCCTGAAATCAAGCAAGCCCCCTTCTATCACCGGACGAGAGCCATGAGCATAGGACCAGAACCAAGCCACATGGCCGACTTTGTGACCGTCGCGCAGGTGAATGAAATTCCGCCTGGCACCGCTCGCACGGTGGAGGTGCGTGGAATCTGGATCGCTCTCTTCAACGTCGACGGAAGGCTCTATGCGATCGACAACGCCTGCCCGCACGCCGGCGGACCGTTGGGGGAAGGCAAACTCCGGGAGGGCGGCATCGTGGAATGCCCCTGGCATGGTTGGCGCTTCAATGTGGCCACGGGGCAGCGCGTGGAGAATCCGAACTTCGAGGTGCCCTGCTGTGCCGTACGGGTTGTCGGCGACCAAGTCCAGATCGCGTTACCCGCTAACTTGATGTAGGTCGGCCGGGAACAGGCGGCAGCGGCATGGCCGGCGACGGCTCAGCGTCCGGCTCTTTCGGCGTCACGCCGTCCGCGGGCAGCGAGGCGGCATTCACTTTTTTCAGGCCGAGATGGGCGTGCCAAATAAACTCGCGTTCGAACCATTGGCCGTTCACGCTCTGATCCCGCAACTGGACGCGGATTTCGTACATATCCCCTTCAACCTGCTTCACGCGCCACTCGCCGAGCCGCACACCCTGCCCGCGTTCTTTCATGGAACGAACATGCTCGTTCATCGCTTGCAGAATCGTCGGGTATCCCAGCGCCCGATGGGTCTGGACCAGGGCCAACGCCTCGGCCGCCCGCTTATCGACTATCGGATTGAGCGTCGGCGGCTTGGTGTAAACGTAGTACAACCCGCCCAGCACAAGCACCGCCACCACCAGGTAATGGATGATCCTCACCACAGACGAGGAAGAAGAGGAGGTGGTGGTTGTCGAACCGTGATCCATGGTCTGTGCGTGGTAGATACTATCCGGCGAGATGGCGCTCAGAACGTTTGGCGGCATCTTAGGAAGCGCCTCATCCATTGTCAATGCCGGATCCGGACAAGAGGCCGTGTCATGAAAGCCGCTTGTCTGATGAAAACCCGGTGTGTTACAAGTACCGAGCCTGACAACTTTTTACATTGATGGTGAGCATCTCCACATGAAGTTTTTCCTCTATGGCGACAACCTGAATCCGACCCAACTCAAGCGCCGGGCACCCGAACACAAGTTTCTGTATCTCGCCACGCTGGCGGACCACACCATCAAATTTTGCCGCTGGTCGTCCCAATGGCGTTGCGGATTGGCCAGCATCATCCCTTCGCCAGGGGAAAAAGTCTGGGGCGGCGTGTTCGAGCTGACCGACGAAGATGTGAAGCTGCTCGATGAATTTGAACAAGACGTTCCTCAGGGTGCGTATCGGCACGTGC
Source organism: uncultured Nitrospira sp. (assembly GCA_964398045.1). Taxonomy (GTDB): domain Bacteria; phylum Nitrospirota; class Nitrospiria; order Nitrospirales; family Nitrospiraceae; genus Nitrospira_D. Next base: position 9,727 of record CAYNLM010000119.1, on the reverse strand, counting down.
AGGTCACAGTGGTGACGGAGTCCGGCGAGAAAGAGCTCGTCACCACACATGCCGCCGCGCCGATCGGGAAATTCAAACCGAAGGACCACTATCTCGATTGGGTGTTGAAGGGACTCAAGCAGTGGAACCTGCCCGAGGAAGCCATTGAACAATGGCAATCGTATCGGCCGCGTTAAACCGCACCAATTTTGAGTTTTCAATTTTTAATGCTTAATTGAGGAGACTATGCCAAAGCCCAAATATCATATCCTTGTCTGCACCAATTCACGGCCGCCGGGCCATCCCAAACCGTCCTGTGGAGCCGCCGGCGCAGCCCAGCTGCTCATGGCTTTCAACATGGGGCTCATGCAGCGAGGCACACAGCCGGGCGAGGTCCTTGTGAGCGCAACGGGCTGTCTCGGCCCCTGCGAGCAAGGTCCTACTGTCGTCGTCTATCCGGACAACACATGGTACTCGAAGGTCACCGAAGCCGACGTCGCGGCGATTCTCGACGAGCATGTCGGCAAAGGTACGCCGGTCGCCAAGCTGAACCCGGACGCGGTGTGGAAATAACAGCAGGCTAGAGGCACGGGGTCAGAGGCAAGGAACAGTCAACTCCATGACTAGCAACACTGCCCACGAACATAAATCCCATGCACCCAGATCGATCGGGTGCATGGTCATCACCTGCAGCGACACCCGTACCCTTGAGACGGACACCAGCGGCCAGCTCATTCAAAAGCTGCTCAAGGAACAGGGGCACACCATTGCCGCCTACCATCTGGTGAAAGACGAGCCGGCCCAGATCAGAGACCGGATCACGGCGGGCCTGGCAAACGAAGCAGTGCAAGCCATCATCATTAATGGCGGAACGGGGATCTCCCGGCGGGATTCGACGTTCGAGGCTGTCGATGCGATGCTGGAAAAAAAGCTGGATGGATTCGGCGAGGTGTTTCGGTATCTGACCTATCAGGACATCGGCTCACCGGCGATCATGAGCCGGGCCACCGCCGGCATCATCAAAGGCCGCGTCCTCTTCTCGACACCGGGATCCGAGAACGCCGTCCGACTGGCGATGGAAAGGTTGATTCTCCCGGAGTTGGGGCATCTGGTGAAAGAGCTGACGAAGTGAGGACGACATGATTTTCTTCCCTTGACCTCATGATGATGGGTCGCTACCATCAGGACCGGACTTACAGAGGGAGACGTTATATGCCAAAGACAAAGGCGAGTAAACGAGGGAAGCAAGCTTCCATCGGCATTTCTCGGGAAGTCTGGGAGTGGGCCAAGGGTAATCCTCGCTATGAGAGCCTGATGGAAGAGCTGGAGGATCTCGAAGATCTGCGACGTGAAAAGGCCAAGAAAGAAAAAGGTATCCCCTTCACCGATGTGCTAAAGGAATACGAATTCACACACCGCATCCAGCTTGCCCGTTGATGTCCTACGAGGTCCAGCTTCGACCTCGAGCCCGCAAAGAATTCCTTACTCTTCCTCCCAACCTCGCCAAACAGATCGCAGATGCGTTCCGAAGCATGGAACAAAATCCACGATCTCACCGATCCGTCAAGCTTTCCGGAGTGGATAGCTACCGCTACCCTGTTGGTGACTATCGAATATTGTATGAGATCGACGATCACGCTAGGAAGGTGATCGTGTATCGTATTAAGCACCGAAGAGAAGCTTATCGATGAGTACGCTTCGTATCGTCTCAAACACCGTGCGTTTCACGATGGGCCGTCTCGGGAAGTCACTATAGAAACATAGATTGAAGGTGCTGCTGGATAGCTTCGCGGATACTGCACTTGGCGTCTTCGATGGTCTTCCCATTGCTGAAGCAACCGGGCAAGGTCGGACTATAGGCCATGTAGCCCTCATCCTCAGCTTCTTTCTCAACGACAACCTCAAACGTGTAATACTTCATAATCAGCCTTCTCCGTGGCCGGAGTATAGCACCAGACCCGCTTCCAACTACTTGTTACCCCCATTCCAAACGCCGTCCGCTAGCCCAGGCGACTGTGCGGGTCTCAAGTGATGGGATGTTCCGACCCGCGCTGCGGCACGGTCTCAACAGCTCAGGGAGTTCGGTCTGGCACACCCGGTTTGATCCAGCACGCTATCAAGCTTCTTTATCCAAACCAAGATACAAGGGAGTGCTGCAACGGAGGCGGCTGTTCAAAACGACCTCTCAGCAAGGCCGTGCTCGTCACTCATCACACATCACGCGTCACGGTTTTTCAGTCCTGGGCGATCTTCGGTTCCGAATACTCCATCTCCGGCGAAATCTTCGACTGCGCATACCGCTTATAGAACATCAGCAGATCCCGCACAGAGACCACTCCCACAATTTCTCCGGCTTTGGTCACAGCGAGATGGCGCACTCCGAGATCGCCCATCATATCCTGAGCATCATCGACCGGCCGATCCCCCTCGATCGTGCAAATGGGGCTGGTCATAATTTTTTCGACTGTGAGCTTGGAGAGAGGCTTGCCGCTTGAGACGGCGCGGCGGACGATGTCCGTATCCGTGACGATCCCGACCAGTTTCTTGCCCTTTTTCACAAACAGCGACCCGACGCGCGCGGCTCGCATGGTCTTGGCCGCACTCACAACAGACGTGCCTGGGCCGACGGTTTTCGGACGTTTCGTCATGATCCGTGCAACAGTGGACATAGTTCCCTCTCTCCCTCCTTGTGTTGTGTGGCCCAGTTGCGGTTGAAATTAAGCCAGGTAAAAAGGATGCTCAACACGGTCAGCCAACGAGGCCACAGGAAGCATGGCGACTGACCGTTTTCAACATCCTCATATCGTCAAGACGATCTTACCAAAGAACTTCCTGCTAAGCATATATTCTTGTGCGGCCCTCGCCTCTTGAAGGGGATAGGTCCTGTCGATCACCGGCTTCAGTTTGCCCTGTCCGAACAGCTCCGCCGCTTTCGCCAATTCGGCCCGCGTGCCCATGTACGATCCTTTGATCGTGTACTGCCTGGAGTACACGTAGCGGAGATCCAGTTTCACTTCCGGACCGGTCGTCGCGCCACAAGTAATGAGACGACCGCCCCTGGCGAGCGACGCAAGGCAACTGTCCCACACTTCTGGACCAATATGTTCGATCACGACGTCGACGCCGCGTCCTTCCGTCAGCAACCTCACCCGCTCCGCCACTTTTTCGGTCGTATGATTGGTCACCGCGTGCGCACCCAGCATCACGGCTTTCGGAATCTTGTCGTCCGAGCCGACGGTGGTGATGACCCTGGCGCCGGCCAGATGCGCCAACTGCACTGCCACATGACCGACTCCGCTCCCCGCCCCCATGATCAACACCGTTTCGCCGACCTTGAGATCGGCCAGCGCGAAGAGCATGTGCCACGCCGTGACGGACACCAGCGGAAACGCCGCGGCCTCTTCAAACATCAGGTTCCCTGGAATGGGCAGCACGTTGCGAAACGGCACTTTGACATATTCCGCGTAGCCGCCCGCGACCATGGCTCCCAGCAGACCATAGGAGCGGCAAAAATTATCCCAGCCGGCAAGGCAGGCCTCACAGCGCCAGCAACTGATCCCCGGCGAAACGAAGACCCGCTGCCCCACGGTCAAGCCATCCACCTGCGCCCCGACCTGCTCGACCAGCCCCGCCACATCCGATCCCGAGATGTGCGGCAGCGGCATCGGATAGGCCGGATTGCCCTGCCTGACCCAGATGTCGAGATGATTCAGCGCGCAGGCTTTGACTTTAACCAGGATCTCGTCCGGCCCGATCGCTGGCATCGGCACATCTTCATACGAGAGCTTGTCCGGCCCGCCATGTGCTCGAAAAATGACTGCTTTCATAAGCCCCTCTACTCGAATGTTGAATGTTGAATCGCAACTTTGATTCACAACTAAACATTCAACATTAAAAATTTAGCGTTCCTTCAATCACACGCACACACTGCCCGCCGACTTTAACCGACTGGATGATATCGTCATCGGAATCCACTTGAATAAACACACAGGATGGCCGGTCGATCTCATAACCCTGCTCGGCAATGATCTCGGTGGTGGGCATCACATCCACGACGCCATTCTGCACCAAATAGGCTCCCAACGCGCCGCTCGCGCTGCCCGTGGCAGGGTCCTCCAGAATGCCGATGGACGGCGCAAACATTCTCGTATGGACGGTGGCCGACGGCTCCACGGTCACCGTCGTGAAGACCATGATGCCGTTGGCGCCGAACCGGCGGCAAAGGTCCATGATGGCGGAGGCATCGGGTCTGATCGAGCGAACGGCCGTTAAGGTGCGTACCGGTACGATCATGACCGGCAAGCCGGTCGAGACCACCTCGATGGGCCACTTGGTATCGGCAATCACGTGCTTGGAGAGACCCAGCGCACCGGCCACTTTATACAGATCCTCCGTCTCCTCGACGGGACCGAGGAACTCCGGCTTCGGCTGCGTCATCACCACGCGCTCCACCTGCCCCGCCTCGGCATGCAGTTCGACCGGGAACAGGCCGATGTTGCACTCCTGCATCACGCGCGTCACGGAGTCTTTCACCGGAATGATCCCCAGGTCGGCAAGAATAAAAAACGTACCGAGCACCGGATGGCCGGCAAATGGAATTTCTTGCGTGGGGGTAAAGATGCGGAGCCGCACGACGGCGGCCTGGTCGGTGGGAGGAAACACAAAAACCGTCTCCGAGAGATTCATCTCGCGCGCAATCTGCTGCAGCTGGTCGTCGTTCAATCCCTCTGCGTCGGGAATCACGGCGACCGGATTGCCGCCGAAGGGCTGGGCGGTAAAGACGTCGGCCTGGTAAAACTTGATCGTGTGACGATCAGTCATCCAGCTCCTCAGGCGGGACGTGATAGCGCTTCATAGGATTGCGTAAGCGGGTTTCGGACATAGTTTTCGACGTAGTTCTGCAGCGATCCGTTGCGATAGAGCTGATCGTTCGCAAAGCGGGTATCGATCTTGTGCAACACCTTCACTTTCACGCCGGTCTTCTTCATGAACTGCTCCAGCGTCACACCGGTGATGTCGCTGTACGGTCCGCGCCCCGACTGCATCACGCACTTGGGGATGTGCACGACTTTCTGATTGGTCAGCCGCCGCGCGATGTCATCGAACGTCAGCAAGACCGTGCAGTCTGAATCGCCGCTGAGCATCGCATTGGGCACATAGAGGAATTTCGCCCGGTTCTTCCGATACATAGTCAGGATCTTGTAAACGCTCCAGGCCGTGACGATCGTATCCTTTTTTTCCAGTTCAAGCGAATCGAAGAGACTGACGATTCTGCGACGGCTCAGGAACGCCGTGATGTAGGCTTCCGTGTGGATGGTCTGCAGATTCGGCAACGCGGCATCGTAGATCCGCAGCGCCTCCTCCGCCAGATACTTTCTGCCCTGCCGCATGAGACTGGCCGTGTCTTCTTTGAGTCCCCGCACCGGCGTAAGCGTCCCCATCCACAGCACGCACCTCTGGTTGATGGAGGAGATCAGCGCGGCGTCTTTCGACATCGTATGGGCGTCGAAGGCGTAGAAATTGGCGGAGGACACGGCCGGGCCGTCGAGCACTTTCATCACATGCTTCACCGAGGGCGCATGGGGCATGAGCCGCTGGCGGTAGTCGCTCAGCGTGATGACGGACAACTCGAAGTTGATCCGCCCCGGATACTGCGCGGCCAGCTGATGGATCTTCGGCACGTGGACGAACCCGACCGTGAAGAACTGAATGCTCTTGTCCGTGTACTTGAGAAAGTCCTCGACCCATTCCATCGCCTTCGGATGGAGAAATAGATCGGTCCATTCCATGAACTCGTTGCCGCCGAGGCACCAGAACTGCTTGGGATCGGTCGGCTTCTTGTTGATGTAGTCGAGGATGTATTTCCAGTCCTCGTCGGTCGTCTTGGGCGGATCGAGGGTTTCTCGGTAGGAGTGATCGAGCTCGTAACAAAACTCGCACTTGACCGGGCAATCGCGCCCGAGACTGAGCGGGATCTTGCCCGCGTCCATTTCACGCCTCAGCACCTCGCGGTAATCTTTTTTGGTAAAAATAGGAGTGGGCTGGAGCAGCGGAAGGACAGTGGGCATGGCGGTTTACGAGATTGACAGGCTGAGGAACCCTTTGCCATCCTGCATACGAATCATGGACCGGACCAACGACTCGCTCACGCAGGCCTTGGAAGTGTTAGGTCTCACGCTCCCCATCTCACAGGAGCAACTGGCCGCCAAACGCCGCGAATTGCTGCACACCTGGTATCCCGCCCGTTACGCGAACCTGACCAACAATCCAAAAAAGTACATGCAGATGTTCAAGCAGGCGGAAGAGATGACCAAACGAATCGAAGCTGCCTATGCTCTACTCTCCGTTCTTCTTGTCCCCGACGATGAACCCCATCCTTAATGTTGAATTTTGAATGTTGAATTGAACATTCAACATTGGGGCTATTCATCCCACCCCGTGGCTGACCACCCGGCTCATTCCTTCTCTTCCGTCCTCCCCTTCGCTCATCGCCACGGGCCACGTAACCAATCCTGACACGCCCTCCGAAGAACCGACCGTCTGCCGCTGCGCATAAATTTGCGGCAGGTTGTTCGTGCCGAACTTGGAGATGTAGAGGAAGACGTGCTCGCGCGCGTTCACGCGGACGGCCCAGGGCTGGAAGTCGTTCTTGTAGAACTCTTCGCAGAGCTGCATCGCATCGAGGCAGGAAATCCCAACCGGTTCGTTCAGCGTGTAGTAGTAGTCCAGCGGCAGGTCGTACTCTTCCTGCTTGTGAATGGTGATGCCGAACTTCTCCGGATTGCGGACCATCGGCGTATGCCGATAGGCCACGAAGTAGAACAGCTCCACCGAGTGGATCACCGGCTGGTTGTCGATGACGAACTGCCGGGTCTCAAGCGCTTCCTCTTTCGTCTCGCCGGGGAAGCCGTAGAAGGCCATCACGTGGTTCCAGATACCAGCCTTGGCCGCCTGATGGAGATTGTTCCGGATCACACTCTTCTTGGCGTGCTTGTCCATCAGATTGAGCACGCGCTCGTTCGCCGACTCCATGCCGTAATAGAGGGTGCAGCAGCCGGCCTTGGCGGCGAGATCCCAGATGGCTTGGTCTTGCAGCGTCTCTTCGAAGCGAATCAGCGTGGTCCATTTGATGCCGACGTTCTGATCGACGAGGAGCTGCGAGACTTTCTTGAACAGCGCCGGCGGATAAGATTCGTCCGAAAACAGGAAATGCCGGCACTGGTACTTGTCGCGCAGCGCCTTCACCTGTTCGACGACCAACTGCGCCGTCATGCCGCGATATTGATCGAAGTACCCCTGGCCGTGATCGCAGAACGTGCAGCGCCCCCAGTAGCAGCCGCGCGTCGCCAGGTAGGGAATGATCCGCTCCGGCACGAAGTAGTGATCAAGCGGGAAGCCGTCGAAGTCCGGCAGCGGCAGCGCGGTGGTCTTCTCCGTGTAGACTTCTTTGCTCTGATGCACGCCGTCGGCATCGCGATACAGGAGATTGGGCACCGAGCCGATGTCGCGCTGGCCGTTCAGGGCCTCGATCAGCCACAGCAACGCATGTTCGCCCTCGTAGAGAATCGCCGAGTCGAAGACTTCCGTGAAGAACCGCTCGTGATGCGGCAGCTCTTCCTGAAGCCGCGTGATGACGTTTCCGCCCACGACCACGTGGACGTTGGGAAACGTTTCCTTGATCATCTTGCAGAAGGTGAGACCGGCCAGCAGCTGCATCTGCGTGCCGATCGACACGCCGACCACGTCCGGCTTTTCTTTGCTGACAGCCGGCAACACCAGCTGATTGCAGATGTCGCGGTACACGTTCACCTGCTCGTCGTCTAAGCAAGCGAAGACTTCCTTGGAGACGCCCGGCCGGTAGCCGAGATTGCTTTCCATCGGATAGAAGACGAGCGAGGCAGGATAGTAGGCGGCGGAGATGTATAGCATCACCTCGCGGAAGGTATTCAGCGCCCAGTCGAGTTTGTCGGCGTCGTAGAAGCGCTCGCCGCGGACAATCAGCTTCGCGTCCTCCGCACGCTCCGCCAAGTCGAACACATCGACGGCGTAGGCCTGCTCGACCACGGCCTTCTGATCCGCTTCCCGCTCCGTCAACATCCCGGCCTTTTCTTTGTCTTGGAGCGGTTTGAGCTGCATGCCGAGCCGGGCCTTCACCCAGATCAGGAACTCCATGCTGAAGAAGTGGTCGTACATCTCGATGTTCACGTCGCGCTGGATGACGGTATGGCCCGCCTGCCGGAGCACGGCGGTCAATGAGGGCAGCGCGAGATAAGGCGCCGTCGGCACCCACTCGGGCGGGAACAGCAACATAACCTTGGACGCCTTCCGATCTTCCTTTTTGATCGGCGCCAAGCCGTCGATTTGTAGGAGTCCGTTACTGCTCACGTCCTTGCCTTTCCCCTACCCTCTATCCCTCTACCCTTTTACCTCTATCCCGCTAGCAGACTTTCTCGGCGAGCGAAGGTGGATTCGCCGCAGCAATCCGGTCCGGATTAAATTGAAGATCAGACAATTTCTGCAAACCAAACCGCGCGATGTAGAGAAAGATGTACTCGCGGATGAACAAGCGCAAATCCCAGCCGGGATAGTGATTGCGCTCGAACTCTTCGAAGACCCGCTCGGCCTCTTCGATGCTCATGCCGTCCTTCACCGTGTAGTAATAATCGAGCGCCAAATCCCACTCGGGGTTCTTGTAGGCGGTCACGCCCCACTTCTCCGGATTCTTCGCGACCGGCGTGTGCTTGCTCAGATCGAACGTGCCGAAGCCGAGCGAATGCACGTAGTCCTTGTTTTGTTCGAGGAACTGCACCGACGACCAGGCTTCCTCTTTCGTCTCGCCGGGAAAGCCGAAAAAACCCATGCAGTGGTTCCAAATGCCGACGTTGGCCGACATCTGCAGATGCTTCGTGATGATCTCCGTCGTCGTCGCCTTGTCCATCAGCTTGAGCACCCGCTCGTTCCCCGACTCATAGCCGAAGTGGAGATAGCAGCAACCGGAGTCTTTCGCATCCTGCCACACGCCCTCGTCCAACAGGCTCTTCTCGAACCGCATGTGCGTGGTCCAGATGATGTCCATCTTGCTGTCGATGAGCCCGCGCGAGAGCTTTCTGAACAAGGCCGGCGGATAGGATTCGTCGGTGAAGTGGAAATGCCGCGCGCCGTATTTGTCACGCAGATACTTGATCTCGTCCAGGATCTCCCGAATCTTCTTCGTCCGGTAGCCGGCCGTGTAACCTTCGCCGTGGTCGCAGAACTCGCAGCGGCCCCAGTAGCACCCACGCGTGGCGAGATAGGGCAGCACCTTCGTCGGCACGAAATACTTCTCCAGCGGCAGGCCGTCGAAATCAGGCGGCGGCAGCGCGGACATGTCCTCCGAATAGCTGGTCGGCGACACATGCACGCCGTTCGCATCCTTATAAATCGTGTTGGGCACCTCGGCGAGGCTCCGCTTGGCGCCGACCGCGGCGACGAGCTGCAAGAAGGCCGTCTCCCCTTAATAAGCCACGGCACTGTCGAAGTATTGGAAGAGCGGCGACTTGGGCAGCACGTCGCGCAGGCGGGTGACCGTGTTGCCCCCGATCGTCACATGGATATTCGGGAAGTGTTCTTGGATGCGAGCGCAGAAGGACATGGAGGCGCACCTCTGCTGCTGCCGAACGCTCGAGATGCCGATCCCGTCCGGCTGCTCATGATCTAGGACCGGCTACCCCAGAAGCCCGAACACGTAGCGGTACCCGTTCGACTGTAT
>CAYNLM010000118.1:0-12594 GCA_964398045.1 uncultured Nitrospira sp. | reverse complement strand
CGTTAAGGATTGTCCTAGGAAGGTAGAAGGATACAGCATGGTTACTGACCCAATTGGCGATCTCCTGATTCGGTTGAAGAACGGCTCACAGCGTCGCCATGAAACGATTACGGTTCCTGCCTCCAAATTGAAGCGGGCCATTCTTGAGATTTTGAAGAAGGAAGGCTACGTCGAGGGAGTTGAGGATGGGACGCTGGAAGGCCATCCCGTGTTGAAAGTGCAGCTGCGCTATGTCGGTGAAGGGGAACCGATGATCACCGGGTTGCAGCGGATCAGCAAGCCCGGACGCCGTGTCTATGTCGGCAGCAAGGATATCGCACGAGTCCGCAATGGAATCGGGATGTCCATCCTGTCGACTTCAAAAGGCATCATGACGGATCAGGAATCCCGCCGGAACAAGCTCGGTGGAGAGGTGCTCTGCTCGGTGTGGTAACGATTGGCCATTCACGTAGGGTAAAGGCGCAAAGATCATGTCACGGATTGGGAAAAAGCCGATAGCGATTCCGGGCGGAGTGGAAGTGAAAGTGGCCGGTCCCACGGTGTCGATTAAGGGACCCTTGGGCAAGTTGGACTGGTCTCTTGTACCGGGAATTGGAGTGACGGTCGATAACGGCCAGATCGTCGTGAGTCGTTCGAGTGACGACCGGAAAGTCCGTGCATTGCATGGACTGGTTCGAGCGGAACTGAACAACATGATTCATGGGGTCACCAAGGGCTACGAGCAGTCGATGGAAATTACCGGAGTCGGCTATAAGACCCAGCTTCAAGGCCGCACGATGAGCTTTAATGTCGGCTATATCAATCCCGTCAACTATCAGGTTCCGACCGGGATCGACGTGAAGGTTGATAAGCAGACCATCGTCAACATTAAAGGTGTTGATAAGCGCCTGGTGGGGCAGGTCGCAGCTAATCTCAGAGCGATCAAGCCGCCCGACGTGTATAAGCAGAAGGGCGTGCGCTACATGGGCGAAGTGTTGCGCAAGAAGGAAGGGAAGACCGGGAAGTAAGGATTGACCATGAATACTGCTGACAAAGTACGACAGCTTGAAAAACGCCGACGTCGGGTGCGGCAAAATGTCATGGGCACTGCGGAGCGGCCTCGACTGAACGTGTTTCGCAGCAGCGCGCATATCTATGCGCAGATCATCGACGACGTGAAGGGCGCGACCCTCGCGGCCGCCTCCTCGCTCGACAAGTCGTTGCGCACGTCTCTGAAATCGACCAGCAGTATTGAGGCGGCCAAGGCTGTGGGCAAGTTGCTGGCGGATCGCGCCAAAGCGGCCAAGGTCAGCGCGGTGGTGTTTGACCGCGGTGGACGCATGTATCACGGTCGCATCAAGGCCCTTGCGGAAGCCTCTCGTGAAGGGGGCCTTCAGTTCTAGAACGGGCAATCCATAAGTCCCACCGAGATGCGTGGGAAGAGAAGAAGCGAGGAACTGCGTGCGAGTTAATCCTGACGAACTGAGCCTGAAAGACAAGGTCGTCTTCATCAACCGTGTGGCGAAGGTGGTGAAGGGCGGCAAACGTTTTAACTTCTGTGCCTTGGTTGTGGTGGGCGACGGCCACGGCTGGGTCGGGATCGGCAAGGGGAAAGCCGCCGAAGTCCCCGTGGCCATCTCCAAGGCCGTGGAACAGGCGAAGAAGCATCTTGTCCACGTCCCGCTCAAGGGCGGATCGATTCCGCATGAAGTGCATGGACTGTTCGGCGGCGAGCACGTGCTGCTCAAGCCGGCAGTCGATGGAACGGGCATCATCGCGGGTGGCGCCGTTCGCGCGGTGGTGGAGTTGGTCGGCGCACACAATGTGATTGCGAAGACCCTGGGGCGCGGCAATCCCTTCAACACGGTGCGAGCAACGCTCGACGGTCTGACTCAATTGAGAAACCCGGACGAGGTTCTCCGCCTTCGTCGGCAGACGGCCGCGGAGCGGCAGGAAAGGGCGACGGTTTAACAAATGGGTACGGCAAAGTCAACGAAAGCTGCGAAGGCAGGCGTGCCGGGCATTCGGGTCACGCTGCGGCGCAGTCCGATCGGAACGCCGGAGAAACATCGGTTAGTCTTGCGGGGACTGGGCTTGCGGCATATCCGGCAGACCACCGTGCGTCCGGATACGCCCCAAGTCCGTGGGATGATTAAGAAGGTGGGCTATCTGCTTGAGGTTGGAAAACCATGAATCTGCACGATCTGACTCCGGCGAGGGGAGCGAAGAAGCGACGGAAACGCATCGGACGCGGGCCAGGATCCGGTCACGGAAAGACCTCGACCAAAGGGCACAAGGGGTTACTGGCTCGATCCGGCGGGGGGAAACGGCCGGGCTTTGAGGGCGGTCAAATGCCCTTGATTCGACGGCTCCCCAAGTTCGGTTTTGCGAATCCCTTCCGGACCGAATATGCCATCGTCAACGTGAAAAGTTTAGAGCAGTGGACCGGGCCAGGCACGATTACTCCTCAGGCCTTGGTCGATGCCGGGTTGGTGAAGCGGAAGAAACTGCCGATCAAGATCCTCGGCAAAGGAGAGCTGAAGAAGCCGCTCGTCATCCAAGCCCATAAATTCAGCAAGTCCGCAGAGGCGAAGATTCAAGCAGCTGGAGGGAGAGTCGAGGTCATCGGCGGTGTTTGAGCGACTCCTGACCAGTTTTCAGAATATTTTCAAGATTCCTGAACTGCGTACCCGTCTGCTGTTTACGCTCGGGATGCTGGTCGTCTACCGGGTCGGGGCCCATATTCCTACGCCGGGGATTAATGGCGACGCGCTCTCTGAATTCTTGCAGAAGCAGGGCGGTGCGCTGCTCGGCTTCCTGGATATTTTTTCCGGCGGCTCACTCTCTCGTCTGACGATCTTTGCGCTGGGCATCATGCCCTATATCAGCGCATCGATCATTCTGCAGCTGTTGACGGTCGTCATTCCGCATTTGTCGAAGCTGGCGAAGGAAGGGGAGCGCGGGCGCAAGAAGATCATTCAGTACACGCGGTTCGGGACCATCGGCATCGCCCTCATTCAGGGATTCGGCATTGCAATCGGTCTCGAGCAAATGAATCAGGGCGCCTTCGTGCTCAATGCGGGCTGGGGCTTCCGCCTGATGACGGTGATCACCCTCACCGCCGGTACGGGCTTTCTGATGTGGCTGGGTGAACAGATCACCGAGCGGGGCATCGGGAACGGGATCTCATTGATCATTTTTGCCGGCATTGTGGCGCGCCTGCCGGCAGCCGTGGCCCAGACCTTCGATCTCTACAAGGTCGGGCAGCTGAACATTGTGCTGCTCGTCGCCTTGGCGGCGCTGATGGTGGCGGTCGTGGCCGCAATCGTCTTTTTGGAAAGCGGCCGGAGAAAGATTCCGGTCCAGTACGCCAAGCGGGTCATCGGTCGCCGTGTGTACGGGGGACAGAGCACGCACATTCCGTTGAAGATCAATACGGCGGGGGTTATCCCGCCGATTTTTGCGTCGTCGATCATTGCATTCCCCGCAACGATCGCGGGCTTTTTTGAAACGCCGTGGGTGAAGGCGATCGGGGCCCAGTTGGCGCCCGGCTCGTTGCTCTACACGCTGATGTATGTGGGATTGATCGTCTTTTTCTGCTTCTTTTATACGGCGGTCGTACTGAATCCGGTGGATATGGCCGACAACATGAAGAAGTACGGCGGCTTCATTCCGGGCATCAGGCCGGGGCAGCGCACATCGGACTACATCTATAATGTGCTGACCAGGATTACGTTTGCCGGTGCGATCTATCTGGCGATCGTCTGTGTGATCCCCGAGTTCTTAATCTATAAATTGAATGTCCCGTTCTATTTCGGAGGAACCTCCCTGTTGATCGTCATCGGTGTGGGGCTGGATACGGCTCAACAGATCGAGTCGCATATGCTGATGCGGAACTATGAGGGATTCCTCGGCAAGGGCATGGCCCCCTTGCGCGGAAGAAGCGGGTAACGGACGATGCGGCTGGTGTTTCTCGGGGCTCCCGGTGTCGGAAAGGGCACGCAGGCGGATCGAATGGCGGCCCGGTATGGAGTGAAGAAAATTTCCACGGGCGATTTGCTGCGCGAAGCTGTTCGAAACCAGACCAAGCTCGGCTTGGAAGCCAAGGGCTATATGGATCAGGGGAAACTGGTTCCCGATTCAGTCGTCATCGGTCTGGTACGCGATAAGCTGGCAGACCCGGACTATGCGAAGGGATTTGTGTTGGACGGATTTCCAAGGACGGTACCGCAAGCCGAAGAGCTTGGAAAGGTGTTGAGTGATCGGGGGATTCAGTTGGATCGTGTCGTGAACTTCCAGGTCTCCCGTGAAGCGATCGTGAGACGGCTCAGTGGGCGACGAAGTTGTCCAAAATGCCAGACCACCTTCCATCTTGAATTTGCCCCCTCTCAAAAAGGCGGGGCGTGCGATCGCTGCGGTGAGACGCTGGTCCAGCGGAATGACGATAAGCCGGAGGCGATTGAGACGCGTTTGAAGGTCTACGAAGAACAGACGGCGCCCTTGATCAGCTTCTACGAGAAGAAGGGGCTCTTGTCGCATCTCGATGCCGAGGGAGCGGTTGAGACCGTCTATCAGAATCTGACGAAGATGCTGACCACCAAGATGGCATGATCATTCTCAAGACGCCTGATGAAATCGAAGTCATGGCCCAGGCGTCCAGGGTCGTGGCTGAGGCGCTGGAGATCGTTAAAAAAGAAGTTCGAGCGGGCGTCACGACGGATGAGCTGGACCATATTGCGGAAGAGGCGATTCGAGCCAGAGGGGCCATTCCGGCCTTCAAGGGATACCGCAGTTATCCCAAGACGCTCTGTGCATCGGTGAACGAACAAGTCGTTCACGGGATCCCCTCGAAGCGGAAGCTCAAGGACGGCGACATCATCGGGTTGGACCTGGGCGCGATCGTCGGAGGTTTCTACGGCGATTCCGCGGTGACCGTGCCGGTTGGTCAGATCGACGAGAAGATTGCCAAGTTGGTCCGGGTGACCGAAGAGGCGCTCTACTTGGGAATCAAGCAAGCGGTGGTCGGCAATCGGCTGACGGACATTTCTCACGCGGTCCAACGTCATGTTGAGGCGGCCGGGTATTCGGTCGTCACCGAGTTTGTGGGCCATGGGATCGGTCGGCAGCTGCATGAAGAGCCGCAGGTTCCGAATTACGGGAAACCGGGACAGGGTCCGCGGTTGCAGCCCGGCATGGTGCTCGCGATTGAGCCTATGGTAAATATGGGCGGAAGCGCCGTACGGGTGCTGGAGGACCGCTGGACGGCGGTGACGGCGGATGGCAGTTGGTCCGCTCACTTCGAGCACACCATTGCCATACAGCCAGCCGGCCCGGCGAGAATTTTGAGTCAACGTGCGGGGGTCAGTCGGTAACGAAAGAGGACCGGGAGTACGTGGCGAAAGAAGACATTATCGAAGTACAAGGCACTGTGTCAGAGACATTGCCCAATGCAATGTTCCGGGTGAAACTCGATAATGGCCACATGATCCTGGCGCATATTTCAGGCAAAATGCGGATGCACTTCATTCGTATTCTTCCCGGAGACAAGGTGACGGTCGAGATGTCGCCATACGATTTAACCAGGGGCCGCATTACCTATCGTTTTAAGTAGCGGGAGCTCAGACTTATGAAAGTGAAATCATCCGTCAAGCCGATTTGCGCAAAATGTAAGGTCGTTCGTCGACGGGGGGTGGTTCGCATCTTGTGTGACAACCCCCGTCACAAGCAGCGCCAGGGCTGATCATCGCGATCAGAGAAGAAAGGATTAAGAGGACATCATGGCACGTATTGCTGGCGTCGATTTGCCGAGGGACAAGCGGGCTGACATCGGCTTGACCTATATCTATGGGATCGGACGGACTGCCGCCTCGGAAATCTTGAAAGAGGCGGGTGTCGACGGCTCCATCCGCGTGAAGGACTTGAGCGAAGACAAGATCGTCAAGTTGCGCGAAATTATCGAGCGTGATTACAGGGTCGAAGGCGACCTCCGCAAGGAAGTATCGTTGAACATCAAGCGGCTCATCGACACCGGGACGTATCGAGGTCTGCGCCATCGCAAGGGGTTGCCTGTTCGAGGGCAGCGGACGAAGACCAACGCCAGGACGCGTAAAGGGCGCCGATCGGGAGTCGGCAGCAAGCCGAGACCGACGACAGCCAAGGCTGCGCCGCGGGCATAACTCTCTGAAAAAGATGTAAGGAGTTCCTATGAGCGTCAAGAAGGGGAAAAAGAAGGAACGGCGGATTGTTCAGAGCGGCGTGGCCCACGTCCAAGCGTCTTTCAATAACACGATCGTCACGATTACGGATCTGAGCGGGAACACGGTCGTGTGGGCGAGCGCCGGCAATCAAGGCTTTAAAGGGTCCCGCAAGAGCACGCCGTTTGCCGCCCAACGAGCAGGAGAAGCCGCGGCCCGCAAAGCGATGGAAAGCGGAATGCGCCAGATTGACGTGTACGTGAACGGACCGGGCTCCGGCCGGGAATCCGCCATTCGTTCGCTGCAGGCGGCGGGGTTGCGCATTAATTTGATCCGCGACGTGACGCCGATCCCCCACAACGGGTGTCGGCCGCCCAAGCGTCGACGGGTGTAGCAAGAACGTGACGAGCAGTCACATGGACGCCGGATTCACAGCGTTCAGTAACCGGAGGTAGAGCAGTGGCTAAGTATCGCGGTCCAGTGTGCCGGTTGTGCCGGCGTGAGGGTGAAAAACTGTTTCTGAAGGGCTCACGGTGCATGACGGAAAAGTGCGCCATCGAACGTCGAAGCTATCCGCCTGGCCAGCACGGACAGGGTCGGCCGCGGACGTCTGATTATAGTCTCCAATTGCGCGAAAAACAGAAGTTACGGCGGATTTATGGTCTGCAAGAACGGCAGTTCCGCGGGGTGTTCGAGCGGGCCGAACGGCAATCCGGCGTGACTGGTGACGCGCTGCTGCGTCTGCTCGAGTGCCGCCTGGACAACGTCGCCTATAGATTGGGATTCGGGGCCTCGCGCAAACAAGCTCGGCAAGTGGTCAGCCACGGCCATCTTATGATGAACGGAAAGAAGATCACGGTCGCAGGCGCCCTCGTCAAGGCCGGGGACGTTATCCAGGTTCGCGAGAGGAGCCGGAATCTGGCCGCCATCCAATCGTCGCTGGAATCCGTCGATAGCCGTGGAATTCCTGAATGGCTCGAACTGGATAAAGGAGCCTTCAAGGGGACGGTGCGGTCTTTGCCGACAAAGGAACACATCACGCTGCCGGTGAACGAGCAGATGGTCGTGGAATTGTATTCTCGATAGCCGTTGTTCTGATAGAGCTGTGTGAACGGATGAATGGTGTTCCATCAGGTGATAGTCACTCGATGGTAATGAAGGGGGAGTCATGATTAAAGCGATGAAAGACTTTCAGGTCCCAATGCGGGTGGAAGTCGATAAGGATACGCAATCCCCGACATTCGGCAGATTCACCACCGAGGCGTTTGAGCGCGGATTCGGCACCACCATCGGAAACGCCCTGCGGCGTGTGCTGCTGTCGTCTCTCACCGGGGCCGCGGTGACCACGGTAAAGATTGAAGGGGTCTTGCACGAATTTTCGACCATTCCCGGCGTCACGGAGGATGTGACGTCCATCATTCTCAATATAAAGAGTTTGCGGCTGGCGCTCCACACGGATAAGCCCAAGACCATTCGGTTGAAGAAGAAAGGTCCGGGAGAGGCGAAAGGTTCAGACATCATCCACGATGCGGATGTCACGATTTTGACGCCGGATTTGCATATCGCGACCTTGGACAAGGATGCCTCATTGGACATCGAAATGAACGTGAAGCATGGCCGCGGGTACGTGCCGGCCGAGCGCAATAAAGAGGAAGGGTTGCCGATCGGTGTGATCGCGATTGACTCGGTCTTCTCTCCGATCAAGCGCGTCAATTTTCATGTCGAGAATGCCCGCGTCGGTCGCATGACGGACTATGACAAGCTCACGATGGAGATTTGGACGGACGCGACCATCAGCCCGCGGGATGCCTTGTCGACGGCAGCCGGCATCTTGCGCGAGCATGTGGATATCTTCATCAATCCGGAAGAACGTGCCGAAGGGAAGGCCGAGGCGGGGTACGAGGAGTCCCAACGCGAGGTCAATAAGAACCTGTTCCGTAGCGTCAACGAACTGGAACTTTCGGTTCGAGCCGCGAACTGCTTGAAGAACGCGAACATCAAGACCATCGCCGACCTGGTGCAAAAGTCGGAAAGCGAGATGTTGAAGACTAAGAACTTTGGAAAGAAGTCTCTCAACGAGATTAAGGAAATCTTGTCGGAAATGGGGCTCTCTCTGGGCAGCAGGGTTGATGCGACGTCGCCTAACGGGAGTCCGAAGTCAGAGTAATTTCGAGCCAAGGGGAATGCTGTGCGACACAGAAAAAAAGGTCGACAACTGGGGCGGCAAACGAAGCATCGATGGGCCTTGTTCCGGAATCTCGTGACCTCCCTGTTGGATCACGAACGGATCGAAACCACCGAAGCGAAGGCCAAAGAAGTGCGCGGGTTTGCCGACCGTATGATTACGCTCGGGAAGGAAGGGACACTCCCTGCTCGTCGGCGCGCCCTTACCTTCCTGCGCAGCAAGGCGGTCGTCTCGAAATTGTTCAGCGATGTGGCCGGGCGTTTCAAGGACCGTCCAGGAGGCTACACGCGTATTGTAAAGACCCGCCGCCGAATCGGTGACGCCGCAGAGATGGTGGCCATCGAACTGGTGGCTCGGGCGGAGGTGTCTACAGGCAAGAAGTCGGCTGCTCCCGCTGCTTCTTCTTCATCCGGGAGTACGGAAAAATCAGTGTCGTAGCAAACCTGCAACCCTGTACACGTCAATCGTGCGACTCCCACGTGGAAACACGTGGGAGTCGTTTTGTTTTACATCTCTTCAGCCGTTTACTTGCCTACTCGTGCATGCTACGATCGTGCCAGGTTGTTTTTGCCTTGAGGAGAGCTTCTTTCGCATGTGGGAACTGATTGCGCGGCGCACGCTTCTCGCGCTAAGTGTCATGCTGGCCGGGTTTCTCGGTTACTTGCTTTTTGTGAATGCGGACTCCGTTCCCACCAGTCAATCGGCACCTCCTGGATCGATCGAACGAGCCGATGCCAAGATCGCTGAGTTTTCCTTTACGCAAACCAAAGGGGACGTGGTCCAGTGGCAAGTGCAGGCGAAATCCGCGCGTCTCTTTGAGCAAGAGAAGAAGGCGCTGCTGAGCGTCGTCGATGTCACGCTTTACGGAGTGCAAGGGAAAGAACTTACCGTGTCGGGAGATGAGGGCACGCTGGATACGACGACAAAAAATTTCATGCTGATGAATCGGCTCGATCCGCTGGTTGTCGTCACGTCGGGTGGATATACCATTTATACGAATCACCTGGCATGGACTGATGCGACGAGGGAGATTCGAACGGATGACCCTGTGAGGATTATTGGAAACGGCCTGGCGGTGACGGGGCGTGGGTTGCTCGGCCGATTGGAGTCCGAAGAATTTGAAGTCTTAGAGGATGTTCATGTGGATGTTTCTCCTGCTTCTTAATTGCTTGGCGCTCGGCGTCATCTCGGCTGCTCAGTCCGCTGAAACCGGGTCTGCCAAAGGGGGCACGGACACTCTTCCCGTTTCTACGACGATTACCGCCAAGAAAATGACCGTGCGTAACCAGGATGGACAGGCGCTTTTTGAGGGATCCGTTGTCCTTACCAAGGGCACCCTTGTCGTCTATTCGGACAAGATGATTGTGCTATTCCACTCCAATACTGATGGGGCTAAATCGTCCTCGGGAGAACGGAATGGCCGTGAAGCAGCCAAGAACGCCGGGTCTTCCAAGGGTACCGAATCCATGCCGACGGTCTCCAATCGTTCGGTCAATCGGATTGAAGCCATGGGAAACGTGAAGATCGAAAAGGAAAACGGAAACGCCACCTGCAAAAAGGCGGTGTATTTCAGCGACGACGAGAAAATTATTCTCACCGGAGATCCGGTCGCCTGGGAAAAGGGAACGCGGGTCAGTGGAAAACAGATTACGATGTACTTGGCGGAGGATCGCAGTGTGGTGGAAGGCGGGTCCCATGTGCGGATTGAAGGCGAGGAGAAAGGTGCCCCGTGACGCAGGGTCTTCAAATTGATCCAGCGCCCGCCCATGGCATAACGGCCGCGACGCCGCGCGTCGAATGTCTGCGGGCCAGCGGGCTCGTGAAGAGCTTCCGCGGGCGTAAGGTCGTCAAAGGCGTCGCGATCGAAGTGCGGGCAGGGGAAGTGGTGGGCTTGTTGGGTCCCAACGGTGCCGGTAAGACAACTATTTTCGACATGATGGTCGGCCTGTGTCAACCCGATGAAGGCGAGATCACTTTCAACGGAGAGTCCATCACCGATTTGCCGATGTATAAACGGGCTCGGAAGGGCATCGGGTACCTTCCTCAGGAGTCTTCGGTGTTTCGCCGGCTTTCCGTGGAGCATAATGTCTTGGCGATTCTCGAAATGCTGGGGTATGCTCGTGACGAACGCTCTCAGCGGACCGATGAGTTGCTCAAAGAGCTAGACCTGCTGCACATTCGCAAGAGCATGGCCTACGCACTGTCCGGCGGAGAACGACGACGGTTGGAAATCACACGCGCGCTGGCCACAGATCCTTCCTTTATGCTTCTGGATGAACCATTTGCGGGCATTGATCCGATCGCCGTGGCGGACATTCAGCAGATCATTACGAGATTGAAGGAAAAGGGCATCGGGATCTTGATCACGGACCACAATGTTCAGGAGACCCTGTCGATCACCGACCGTGCCTATATCATCAATGAGGGGCTGATTTTGGAAGCGGGATCTCCCGAGGCGATCGTCAAGAGTGAAACCGCTCGGGCCGTGTATCTCGGTGAACGATTCAAGCTGTAACGGGTAGGGTAGCGACAATGAAACTGCGACTCGATCTAAAGCTCAGTCAAAAGCTCATCATGACGCCGCAATTACAGCAGGCGATCAAGCTGTTGCAGTTGTCCAGGCTGGAGCTGCAGCAGAGCTTGGCGCAGCACTTGCTGGACAATCCGTTACTTGATGAAGTGCAAACGGAGATTGAGGAGGCGGAGGCCGAGGCCAGCGCGACGGACGGGAAGACCGAAGAAACTCCCGCCGCTGCAACCCAAGAGCAGACCGAGGAGAGCGGGACACCTGAGGAACGGGAGTCACCGGAAGAATTCTCGGCCTCCGGTTGGGAAGAA
The DNA here is from genome assembly GCA_964398045.1 of uncultured Nitrospira sp. GTDB lineage: Bacteria > Nitrospirota > Nitrospiria > Nitrospirales > Nitrospiraceae > Nitrospira_D. Next base: position 1,398 of record CAYNLM010000118.1, on the reverse strand, counting down.
TATTTCGGAAGCGACCGGCGTGCCGGAGACTCCGAATATCCGGCATCTTCTCAGGATGAATTCCCATCGTATGAACAGACGGTGGCCAAAGCCACCTCGCTTGAAGAACATCTTCTCTGGCAATTGTCCTTGTCGGGCCTGTCGGAACGTGAAAAAGCGATTGGCCGGTTGATCATCGGTAATCTTGATGACGACGGGTATCTTCGTATTTCGTTGTCAGAAGTGGTCAGTGGGACAGACTTCACGGAAGTCGAAGCCGAGTCCGTGTTGAAGGACATCCAGACGTTTGATCCCACCGGTGTTGGAGCGCGCGACCTCCCTGAGTGCCTGTTGCTTCAGCTTGGTCATTTAGGACGAAATCCGATGGGATCACTGGGTTCCCGACCCGGTGCGCTCAAGGGTTCGGTGGTCGAGGGCATCGTCCTCCATCATCTGAAAGATCTGGAGAAAAAACAGTATGCGAAGATTGCCAAGGCGTTGAACGTCACGGTCGAAGAGGTGTTCCAGGCCACGAAGATCATCGAGGATCTTGAACCGAAACCCGGTCGCCCCTTCACGAACACCCAGAACTACGTCATTGTTCCTGACGTGTTTGTGGTGAAGAATGAGGGTGAGTGGGTCGTGCTGTTGAATGACGACGGGCTGCCCCGCATGCGCATCAGCCCGTACTACAAACAGCTCATGACTTCTGGACAGGGCGGGACTGCCGAGACTAAAGCATATATGGACGAAAAGCTGCGGGCTGCTCAATGGGTCATTCGCAGCATCGAGCAACGGAATAAGACGATTGTCAAAGTCGTGTCGAGCATCGTGAAATTCCAAGAACAATTTTTTGAACAGGGAGTACAGTACCTCAAGCCCTTGGTGTTGAAGCAGGTGGCGGAAGATATCGGGATGCATGAATCCACCATCAGCCGCGTCACGGCGAACAAGTATATGTATTGCCCGCAAGGTATGTTGGAGTTGAAGTTCTTTTTCAATGCCGGTCTTCAGCGGGTCGATCAACCGTCCGACATGCTGTCGTCTGTCACTGTACGGGAAATGATTCGGAAGATGGTGGCTGAGGAAGATGCCCGCCGACCGCTCAAAGATGAGGAGATCGCCGCTCGTCTCCGCAAGCAACAAGTGCTGATCGCGAGACGAACCGTCGCGAAGTATCGAGCGGAAGAAAATATTCCGTCTGCCAGTCAACGCAAACGCTTTTTCTAAGCCGTTTGATAGTACCACACACATTCGGAGACAGTATGAAGCTGAGAATCACGGGCCGTCACATGGATATCACTCCGGCGCTGCGCGATTATGTGGAGACTCGGTTTGAGCGGCTGGATCGGTATGGGCTCAAAGTCGGGTCGTTGCAAGTCGTGCTGAGTGTCGAAAAACTGCAGCACAAGGCTGAAG
>CAYNLM010000117.1:0-12614 GCA_964398045.1 uncultured Nitrospira sp. | reverse complement strand
TGTCGTCTGCTGTGTTAATTCTGGTGCGGCGTGTTGGAGGGCGTTGCCGGCTTGGTGTGGCAGCTGTTTGGTGGACTGGAATAGTCCGTGGCCACGGCTCGTGTGGTCTTTGCGTTCCTGGACATTCGGCTGGTCGAAAGGATGGATGCCGAGCGCGTGGCCTGCCACGGCCGTTGCATATTCCCATCGGAAGAATTCCGCCCCCAAGTCATAGCGATCATTGAGATCAAAACGAAGAACCGGATGGCCTCCCTTGATCAAATCCAGAACCTGTCCATCCAGCGCGGCGTTCTTCTCTCCCTTGAGTCTCAGATAGGCGAAGAACCGGTCTCCTCCATAGGCGGCCGGTGCCATGACCGGTTCCTGTGCGACAGGAATGAGCCCGGTGCCCTCCTTGCCGGTGCTCTCGGCCAACAGTTGCTCCACCCAGAGGCCGAAGGTGGCAATGGCGGGCGAGGCAATCACTGTCACCTTGTCGCGGCCGGCTTTTGCGAAGGCTCCCATCACCCCACCCAAATAGGCCCCTGGGTTGGATGCGCTGTCCTTCTCTGTGCGGCAGCGCTCAGCCATACCGGCCGCTCTGGTTAAGAGTCGGCTGATATCCAGTCCCATCAACGCGGCAGGAACCAGTCCGAAGAAGGAGAGAACCGAGTACCGCCCGCCGATGTCGGGAGGATTGGTGAAGATCTGTCCGAAGCCATACTCCTGAGCCATCGTTTCGAGACCGGTGCCAGCATCGGTAATGGCGATAAAGTGTTTGCCTCCATGGTTGCCTTTCGACGTGGACACGAGGGACCAGAAATGCGCGAAGAGGGACATGACTTCGATGGTGCCTCCGGATTTGCTGGCCACGAGAAAGAGGGTTCTGGCTGGCACGATCGCCTTGGTGACTTGCCGAATCCAGCCGGGAACCGTTGAGTCCAGTACCCACAATCGCGGCGCGCCTTTCTGTTGTCCGAACGAGGCACGAAAGACCTCCGGCCCGAGACTGCTCCCGCCCATGCCCAGCAGGACGACATCCTTTACGCGCATGTCCTTCGCCATGGATACACAACGCCTAAGATGGTCTCGTTGTTCCTGCATCCGCTCATGGACGGTGAGCCACCCAAGCCGGTCGGAAATCTCCCTCGGTTCGGGTTTCCAGAGGAGATGATCTTTCCGCCACAGCCGGTTGATCACATCTTGTCGATTGAGCTCCTGAAGGGTCGGATGGATGGTGGCATCGAACGATGGGGCCAGTGTGTTTCGCGATGGGATAGGCATGCAAGCTTCCTCCGGTGAGCGAGGTCGAAGAGGAGTTGGTTTATCTTAGGTAGGTGGGAAGCCAAAAGGCAACGCCAAATCACGCATTGAAACGGTTTTATACGGCGGGCGGGCGGCGGATCACCAGAGACATGCCGTCCACCAGTGACCAGGCAAAAGATTGGGCTTGCTCGGTGGACAAGGTCAGTTGCAGATAAGGCCGGCGTGAGCCACTGTGTGCGGCGAACAAGGCGCTGCTCCAGTGTTTGAGCTGCCGCCACCAGATTCGCCCGGTCGACAAAGTCCATTGCAATGGATGCTCATCGGCGGAAGGGCGTACTTCCAGGGTGAGCGAGGGCGTGCAAGACAGTTCATAGTAAATCGGCATGTCTGCGAGTGAGATGGGTTCTTGTTCGACGGTTGCAGCGGGATTGATCTTACGGCGCACCACCGGGGGCCGCTCGACTACGCGGAACACGCCCGTCATTCCCTCACCGGCGGCGAGGGACCAATTCTTGATGGGGATGCGATGCAGGTCGACTCCCCGGCCCTTGATATGAATGGCTTGTGTGACTAGATCGATGACAATATAGGTCTGTGGTCGAGCCGCCAGTTTGAGTTCTTCCTCAAGGACCCGAGTGGCTTCCTGCAGCGACACGGCGTCATCGAGGCGGAGATCCCGGAACGGCTCAATATCGGCTGCCCGGCTTGGCGTGGTGAGCGAAAGAAGCAGGAGGACAATTGCGCAGAGGCTCATGGATGGTATCTGCGCCGGTGCGTGCGCGATTAGAAGATCAAAATCGGTGTCCCGACTCGCGCGAGTTGGTAGACACTCTTGAGGTCGCCGTCGTTCAGTCTAATGCAGCCATGGGTGACGTTCTTACCCAAGAGACGCGTATAGAGGGTGCCATGGATGAAGTAGCCTTTTCCGAACCCGAGCGCATACTCGCCGAGGACTCCTTGCTCGACCCGGTCGGCGGAATTCTTGGGGACCGTCAGGCCTTCCTCGATGAATGCCCAGTCCGGCTTGACCCAGACGGGATTAGTCAACTTCGACTGCACGAGAAATTCTCCTCTGGGTGTGTCGAAGACCCATTGGTCGCGGCCGTCGCCCGGTTTATCCAGAATGATGCCGCTTCCGGTTGAAGCAACGGCGTCGAGCAGGACATCTTGCTGCCGCCTGACGTACAGGTGATTCCGAGCCGTGTCGACCAGGATATAGGGTTGATGTGGCATCAATTGCAACAGTTGTTTGGACAGGTTCCGGTAGCGCGCTTGCAGAGTACGTAGAGTCGTCTCGTCCGCCGCTGACGGTTGGGGCGGTTCCGCCTCGGATGACGGCGCCTGGCTGCTCTGAGGCACAGCCGCGAACAGGAGTCCGATCACCACTGCTGCGGAGAAAGAGAGGAGCACCCGCGCCATAGGACGTCACTCAGGTTTCTTCTTTTTGATTCCCTAATTGAGCCAAAGCCAGCGCGACTGAGTTGCTTCCGGTCAAGGCTCCCACGATGGTCACGGGTGTGCCCGGCGAGACACGCTCGAAGAGCGCCACCATCTGTGGATTATCCAGCATGATGCACCCGAGCGTCTGAGCCATGAGCTCATTTTCGACTCCGTGAATTTCAATCTGGCCGCCGATACTCTTCGTCGGAGCGATTCTGCCTGATTTCTTTGCCGAGGCAAAGCGTCGCCGATCGTCCGCGTTGGGATAATCCAAGACGAGGGCGCGGTAAAACTGGGTTTGACCGCGGCCGCGCTTGGCCGTGACGTGGTAGCGGCCTTCCGGCGTGGCCCCATCACCTTGGTATTGCTTTTCCCTGATCCCGTTGAACCCCAATCGGACGGGATATGTTAGCACCTTACGGCCGTTCTTGTAGAGTGTCAGGATGCGGTCCGCCTTGCTGACAACAATGGCGATGGTCTGGTGTGTACGCGACCATTCAACCGTCTGTTTGACCATCGTTTGCCAATGGGTAATGCGGGCATCGTCCGCGTAGCGGCCGAGTTCCCGCGCCAGCACGGTAGTTTGGGCCAGGACGGCATGACCGGCCTTGTCGGCGGCCTCAATCGAGCGTTCGTAATCGCGCTGTTCGTAAAACGCGCGCGCTTGTTTGAGCAAGAGGTCGGTTTGGACCGGCTTGTCTCCCAGCACGATGCGTCCGTCGATCGATTCGACCTGGGACGCGATCAATTGCAGACGTTCTTCCAGCCGCAGGAGCTTTGATTCCGCGAGCTGGCGTTGCGCACGTTGCCGCTCTTGCAACCGGGCGACGGTGAGGCCGCCCTCGTCATGTAACCGTCGAAGCGCTTCCTCAAGATCATTCGACTCCCAGGGCCACCTGATGAGGTCGTCATCCGATTGCAGTCGTGCCTTGAGCGAGACCCATTGTCTGACAAAATGGACATAGTCGTCCGCAGCCGCCTCGGGCGCCCGCATGGCGATGAGGTCGTGGTCGATCGCGTCCAGCGCCGCAATAAGGTCGGGCGGCACCGCCTGCACGCAGCCGGATGCCAGTAGGGCGTAGAGGCTTATGCTGATGATCGTTTTACACAAGTGAGCCAACGCCATAGCGGAACGTCCTACTTCTTCTTCGACGCAGAAGGCTTTCCTTTGCCGACCTTCGCCAAGGCCTGCTGAATCTCAGCTGAGACGGCCTGGCTCTTATCGTGGATCGCCTTGGCTTGTGTCTGAGCAGCTGGGTAATCTTCTTTATCGATCGCAATCTGAACTTGGTTCAGAGAAGCCTTGAGCGCGTCGGCATCATTCTTGATCGCTTCGAGCGCAGCCCGATCTTTTCCCACCGGGGCTTGCGCGACCAAATCGATTGTCGATTTCACGGCCTCTTGCGCGACCTGCTGGGCCTGTAGGGCGGCGGCTTTGGCCTCTTCTTTTTTCTTGGCGGCGTCGGCTTTCACACGTTCACCATCCGCCTTGGTGGAGGCGGCCAGTTGTTCGGCTTTGCCGTAGTCGCGAAAAAGCGCAAATTTGGCGTCCTGCTCTCCCACTTCTTTCTTTAACGCGGCGAGGGTGCCCTCAAGCTTGGCATATTCGTCGGCTGTGTAGGTGGCTGCCCCGCTTTGCTGTGCTTCCTTGACGGCTTTCTCCGCGGCTTCGATTTGCTCCGTCGGGGGTTTGGCGCATCCGGTCACCAACAAGATGGTGACGGCAAGAGGTCCAAGGATCTGTCGTGTCATCGTCATAGTGTCCTCCTCATAGAGTCAACGGTCGCTGCGCCATTATGCTCCGTGCCCCTAGTCATTTTCATTCTAATGGCCAATGTGAAAAGAGGCGATAAATTTTGATGAACCGCCTTTGGTCGTGAATCCGGGCCCCTTCCCGCTGTTCGCGGAAGGGGCCCATCGGAAGGTGCTTCCAAATAGCGGCAAGGCTATCCGTTCTTCTTATCCTTTTTCTTTCCCTTGCCGCCCTTCTTCCCTTTCTTTCCCTTCTTCTCCTTTTCTCCATCCATCTTCTTCTCGCCTTCAGCTTGGGCTGGAGCCGTGACTGCTGGAGCGGAAGGAGGAGTCGCCGGAGTTGCCGGAGCGGCTTCCTGCGCACGAACAAAGGTCACGCTGGAAAAAGTGGCCATGACCATAAGAGCCAATGCACTCAGAAACAATTTCGCCATAATGTTTGTCACCTCCCTTCGAATCAGTCGTGCAAAAGTGTTGGTGGTATTCGTGGTGCAGAGGTTCATAGGCACCGCATGATGTGAGGAACCCCTACCTGCTGGCAAGCTCAATGCCAGCGATCACATCGGTAGAGCTATTCAAAGCACTAAGATATCAGTATCTTAGGAACTGGTTGCCTGATGCAGGATGAGCTTTTCTGTGGCGGTCTGGCGAGAGACGGGCAAAAGCGCCTCAAACCTGAAGGATATGAGATCGATGTAACGCAATCCAGATCGGCCGCCAAGGTACAATCCGGTAACGAGGCGACAAATTGACAGGCCTTGGATCGGCTCATATAATGCCCCCTCATTTGAATTGAAGAATCACCGAAGCTGAGAGGAGCGCCATGTCATTTACGTATCAACAGCCGTCCAAACTCAAGCGAAAGCGCGAGCACGGCTTCAGAAAAAGAATGAGCACAAAAAACGGGCGCAAGGTGCTAGCCCGTCGGCGGGCCAAAGGCCGCGCTCGGCTGACCGTATAGGGCCGTAAATAGGAAGGTGGTGTGTCTGACTCTGGGCGGCTCGGGTGTGATCTCCCGCCCCTCCACGCTTCTTTAACGAGAGGCGTGTCCCCTTGACCCGTCGCGTGCGCTCACCTGCCACAAGCATTCCTGAAGAGGATCGTCGCGAGTAGCGCGCCAGTGCAGAGTTGTCGTTCTGATGATGCCAAAGCAACGAGGATCGGGCATCTTCTTACGCGCCAGCCGGGATATTGAAAAGGTGAAGCGCCAGGGACGGCGGTTGTCTACGAACCTTTTCAATCTTCTCGCGTACAAGATGGATGATGCCCCCAGCCGGGTCGGGATTGTGGTCGGCAAGCGGTTCGGCAATGCGGTTCGACGGAATAGAGTGAAGCGTATCTTTCGCGAGCTGATCAGGCAGTCTCACCCGGAATTACTTCCAGGTCAGGCCCTGCTCATCTTTCCCAAACGAGAGGCGTTGCTCCAGACGTTTGACGATGTGAAGCAGGTCTGGGAAGCGACGTTACGGCGAGTGCATCTTCTTCGGACCAGATCGGCATGATATGCGGTCAGTGAGTTTGTCTCTCATACAAGGCTATCGTTACCTCATTTCTCCGCTGTTCGGCCGGGCATGCCGATTTGAGCCGACCTGTTCACGGTATGCCATGGACGCGATCGTCAGATATGGCGTCGTCCGGGGGTTGGCTTTGGCGGTGCTGCGGCTGCTGAAGTGCCACCCCTTTCACCCCGGTGGAGACGATCCGGTCCGTTAATCGTGGGGACATTCTAAAGAAAGTACATCGCTTACATGGAAAAACGCGTCATTGTGTTTTTGGTCTTATCGCTCGCCATTATCTTCGGCTATGAGTTTGTGCTGAAAGAATTGGGGTTGGCTCCGCCACCCCCCGCGACGACGGACTCGCCAGTATCTACTCCTGCGGGCGAAAGCCAGTCCCCTCCGGTGTCCGAACAGAAGTCCGAGCCTGTCCCGGTTGCTTCGGGAGAGCCGGCTAGTGAAAAAAATCAAGCGCATTCCGGTGAGGGGCCGGTGTTCCGTGGCACGTCCGGCGTTCCAGACACATTTGAGGTGGAGACGAATCTCTATCGTGCGAAATTCTCCACACGCGGTGCCGTGATCACGAGTTGGGAGCTCAAGCGCTATCGCGGAGCTTCTGATGACCAGCCCGCCGTCCAGCTTGTCAGGCAAGGGGCCAAATTCCCGGGTCCCTTGGCCGTGAGCACCGACGAGGCGTCCGTTACCCAGAAATTACGAGAGGGGCTGTATGCGGTAGAAAGGGATTTTACGAGGCTCGATGAGTCGCATCCGAGCGGCCATATGACTTTCCGCTATGAGAATGCGGAGAAAGGCATTTGGCTGGAAAAGCAGCTGACATTCCACGCTGACAGTTATCTCGTAGACGTGCTGTTGAAAGAAGGCGGAATCGACGGCTCAGTGACTGTCGCGCTGGGAACCAATTTCGGCATTGTGGAATGGGGCGACGGGTTCATCGGGCTGATCGGCTCGGCCTCGCTCGTGGATGGGAAAGTTGAGAAGGAAACCCCTGATACGCAATCGGAACGAAAAGGGCATATCCAATGGGCGGCCTTGCAGGACAAATACTTTCTGTCCGTCTTGATTCCCAAACAGGCCGGGTCGGTCTTGGTGAAGAAAGAGGGGGACAAATTGGTCTCGACGAGCGTGCGTATGCCGGCGCCGCAAGCAGGCAACACGCTGGGGCTCCAACTGTATGCGGGGCCCAAGGAATACGACACGCTCCGGAGTCTGCAGATTGGTCTGGAAGATACGATCGACTTCGGCTGGTTCATCTTCGGCAGTTGGAGTGTCGTCAAGGCCGTGGCGAAACCCATTTTCTATGTCCTGCGGTTTCTCAACGAGTTTACCCATAACTACGGCCTGACCATTGTCCTGCTGACGATCGCCATCAAGATGCTGTTTGTCCCCCTGCAGTATAAAAGCTACAAGTCCATGAAGCAGATGCAGATGATCCAGCCGAAGGTCTTGGCGGTTCAGGAAAAGTTCAAGGATGATCGTGATCGATTGAATAAGGAACTGATCAAGCTGTACCGTGATCACAAGGTGAATCCGGTCGGCGGCTGTCTCCCGATGGTGCTCCAGATGCCGGTTTTCGTGGCCTTGTTCAACATTCTGTATATGACCATCGATTTGCGTCAGGCTCCGTTGGGGCTGTGGATTACCGACCTGTCGGTGCAGGACCCCTATTATGTGTTACCGATCATTATGGGCGTGACGATGGTCATCCAGCAGAAGATCACTCCGACCACGATGGATCCGACCCAGGCGAAAATCATGTTGATGCTACCGGCATTCATGACGTTCTTGTTCATCAATTTTCCAGCCGGGCTGGTGCTGTATTGGTTGACGAACAATACCCTGACGATCTTGCAGCAAGTCATGACGGACCGATTCATCTTTCGAAACAGAGCCGTGGTGGCCGAACCGGCTGAAGGTTCTGCGAAGACATGATGCAGGTGAGCGGATGGATGAGGCGCCTGAGGATACAATCTGTGCGATTGCGACCCCCATCGGGGACGGTGGCATCGGTATAGTGCGGATCAGCGGTGTCGGCGCGCTCTCCGTCGCCGAGAAGGTCGTGCGGTTGCGGTCCGGCCGGTCGTTAGGCGCTGTTCCGTCTCACACGCTGCATCTTGCCGATATCCTCTACCCGGAAGTCTCGCCGGCAAATTCTCAACAACGTTCTTCTCTGTCTCATAGGAATGGGATGCCTCTCGACGAGGGGCTGGTGGTCTACATGGCCGCTCCCAGGTCATTTACCGCTGAAGATGTGGTGGAGCTCCATTGTCATGGCAGCGCCTTGGTACTGGGTCATGTCTGTGAAGCCTGCATTGTAGCGGGAGCTCGCTTGGCCCATCCGGGGGAATTCACCAAGCGGGCATTCCTAAACGGTCGTATAGACTTGTCGCAGGCTGAGGCAGTGCTCGATACCATCAGGGCCAAGTCTGAAGACGGGCTGAAGGTCGCGCAACGGCATTTGAGGGGAGACTTGGGGCGCGAAGTGGAGCGGCTGCGAGCGACATTGCTGGGTCTTCTGGCGCATATTGAAGCAGGAATCGATTTTGCCGACGAGGATATCGACTTTATCGGCCGGCAGGAACTGGTGCAGACAATCCAGGAAACGATGAGATCCATTCAAGGGATGCTAGCGACAGCGCGGGGCGGACGTGTGTTGCGGGAGGGGGCGCGAGTGGTGATTGTCGGTCGCCCCAATGTCGGGAAATCCAGTTTGTTAAACAGGCTGCTTCAAGAGGACAGAGCGATCGTCACCAATGTTCCGGGAACGACACGCGACGTCATTGAGGAAGCGGCGGTGTTGGACGGCATGGCGGTGACGTTGGTGGACACCGCCGGCTTGCGCGACACAACCGATGAGGTGGAGCGAGAGGGAATCAGGCGCGCAAGGATGGCTGAAGAGAGTGCCGATGTGGTCCTGCAAGTCGTCGACGCTTCTGAACGAGCAGAGCGGTTCGAGCCTGAACTTATGAAGGACGTGGGAAGTAGTTCTCGACTCGTGCTCCTCAACAAGATTGATCTCATCGACGACGGGACGGCCTCTTGTCTTCTCCAGCGGATTCGAGAGCAGACTCGTTATGAGGTTATCCCGATTTCCGTACGAACCGGTTTCGGCTTTGCTGAGATCAAAAATGGAATCAGGTTGCTATTGTCACGAGGAATTCTGGAGTCTCGTGAGGGCGTGATCGTCACGAATGTCCGGCATCAAGCCGCATTGGAACAAGCGGGAGATTCGCTTCAGCAGGCATTGGCTTCGATTGAAAGGCGGGTTGCGCCCGAATGTGTTGCGGTGGATTTGCGCGACGCTGCGAACGCGCTGGGGGAAATCACCGGTGCCATTACCTCCACAGAAGTGCTGGACCGAATCTTTTCAGAATTCTGTATCGGGAAATGAGGAAACGGGATGCCGCAGGAATTTGACGTGATCGTTGTCGGGGGCGGCCATGCGGGCTGCGAGGCGGCACTTGCGGCTGCCCGCATGGGCGCCCAGACGCTTCTCCTGACGATGGAACAGAACCGCATTGCGCAAATGTCCTGCAATCCGGCGGTGGGCGGCATTGCCAAGGGCCACCTGGTCAAGGAAATCGATGCGTTGGGCGGTGAAATGGGTCGGAATACCGATCGAGCCGGCATTCAATTTCGGTTTATCAATACCAGCAAAGGACCGGCGGTTCGGGCATTGCGGGTGCAGTGCGACAAGGCGTTGTACCGGGCGGCCATGCAGGACACGCTCAAAGCAGAGCCCTGTCTCACCATCGGAGAAGGCATCGTTGATCGGCTGTTGACACGTGGGGACGCGGTATCCGGAATCGTGACTGGAACGGGGGAGAAGATTGCCGCACAGGCCGTCATCTTGACATCAGGTACATTCCTTAAGGGACTTATCCACATTGGCCTCAATCATTTTCCTGCCGGCCGTGCGGGGGAAGTCTCGGCTGAACACCTGTCTGACTGCATGCGCGACCTCGGGTTCGAGGTGGGACGTTTGAAGACCGGTACGCCGCCTCGGCTTGACAGAAGCACGATCGATTTTTCGGTGATGGTTCCTCAGCCCGGCGATGACCCGCCCCCGCTCTTTTCCCATCGAACAGAGCGAATCATGACACCGCAAGTGCTATGTCATCTGACGCACACGAGTCCGCAGACCCACGATATCATTCGCGCAAATCTCGATCGCTCTCCGCTCTACAGCGGGGCCATAGATTCCGTCGGCCCCCGGTATTGTCCTTCAATCGAAGACAAGGTGGTGCGCTTTGCCGAGAAGGAACGGCATCAGATCTTTGTCGAGCCAGAAGGACTCGATACTCAAGAGTTTTATCCAAACGGCATCTCGACAAGCCTTCCGGTCGATGTTCAGGCAGCGGTTCTCCAGACCATCCCTGGATTGCAACAAGCGAAAATGCTCAAGCCAGGCTACGCGATCGAATATGACTACTTTCCCCCTCGACAACTCCATCCGACTCTTGAAACGAAGAACGTGAAGGGCTTGTACCACGCAGGCCAGATCAATGGGACATCCGGGTACGAAGAGGCTGCCGCACAGGGCTTGATGGCGGGAATTAATGCGGTCATGAAATTGAGAGACGAACCAGCGCTCGTTCTTGATCGCTCACAAGCGTACATTGGTGTTCTCATCGACGATCTCATCACTAAAGATACTCATGAACCGTACAGGATGTTCACCTCAAGAGCGGAGTATCGTCTGCTGCTGCGCCATAGTAATGCCGATCTTCGGCTGATGGAAATTGGATATGGCTTAGGGTTAGTCCAGGACGATGCGTATGAACGGCTCATGCAAAAAAAATCCGCAATCGATGGTGAAATTGTGCGCTTAAATGAAACGAGGCCTCGATTGACAAGCCAAGTTCTCCAGGATACGCGAGGGACATACCTGGAGGACATTTCCCCTTCCCAAACACTTGCGCAGCTTCTCAGGAGACAAGAATCGACATACCTCCAGCTTCTGCAGGCGCTTGGCATTCCGGCCATTCAAGATGCTGAGATCGCTGATGAAATAGAGCTGCAAGTTAAGTATGAAGGGTATATCAACCGACAACTCAAGCAAGTTGCGCAAATGAAGAAGTTGGAAAGGAAGCTAATCCCTCAGACCATTAACTACGATGCCATTCCAGGATTTTCGAGGGAAGTAAGAGAGAAGCTTAAAAAAGTGAGGCCTGAAACATTGGGACAAGCTTCACGAGTATCCGGCATAACTCCGGCGGCCGTATCGCTCCTAATGGTCGCCATGGAAAAATATAAAGGGTACAGTCCGGTCTAGAGTTAGCTCTTGCCTGTTGATCTTTTCACTCTGTTCAAGTAATTGTTCCACGTGGAACATGTGGACCTCTCGCGACTACTAAAAGCGCATGCGACCAATCTTGGGATTAGGCTCACCGACGGACAAGTGGAGCAGTTCATAACTTACCTGAACCAGCTCAGGATATGGAACCGATCCACCAATCTCACCAGCATCACGGGAGAGGAAGATATCATCATTAAACACTTCATCGACTCACTGGCTGGTCTGTCGGCGGAAGAAATCATTCACGAAGCAAGGGTTCTCGATGTTGGCTCAGGTGCCGGGTTTCCAGGTATTCCATTGAAAATCGCTCGGCCTGATCTAGTCGTCACATTGTTAGAGCCGGTACACAAGAAGGCATCGTTTCTTCATTTTATAGTCGGTCTTCTTCGACTAGAAAAAGTGAGCATTGTCTCTGAAACGCTCGAGCATTTTGTAATTGCAGGAGGGCATGCAGCACAATTTGATTATGTGATTACTCGGGCATTGAGGTATGACCTCGTCTTGGAACAAGCCGCCAAACTTCTAGCCAAAGGAGGAAAAAGCATTATTTATTTGTCCAAGCCCGTCTTGAAGTCCGAGGTGTCGCCAGACTGGTCTGTGGTAAATCAGTTCTTGTTTGCTCTTCCCAAGCAAGGTGGCAAGAGAGTTATTTCTGTCTTGATGACCGCTGCATAATATTGTTCCACGTGGAACATAGGAGACTCAGCCCAGATGGCACGAATAATCGCTGTAGCCAATCAGAAAGGAGGTGTAGGAAAAACAACGACTTCAGTGAACCTATCATCGGCAATCGCCATTCAAGGCAAGTCGGTCCTACTCGTCGATTTAGATCCACAGGGTAATGCTACAAGTGGGTTGGGTGTGGATCCTCGTTCCTTGAAGGTGACGGTATACAACTCCTTGATTGAAGGGGCTAAGGCCGAGGAAGTGTCTATTAGGACAGAAGTCACTGGGCTATCATTGCTGCCGGCAAATGCGGACTTGGCTGGCGCTGAAATTGAGCTGGTCAATGTCCATGGACGGGAACATAATTTAAAAGATTTATTAGCGAAAGCTATTGATAAATATGATGTAGTTTTCATAGATTGTCCTCCGGCTCTCGGGCTATTGACCCTCAATGCTCTTACTGCGGCCCATTCAGTTCTGATACCTGTTCAATGTGAGTATTATGCCATGGAAGGGTTAAGCCGCCTTCTTGGCAGCATTGATCGAGTTCGTCAGTCATGGAATCCGACCCTCTCGCTTGAAGGTATTGTCCTCACTATGTTTGACGCACGCAACACCTTAGCTCGTCAAGTTGCAGAGCAAGAGCGCGCCCACTTTGGTGAAAAGGTTTTTCAGACAGGCATTCCCCGCAACGTCAC
>CAYNLM010000116.1:0-12975 GCA_964398045.1 uncultured Nitrospira sp. | reverse complement strand
ACAACGGCGATGCGCACGTCGAATTGCGCGGGAAGCGCTATAGTCCGCCGGAAGTGTCGGCCATGATCCTCCAAAAGATGCGGCAGACGGCGGAAGACTATCTCGGCGAGAAAGTCACCGAAGCGGTCATTACCGTCCCCGCCTATTTCGACGACAGCCAGCGCCAGGCCACCAAGGATGCGGGCCAGATCGCCGGACTGAATGTGCTCCGCATCATCAACGAGCCGACCGCGGCCTCGCTTGCCTACGGACTCGACAAGAAAAAGGACGAACGGATTGCCGTGTATGACCTCGGCGGCGGGACCTTCGACGTCTCCGTCCTGGAAATCGGCGAAGGCGTGTTCGAAGTGAAATCCACGAACGGCGACACCTACCTGGGCGGCGACGACTTCGACCAACGGGTAATGGATTGGCTCGTCGATGAATTCAAGAAAGACCAGGGCATCGACCTTCGGAAAGACCGCATGGCGTTGCAGCGTCTCAAGGAAGCGGCCGAACGGGCAAAGATCGAACTCTCGTCGTCGCAGGAAACCGAAATTAACCTGCCCTTCATTACGGCCGATGCCAGCGGGCCGAAACACCTGGTGACCAAGCTCACCCGCGCCAAGCTGGAACAATTGGTCGACGACTTGATTCAACGCACGATCGAACCCTGCCGGAAGGCCTTGTCTGACGCGGGCGTCACCGCGAAGGACATTCAGGAAGTGGTGCTCGTCGGGGGCATGACCCGTATGCCGAAGGTGATCCAAGTCGTGAAGGACTTCTTCGGGAAGGAGCCGCATCGCGGCGTGAACCCGGACGAAGTCGTCGCGATCGGCGCCGGCATTCAAGGCGGCGTGCTCAAGGGCGACGTCAAAGACGTGCTGTTGCTCGACGTGACCCCGCTCTCGCTGGGCATTGAAACGCTCGGCGGCGTCTTCACGAAGCTGATTGAGCGCAACACGACCGTGCCCACCAAGAAGAGCCAGGTCTTCTCGACGGCGGCCGACAATCAGACCGCTGTGACAATCCGGGTCTTCCAGGGCGAGCGCGAGATGGCAAACGACAATAAACTGCTGGGTCAGTTCGATCTGGTCGGCATTCCCCCGGCACCGCGCGGGATGCCCCAAATCGAGGTGACGTTCGACATCGATGCAAACGGCATTGTGCATGTCTCGGCCAAGGATCTCGCGACGCAAAAAGAGCAGTCCATCAAGATCACCGCGTCGAGCGGCCTCAGCAAGGAAGAGGTCGAGAAACTGGTGAAGGACGCGCAGGCGCACACCGAAGAAGACAAGAAGCGCCGTAAGCTCGCGGAAGCCAAAAACCAGGCGGATAATCTGGTCTATCAAACGGAGAAGAACATCACCGAGTATGGCGACAAAGTGTCGCCGGAGGAGAAGACCAAGATTCAGGACGCCGTGGCCGCGCTGAAGAAGACGCTGGAAGGCACCGACGCCGAGGCGATCGAATCCGCCACGCAGACCCTCATGTCGGCCTCGCACAAACTGGCCGAGGAGATGTATAAAAAAGCCGCTTCGGCAACCGGCGCGCAAGGTGCCGCACCCGGCGGGAACGGCGCAGGCGAAACCAAGACCGACGAAAAAGTCGTCGATGCGGAGTTCGAAGAAGTAGACAAGGATAAGAAGTAGCTTACAATAGGCACCAGGCGGACCGAGTTTCCTGGAAATGGGAACTCGGTCTTTCTGTACTCATACCAGAGCCATGGCACCCGTGACCAAGCGCGATTACTACGATATTCTCGGCGTCGACAAAAACGTCTCCGACGAAGAGCTGAAGAAGGCCTATCGCAAGATGGCCCGTCAGCACCATCCCGACCTGCAAACCGGCGATCATCAGAAAAAAGCCGCCGAAGAAAAATTCAAAGAGATCAACGAAGCCTATGAAATCCTGAGCGATCAGGAGAAGCGGAAGCGCTACGACATGTTCGGGCATGCCGGCGCGCAACCTGGGGGCGGCTTTGAAGGCTTCGGCGGATTCGGCGGCGCCGGATTCGGCGATGTCTTTAACGATATCTTTGAAGACTTCTTCGGACAGACGCGCGGCGGCGGACGCGCGGAGCGCGGCAACGATCTTCAGTACAACCTCGAGCTCTCCTTCGAAGAAGCCGTCTACGGCAAGGAGGCCAAGCTCAAGATCCCGCGTTGGGAAATATGTACCGACTGTAAAGGAACCGGCGCCAAGTCCGCCTCGGCGATCAAAACCTGCCCGAGCTGCAAAGGCGCGGGCCAATTGCGCTTTCAACAGGGCTTCTTCAGCGTCAGTCGCCCATGCGGCCAATGCGAGGGCGCCGGCCACATCGTGACCGAACCCTGTCAGACTTGCCAGGGACGGCAGCGCGTGTACAAAGAGCGGACCATCGCCGTGCACATCCCCGCCGGGATCGAAACCGGCATGCGCCTCCGCCTGTCCAATGAAGGAGAACATGGGGCCAACGCCGGTCCTCCCGGTGATCTCTACGTGGCGATCACGGTCAAACCCCACCCTATCTTCCAGCGCAAAGGGTTGGACATTCAATGCGATGTCCCGATCAACCTGGTGACGGCGATACTGGGCGGCAAAGTGGAAGTGCCCACGCTGAAGGGCAACACCGTCATTAAAATTCCGCCCGGCACGCAACATGACAAGACCCTGAGGATCAAAGGACTCGGCATCCCCAGCCTGAAGGGAGGCCAGACCGGCGATCATCTGTACACCATCAAAGTGCAGATACCGACCAAGCTGACCGCGCGACAAAAAGAGCTGCTCATGGAATTCGCCAAAGAGAGCGGCATGTCGATGGAACCGGACGGAGACGGGTTCTTCGACAAGATGAAGACGTTTTTCGAGTAGCCGCCGCGCCCGTTCCACCCGTTTCCCCGAGCCCGCATGCCCGTTTTCTTTCTCCCTGCCGATCTCATCGCTCCTCCGATCGTCACGATCACGGGCGACCTCCTCGCGCATGTGCGGAACAGTCTGCGTATGACGGTGGGAGAAATCCTTCTCCTGGGCGACGGGCAAAGACGGCGCTATCGCGCAGAGATCACCACCGTCACGAAACAGGCTGTGACCGCCCACATTATCGAGACGCTCATCGAACCTCCACGGACAGCCCCCGCTCTCGCCCTCGGGCAAGCGTTGCTCAAGGGAGACAAAATGGACTGGATCATTCAGAAGACGACCGAGTTGGGCGTTCGTACGATCGTCCCGGTTCTCAGCCGCCACGGTATCGTCCAGCCCAAACACGATCGCATTGAGAGCCAAACGGCTCGCTGGCAGCGCATCGCGCTCGAAGCCGCGCAGCAGTCGGAACAGTGGCATGTGGCCTCCGTCGCCGTACCGCAACAGATGTCCGCCTACCTGGCGCAAATCCCCCGTTCATCGACCCGCCTCATTTTGGCGGAACGTCGAGAGACCAGCGCGAGTCTGAGACGTATCGATCTGCCCGCTTCAAGCGACGACACCATAACCCTGTTGGTGGGACCGGAAGGAGGATGGTCGTTTGATGAAATCGCGGCGGCCGAGAATGTTGGATGGACTCCGATTACACTCGGCCCTCACATCCTCAGAGCAGAGACCGCCGCGGTCGTGGCGATAGGAATTCTCCAGCATCGGCTGGGAGCCCTCGGCTAAACCGGCTATCGGCCAGCCTCAAGGCGCACAATGGTGCCGTTTTCGCCGCTCGCCCAACCATGGTCGGCATCGGGAAAGGTCAGACCGAAGATCGAGACCTTGGCCACTGGTTTTCCTTCACTCCACGAAAACCCCGCGTCCGTGGTTCGATAGACCATGCCGCGTTCACCGACTATCCAGCCTGATTGCGGACTTGTAAAACGAACCTTCAATAAATCGATGAGCTTTGTGCAAGTCTTGCCGCAAGGCAGCGTGCGGTCGATCCAGCGGGTGCCGCCGTCGGTCGTTTGAAAGAGCGCGCCGGCGTTGCCGACGGCCCAGCCATTGGAAGCGTCTGTGAAAAATACATCGAAGAGGGTCACGGCGCCCTGAGTTTCCTGGGCCACCCAGGTGGCTCCACCGTCATCCGTGGCGAGCACGGTGCCAAGTGCGCCGACCACTGTTCCGCGATGATCATTCAGGAAGTGCGCGGCGTAGAGCGTGGCATTCGTTCCACTGGCCTGCTCTGTCCAATGTTCGCCGCCATCGTTCGTATGCAAAATCGTCCCGCCACCGCCGACCACCCACCCGGCCTTCGGTGAAGCGAAGAAGACGCTGTAGAGCGCTTGTTGCGTATCCACCGGCTTGGGCAACCAATTTTCTCCGCCGTTAGTCGTGCGACGCAACGTCCCGGCAGTGCCCGTCACCCATCCCTTCTGTTGATCCACGAAGAACACCGCCGTCAGCATTGCGCTGGTGCCGGCGGATACTTTCTTCCATTTGTTCCCGCCATCGGTGGTTTTGAGGACCGTCCCTCCCGCTCCCACCGCCCAGCCGGTCTTGGCATCGAGAAAGTGAATGCCCATCAAGGTCGCCTCGGTCGTGCTCTTTTGCACGCTGACCACGAGAGGGACCTCGGCACCACCCGCCGGCTGTACCAAGAAAAAGATCAGAAGAGAAAGCAGAAGAGAGGGCTTCACACCACGACACTGACACCGTCCCTGTCGAGCCATTATTGATTGGTGCTCGCGTCGGGACGATTGTTATTCCAATACCCGGCATCCGGAAGCCCTTTGGCTTCAATCGTGAATTGCCCGGCCTCCAGTGTCAGCCACTTCTTGGGCGAACAACAGGTCCCATCAGGCAGTACGTCCCATGAGCCCCGTCGCACTACCAGCGGTCCCGTGGCCAAATTGTCGAAGAACTCGCCACGTTTGCCGATCCCATACAGGTTCCGGTGCGGCACCTTGACGACAATCTCATTATCCGTCCATGACTGGACAAGCGCCGCAGCGCCATTGAACAATACTTCCGTTCTGGAGACGTTCGACACCACGGTAGAACTGGAATCAGGTTCATTGATCTCCACATCCAGCCGGCGCTTGTATGCCTTCTGGCTGAGACCCAGTTCCGTATGCTCCGCCGTCTTGAGAAAGGTGCCGAACCCTTTTCCTTTGATCGTCACAGTGGCATCCAAGCCGGCTGATTTCGGGTCGTAGGACTCGATGACCGGCGTCACCAAGGTAAAATCGCCGGCTTCCGCCGTCACCACGCCTTTTTCGGCGCAGCAGGACCCGTCCGGCTTCGGCTTGTTGGCGCTTCGGTAGATCATGACTTTTCCGCTTTTCGCGCTGAAGGGCACCCAGACATCGATGCGGTCGTCGTTCCATCGGTAAATCACCGCCGGCACGCCGCCGATCTCGACGCGGTTTTCCCCGGTATTGAAATCCATGAAGTTATAGGGCGTCGCCCCGCTCTCGGAATAGAAACCGAAATGTTCGCCGTTGATGCGGAGCAGCGTGCCGATCGGCGCGCTGGTGGGAGTCATTGCCGTGACTTTGGGAGTATGCACCGTGAAATTGGCCACGGTCCGCTGACGCCCCTGGCTCTTCAGAACCATCGGACCGGATTCTGCGCCGAGGGGCACGTGGACGACAATGACATCGTCTTTCCACTGGGCAATCGTGGTCGGTTGGCCTGCGATCAAGACGGCATCATCGGGTCCCTTCGCCGTGCCGAAGCCTTGACCGAACAACACGACTTTCGTCCCGACAGGGCCGCTTACCGGATCGACGCGGACGGATGGAATCAAGATCAACGGAATTGCGTTGCTCACCACGTATTCGACTGGGGCACAACAAGAGCCATCCGGCAAGGGGTCAGAAGAGGCCAACCGTACAGCGACATCTCCGCTGGACGCATTCGCGGGAATTTCAACTTCAATCTTGTCGTCTTTCCAACGACGCGCACGCACCACGACACCCCCGATCATCACATCGTTCACTCCGAACATCGTATTCGGGTCGCGCGATCCGGCTGTCACACCAAAATTGTGCCCGTTGATCTGCAGCAGCGTGCCGCGCTCAGCTTCGGTCGGCGTAATGCTCTCGATGTGGGGTGTGACAATGCTGAGAGCACCGGCGGATAATTTTTTCTTTCCGATCAACACCTCGACGGGACCGCTCGTCGCTTTAAACGGGACTTTCACCTCGATCAGATCCGGCTCCCAACGTTGCACCAACGCCGGGACGCCGTTCACAGTCACTTTATTGGTTTGAACCGATTTGAAGTTCCCGAATCCTTTGCCGGTCAGCGACAGCGTCGCACCGGGGGTGACCGATCTTGAGGACAGTTCGATGGAAGCCGTGGCGGCCTGGGCCAGATCCGTCACCAGGCTGAAGAGGATGGCGGCCGACAACACAATCCGCAGAGACATCATGACGCTTCTCCTGTCCATAAATGACTGAGCCGGCATAGCGGTCAGCGCACACTCGGAAACTGGGAGCTGTCCCTTGCGCGTGGCACGAGAACCCCACGCACCGGACTCAGGAAGGGCAAACTGGGGGTACAACGTGAAGCGAGGGACGAGCGACTATAACAAGCGATTTTTTGGAGTGTCAAGGCGGTGCGTTTCATAAGAAGACACCTGGACGATCAGCTCGATTTCGACCGGGGCCTGCCGAGGAAGTTCGGCGGCGCCGACGGCGACGCGGGCATGCCGCCCCGCTTCCCCGAATATGGAGACCAAGAGATCGGATGCGCCGTTGAGGACTTGCGGTTGTTCGGTAAAGCCCGGCGCGGAGGCGATGTGGCCGACCATCTTGACAATGTGCTTCACACGGTCCAGCGATCCCACCTCACTCCGGACGATGGCCAAGGCGTTCAACACCGCCACCTTCGCCGCCTCCATCCCCTGCTCGATCGAAATGGCCTGCCCCAGCTTGCCGGTCGCGATGAGTTGGCCGTCCCGTGACGGTAAGACTCCCGACAAAAACAAGAGATCACCGACCCTGACGGCTGGAATATAAGTCGCCACAGGCTTCGGCGGCGCCGGGAGAGTCAGCCCCAGTTCTTTCAGCTTGCTCTCGTACGACATGTTTTTCTTCTCTTCTCTCCCACTCCGAACTTTTAACCTTTAAAGCTTTAGTTTCAACTTCTATCATCCCGTCCAGAGCGCCTCGACAAAACTATCGCCGACGGGTAAGCGCTTGGCCCGCAAGGCATCGACGATGGTCTGTCCCAGGTCTGCCGCAGTGGTCCTTGTCCCTAAATTCACGCCTTGCGCCAGCTTCGGCCCCGTCACAAGGAGAGGGACATATTCTCGAGTCGGCGTCTTTCCTGGCCGAGACAGATCGCGGCCATGGTCGCTCGTGATCATAACCAGATCGCCGACGCGGAGCTTATCGAAGAGATCGGGCAGGCAACGGTCGAACTCCTGCAGGGCCGTCGCCGCTTGCGTCATCTCCTCGGGCATGAGGTCGAGACTCACATAAAGCAGCCCCCGCGGAAACTTATTCAGCATCCCGAGCGTCTCTTCGAATGCCGCCGAGGCCGACGCAGCGGGAAACGATCTGGTCAATCCGCGCCCGCTGAACAAATCATAGACCTTGCCGACTCCCATGATGATCTGGCTCGACCGATTGAGCACGTCCAGCATCGTCACACCTGGGGGTTCCGACACCACATCTTTGCGGCCACCCGTCGGTCTGAATGCGCCGGCCTCGCCGCGAAACGGATGGGCGACAATCCGAATCGGCGCGCCGTTCCCCTTCATGGCCTTGCGCGCCTCGCGGCAACGCTGGTGAACATCGGCCGCCGGCATGATCGTCTCATGCGCGGCGACATGGCAAGTGTTCTGTCCATCTGTCCACACAATCGGAGCGCCGCCCGAGAGATGTTCCGGCCCATATTCTGAGAGCATGGCGGTCAGGGACGCTACGCGGTTTCCGACGATCTTCCGACCGAACGCCTGTTCGAGCGCCGCGACATGATCCGAAGGAAGGGCGGATGCGTACGCGGCTCCGCCCGCGCGCAGGATGACTCCGCTGGTTTCCCAATAGCCGACGACTGAATCCTTTCCCTGCGAAGCAAAGCCGAGCCGGCCAAAGCATCCGTTGGGCTGGGCCATCATGCGCACGCCCTTCACCTGCGCAAGATGGCCGAGACCCAAGGCTTCCAGATTCGGCAGGCTCAGGCCACCGGCAGCTTCGGCCAAATGCTCCAGCGTATTGGCCCCGGCATCTCCGTACTCCGCCGCATCCGGCAGCGGCCCGATGCCCAATCCATCGATGACGAGGAGGATGACGCGATTAATCATGCGCGCACTATAGCAGAAGAGCGCGGGAGCGAACAGGCGGTCGTGGGTTTACGCGGCCCGCGGGGAAATCAAATCCGTTGAAACGACTTCCGATGACAAGGCAGAAGAAACCGGACGGGCTTATCCTGCTCATGATGAAGAATCATAAGAAACTCAACCGCGATCCGCCATCCACTCTTGAATGATCTTCAAGCCGGCACTTGTTCCAATGCGATCCGCGCCGGCTTCGAGCATCGCCTGAGTCGTTTTCCAGTCTCGAATGCCCCCGGAGGCCTTGACCTTGGCTTGGCCGGCGACGGCTCTCTTCATCAACTGCACATCCTCCACCGTCGCCCCGCCCGCGCCGAATCCCGTCGAGGTCTTGACGTAATCGGCCCCCGCTTCCACGACAAGCCGGCATGCGGTGAGCTTTTCTTGCTGCGTCAGGTAGCAGGTTTCAAGAATCACTTTATGTTCGACATGGGGCGTCGCCTGCACCACTTCGGCGATGTCCCGGCACACGTAGTCATGATCGCCGGATTTCAACCGGCTCACGTTGATCACCATGTCCAGCACGCGGGCGCCTCGCGAGACCGCTTCCGCCGCTTCCGCTACTTTCGTGTTGGTCGTATGGCCTCCCAGCGGAAATCCGATGGGAATCCCGACACGAATGGCCGTGCCGCTCACCGCCGACACCGCTTCGTCCACATAACAAGGGGGAACAAAAAGGACGGAAAACCCCTGTTCTTTGGCCTCCTGACAAAGCCGCAGCACATCCATCTTGCTCGCGTCCGGCCGGAGAACCGTGTGATCGATCAACGAGGGAAGGTTCCACTTGGTCATGAATGACGATACTCCTTCTCGACGGGAGAGAGCGGCGCACTGTCCACATGGGAATGCCCCCCGCGCCGGAAAGGCCGCTTCTGATATTTCTCCACCGCCTTGTTGTGCTCGACCAGCGTGGCGGAGAAGTGATGGGTCCCGTCGTTCTTCGACACGAAATACAAATAGGCGGACGGAACCGGATACAACGCCGCGCGAATCGACTGCGCGCCGGGACTCGCGATCGGGCCGGGCGGCAACCCGGTCCAACGATACGTGTTGTAGGGACTCGGATGGGACAGATCCTTCTTGTGGAGATTGCCGTCAAAATTCGTCAGGCCATAAATCACGGTCGGATCACTCTGCAACGGAATCCGTTTCTTCAACCGATTGTGAAACACCGACGAGATCTGCGGCCGTTCGTCTCCGGCCCCCGTTTCTTTTTCAATCACCGAGGCCAGCGTCAGGACCTCATGAAGAGTCAGGTGAAGATCGTTGGCTCGCGCGCGCAGTTCTTCAGTGAACACCTGCCCGAGCTGATCCACCATCGCGCGCACCACGTCCTTGGCCGCGGAGGATCTCGGAAATCGATACGTGTCGGGGTACAAATATCCCTCCAGCGTGTCCGCCGCAATGCCCAGCGCCCTGATAAACGTTTTGTCTTTGACAAGACGGAGAAATTCGGCGCGGTCGGTGATCTGTTGCTGCGCCAGCACGTCGGCGATCTGCGCCATGGTGTAGCCTTCGGGAATCGTCACCGGATGGAGCACCACGCGACCAGCCAGGAATTTCGCCAGGATGTCGGCAGGCGCCATGGCGGCGTGCAGTTCATATTCGCCGGGACGAATCTTGCGCTCGGCGTCCTGCGCTTTTCCTAAAAGGATGAACGCAGACCGGCTCTTGATGAGCCGTTCGCGCTCCAACAATCCAGCCACTTGGTGAAAGGTGGACCCTTCGGAAATGAACACGATTTTCGTAGGGGGATGAGCCGATTCAGGAACGGCGGGAGATTCAGCCCATCGAATCATCTGATAGGCGGCCAGGCCGGCGAGCACGACGGCGAGGACGAGCACGATCAGGATCACGCGCAGTTTCATCGGATGGTTCGATCTCGGTTGAGTAATCCCATTCGTCGGCTCGCTCGGCCTCGCCGGATACGGCGACGGCCGGCGCGGAAGCATGCGCCTCCAGATAGCTCTGGAGCAGAATCGCGGCGGCCACGCGATCCACCACGCCTTTGCGTTTTTTGCGGCTCATGTCGGCGGCGATCAGCAAGTCTTCCGCCGCCTTGGTCGTCATCCGCTCGTCCCAGGTAATGATCGGGACCGGAAGGGCCGCTGCAAGTCGCTCGATAAACTGCCGCACCGCCTGGACGGCGGGCCCCTCTTCGCCGCTGAGCCGCAAGGGCAGGCCCAGCAGCACCTGTCCCACTTCGTGGATCCGCACCAGATCTTGAATGTGGGCGATGTCCCGATCCAGCGTCCGCCGTTCGTATGTTTCCAGCGGCTGCGCGGTCCATCCCAGTTCATCGCTCAGCGCGACGCCGATCCGCTTGGTGCCATGGTCCAGGGCGAGAATACGGCTTGCCATGAGTTTACCGCTGGAGGAAGCTTTCGACCAGACCAAAAACTTTTTCAAGCGCCGCGTCCAACTTGGCCGGATCTTTTCCGCCGGCTTGGGCCATCTCGGGACGCCCGCCGCCCGTGCCGCCCACTTCAGCCGCCATCACCTTGATCAGGTCTCCGGCTTTCAATTTCCCGATCAGATCCTTGGTCACCACGACCAGCAACACCACTTTGCCGTCCTCGGTCGCGGCGCCCAATGCGACGACGCCGCTCTTGAGCTTATCGCGCAGCTGGTCGGCCAGTGCCCGCATGCCGTTCACATCCAAGCCATCGGTCCGCTGGACGTGCACCGGCACCCCGGCGATCGTTCTCGACGTTGCGGCGACCGCCGACCCGCTGGCCATCTTCAGCTTCAGTTCCTCCAGCTCGCGCTCCTTCTCTTTTAATTGCGCCATGACTTTGCGCGTCTTGTTCACCAATTCTGATTGCCCGACCTTGAGCAGCTCGGACAGCTCGCGAATGTCCGCTTCCAATTTCTTCATCAGCGCAAAGGCGCCGCTGCCGGTTTGCGCTTCAATCCGACGGACCCCCGCCGCCACGCCGGTCTCCGACATGATGCGGAACAAGCCGATCTCGCCGGTGTGGCGGCAATGCGTGCCGCCGCAGAGTTCCTTGCTGAACGATTCGACCGTCACCACCCGCACCTGATCTCCGTACTTGTCGCCGAAAAAGGCCAGCGCGCCTTTCGCAACGGCATCCTGAATGCTCATGACTTCCGTCTGGACCCGCTCGTTTTTGCGAATTTCGTCATTGACCATGGTCTCGATGTCGTCAATGTCGCGGGAGGACAGAGGCCGGAAGTGCGCAAAGTCGAATCGCAGCCGATTCGGAGCCACCAACGAGCCGTATTGTTTGACGTGCGGCCCCAACATATCGCGCAACGCGGCATGCACGAGATGAGTCGCCGTATGGTTGCGCGCGGCATCCTGCCTGGTCGTGCGGTTGACCGTCATGCGCAGCTGCTCGCCTTCACGAATGCGTCCCTTGCTTACGATTCCCTTGTGCAAAATCAACGTCGGCACAGGCCGCGTCGTTTCCTTGATCTCGACCCGCCCTTCCGGTCCGACCAGTATTCCTTGATCGCCGACTTGGCCGCCGCCCTCGGCATAGAACGGCGTGACATCCAACGCCAGTTCCACTTCATCGCCTTCCACCGCTTCTTTCACCATCCGCTCGCCCTTCAAGATGGCTTGCAGAATGCTCTCGGACTCCAGCCGATCGTAGCCGACAAACTTCGTCGTCCCCACCCGTGCGGCCAACTCGGCCACGGCAGGGCGCGCGGCATCCTGCTCAAATCCGCCGGTTTTTCTCGCGCGATTGCGCTGTTCCTCGATGGCCTGTTCAAATCCCTGTTCATCAACCGTCATGCCTTGCTCGCGGCAGGCTTCCTGAATCAGGTCCATCGGAAACCCATAGGTATCGTAGAGCTTGAACACGTCCTGGCCAGGAAGCACGGCCTGGCCGGCTGAGCGCGTCTTGGCGATCAGGTCGTTCAGAATCGGCAAGCCCTGATCGAGCGTGGCGATGAACCGTTCTTCTTCACCGCGCGTCGCTTCCGCGATGGTGCCGGCCGCGGCATGCACTTCGGAATAGGCGCCGGCCATTTGATCGACCACCACCCCGCTGAGTTCGTGCAGAAAGGGCTCCACGATCCCGAGTAATCGCCCGTGCCGCGCCGCGCGGCGCAAAATGCGGCGCAGGACATACCCTCGCCCCTCGTTGGACGGCAGCACCCCATCGGCCATGAGGAAGGTGATCGCGCGAAGATGATCCGCAATCACGCGCATCGAGCGATCGGCGCCCTCTTTCTCTCCATACCTGGTTCCCGCCCGCTTGGCAATCGCCGCCGTCAAGGGTCTAAAGAGGTCGCTGTCATAGTTGCTGTGGACCCCTTGCGCGACAGCCGCGAGACGCTCAAGTCCCATCCCCGTATCGATGCTCGGCTTGGGCAACGGATTGAGCGTTCCCGAGGCATCCCGATTGAATTGCATAAAGACGAGGTTCCAGATCTCGATGACCCGATCCCCCTCGCCGTTCGGCGTATCGTCGCCTGGGACAGACGACCCCTGATCGAAATGGATTTCAGAGCAAGGCCCGCAGGGGCCCGTGTCCGCCATTTGCCAGAAGTTATCCTTCTCGCCGCACCGCACGATGCGGGCAGGCGATACGCCCATGTTCTTCCAGAACCGATCGGCTTCATCGTCTTCTCGGAAGACCGTGACCCACAGGCGATCCTTCGACAGCCCCACCGTCTGCGTCAGGAATTCCCAACCAAACCGGATCGCCTCTTCCTTGAAATAGTCGCCGAAAGAAAAATTTCCCAGCATCTCAAAAAACGTATGGTGCCGTCGGGTGTATCCG
>CAYNLM010000115.1:0-13042 GCA_964398045.1 uncultured Nitrospira sp. | reverse complement strand
GTATAGGAATGGACGACTGGTTTCTTAAAGTCGCAATCAATCAGAATAGTCGGTTTCCCCAAATCTTGCGCCAAGACATACGCTAAGTTACTCGCGGTCGCTGACTTTCCTTCGCCCGTGACTGCACTGGTAATGACTATGACAGAATTCTTTTGCCCCGACATCGACAGGACGAGTCTTGTTGCCGCAACTCTAAATTGTTCAGCGACAATTGACTTTGGTCTCCACTTTGTCACCAGAGTGAGTTCTTGCCTTAGCGCATCGGCTCCGCCATTATCAGTTGTAGCGGTGCCGTTCTGAGCAAGCTTTTTCTTCCATGGGAGACGGGATCCCTTTGCCGTTTCGCCGAACCCCACTCGCCCAATGAGGGCGGCTCGTTGGACAGCACCTTTATGCTCAGCCCGAAGTTCTTGTGCGGGCAATGCCACCGGGAATTCGGACTCATAAGCCAGCTTGAAATGAGGAATATTAGCGAGGACCGGCAGGCCCAAAACGCTTTCGATATCTTCCGGCCGACGAAAAACGCCAGCCAGATGCTCCAATACAAACGCAGCACCATATCCGAGGCCGCATCCGATCAGTAGCCCCATTAACATGTTTCGAGGTTGGTCGGGCGATTCCGGTTTCGATGGCATGTTCGCGGGATCTAGGACGCGAAAGCTTTCGCCTTTCTGCCGTTTCTCAAGGTTTTCAGAAATGCGCGCGCTCAATTGCTTCTCGAAAAGCGCCTGGTAGTTCTTTTTGCTGTTGTCGTAATCCCGCTGTAAAACAAGCATATCCTGTTCTCTCTCGGGAGCCTTTTCCACTCGTCGCTCGTATTCTTTGATCTGAGCGGTTAGCTTCCGCTGCTGCTCAGTCAATGCCTGGATTCCGATATCATTTTCTTCACGTTCTCGTCGCAGCTCATGAAGATACGGATCGACCACCGTGGTGCCAGACGGTTTCCCGTGTCTAGATGTAACCCTGTCCTTCGGCTGCTCTTCCCGTTCCCTTTCCCTGTCAGTGTCCTCGCTTCTCTCGGAGAGCTTGGCCTTGACCATTGCAATTTCCTGCCTGACATGGATGACATCTGGATAGGTATCCTTGTACTCCGCCTTGAGGCTCGATAGAGTCCGTTCCAATTCCTTCAGCCGCCCGGCGAAGGGATCTCCACCAGGACCATCCATTTTTCTGCCAGCTCCACGAGCAACGACCGTCTGGTCTGGCGAAGCACCAGCATTAGGCGGGTTCTGCAACGGATCCAGCATGGCCAGACCTAGGGTCTCGTATGCATTAAGCATCTTTTGGACCGCCGCCCGACGGTCCCTCCGATTTTGGAGTTGGTCCATCACGCCGGCCAAGTCTTTTTGAAGTCGGTTGAGTGTTTGTAGATTCGCCTCTGTCTGTCCCGGCAATTCTCCCATGAACTTCTTTTTGAAATTGGCTATGGCCTGCTCCTGCTCTTCCAGAGATTCCTTAGCTCTCTTCAGTTCCACCTCAAGGAACTCCGTCGTTCCCTCAACCAGTTGTTCCCTGACCCTCAGATTTTCCTCAATGAACTGAGAAGTCAGTCTTTCCGTGACCTTCATCGCAATCACGGGGTCTGCATGGCCAAAGGAGATTGAGAATGCCTCGACATTCCCTATTCCTCGCACTCCTCCTTTTGTCTCAATCTTTATGTTCTTCCGCATTGCTTCGATGACGGCTTCATATCCTTCCGTCTTGGGTCGATCACCGAACAACTGAAACTGGTCGATGACCTGACTCAATACTGTGCGGCTCAGAACCTGCTGTTGAATCATTGATAGGCGGTCGGCAACACTCCCTCTCACAACAGGATTCACATAACTTTCCGGAATCTTCGGCGTCTCAACGAGAATCAAAGTGCTCGACCGATAGCTTTTCGGGAGAGCAAGACAGATAATCCAAGAGGCTGCTACTGCCAATACAATGGCACTCAGCACAACCCATTTCCGGCGAATGGCGATATCTACGTAGTCCCGCAGCGTCAGGTTTTGTATATTCATCATTATTTCCAGTATTGGGTAACACTCAAAGTCACGGCACTGCGCGTAAATTCCCCAACAAGACCAGGAGTGCCTTGGAACAAGAGAAATACATAATTGAGGGACATCCAGGTACTCGATCCCACAGCATAACTCGCGCCAGCATTTGCTCCATATGAGGTAAAGGCGAACTGATTCACCGCCGGCCCTTGTTCGATGCTATCGTTCCGGCTGTAATTCCCTCCGACCGTTGCGATTAATCGGTTATCCAACATGCGATGGGTACCCATGATGGACACGTTTTGGCTCAACAACGGTCCGGCTCCGACAAGGTAGCTTGGATAGACGCCTGCCGAGTAACTAATTTGTGCCCCCCAGGTCCTTCGGTTCCATGCCATCGAAGCACTCCCAATGTAGCTGACGCTGTTGATTGCCCCGGCAGTACCAAGACCTTCAATCTGAACAAGGGTGGCACCAGCATTCAGGTTCATACTCAATTCCGGTGAAACAATTCGACCCCAACCAACTGTTCCGCCGTGCGACCGATAACTACCAGCGCTAGAGCCAGCCCCTTCAACGTTCGACCCAGTATAGAGGTAGTTGATCGATACAGTATCGAGCGGCGTGAGCTTTATTTGAGGGCCAGCCGTGGCCGTGTGATTGGTTGTCGAAATAAATGTGCTTTGCGTAGTTTTTACAAATGGCGTCCCAAACCGGATGATTGAGTTCGCATAGGATGCCGCCAGCCTGATGTTTTGAGTCAGCGGAGCACTCGCCGCTATGGTTCCGGTGTTGGTATACGTGTTGACACGTGAGGCCTGAATCCCTCTAACAAAAAAATCAGACGGCGTGACGCCGTTTGTGTTTTCCGGACCTAGGGCTTGGCTCTGGACGGCCTCGTTCGTCAAGAACGCCGGTGGAGTAGGAGTAAACAAGAATGAATCTCCGACCCTGAGGGTCGCGCCTTGGATGTACCGCTGAACCAATTGATCAAAACCCAGATTCACTCCGGCTTGAAAACCGACGTAACTCAAGCCGGGGTTATTGACGTAGCGTTCTCCAAAGGCTCCCGCCTGCAGAGAAGCATCGACGAGACGGCCCATATTTCTGACGAACAATTGAGGAGCCACTGTGGTTACATAGTCTTCTGTCTTCACACCCGGGGTGGCCTTTACATAAAAGACATTCGAGTCGTATCGCTCTGCGATGGTGATCGAAGGAATGATCTGGAGACCCTGTGCGCCTAAAGGCCCAGACGAAGAACTCCCCAATTGGCCAAGTCCCCCCGTGCCTATGCCTCCCCCTCCAGGAGAAGCCTGTTCCCCAATGTCCGGCAAAAACATTTTTGCTTGTGCGGCTCTTTTCGCGCTTTCCCATGATTCGGAAACCCACGGACCAAAGACTTCATTCAGATCAGCACGGGAATAGGTTATAGCCACTTTTTCATCATGCATCCGGAGTTCAACTGGTGAACGCTTGCTACTAAGATCATCTGGATCTGGCCCAGACTCCCACCAACGCCCGGACAGCATGTCTGCCTGTGCAAACGATGCCTGCAAACTCATGAGCGTCATGACAGCGAGCTTAGCCATGTGCCTAAGGTCTATACCGCCCTTACGGCACAACAATGGTATCTCCGGACATTAAAACCAAATTCCCGACCTCCCCTTTTCCGGCCACAAGATCGTCATACCGGAGAGGGATTCTAATCTGGCGATCTTCTCCGCTTCCGTTTCTGAGGGTCCTTACGACTACAATTCTGTTTTTTGACGCAAAGGGCGTGAATCCTCCGGCAAGTGAGATTCCTTGCAGGACGCTTGCATACGACTTAAGCGGATATTTCCCTGCCTTGCCGACCTCTCCCAGGACGTAGATGAAATAACTGTTGACCTCCTTTACGCTGACCGAAACGGAAGGGTTTTCTTTAAATTCCGTGAGGCGCTTTGCGATGCGGTCTCCTACCTGAGTTGCTGTCAGACCACTGGCCTTTATGTCCCCGATCAGCGGAAGCGAAATCATTCCGTCTGGCCGTACGATAACTGTTCGTGACAAATCCTGATTTCGCCATACGGCGATTTCAAGTACATCTTCCGGCCCTAATACAAATTCCTTAGAAACAGGCCTATTAACTTCCTCCATGACGTCCTGAGGAAGACTTCCGCAACCCCCGACAGCCACAACACAGGCTATGGAAAGCAACGTGGTGACTAGCACACGTTTGGACATAACCACTTCTTTAATCATTCCCTTCTCTTTCTCAGTCATCATGGAACTAAAACCATGGTTTCGGACGGTACAACGATTTGGTCACCGGGCTTCAATTCAATATTTTGATTGGAGCCATCACGTAGGATTATGTCGTCATAGCTTGCCTTGATTTTAATTTGTCCTTCTCCATCTTTTCCGAAACGAAACACTACAATTTTGTTTCTGGCCGCCACGGGCGTAAATCCGCTTGCAATCGTGATTGCTTGCAAAAGAGTGGTCTTGCTCTTCAGTGGATACTTACCTGGCTTCGCAACCTCACCGAGCACATAAATCGCATAGCTATTGACTTCCTTCACGACGATGGAAACCTGCGGGTTTTCTTTATACTCCTTGAGCTTGGTAGCAATGTCCTCGGCCAGTTGAACCGCCGTCTTCCCGACCGCAGTGACATCCCCAATTAACGGAAGCGATATACGACCGTCGGGCCTCACTGATACCAGTTTCGACAGATCAGCGTTTCGCCAAATCGTAATTTCCAAAACATCTTCGGGTCCAATAATATAATCGGCAGTCACAATGAGCGAAGATTTTTCGCCGGGCTGAGGAATTGTGCTTTCCGTCCGCAATTGCACTCCTGCTGATTGTGCCGCGCACTCAGAATACCTTCCAAGAAGAGCGAGTAGGCCGATTATTATGCTCATGGTCAGAGTTCTCATGCCTCTCCTTCTGGTAATTTCCCTAAATTCTATTGCTGCTTCTTTGTGTAATTTCGGCCATTGAAAGATCGGCTGCAAGAGATCTTAGAAGATTCAGCGCACGCTTAAATCGATGGAACTAGTGTCGATTTTAATATTAACGGCGGAGCGGCACCCTCAAAACATGAACTTCAATCCGACAAAGTACGCTCCATTGTCGTTGGGCTTGCCAAATGGCAATTTTCTGGTCCAGCGCACTTCCGCAAGCGTTGGCGTCTCAGCCACTGTGATCGGTGTCGGCACGTAAACCTTTAAGACCTGCTCAACATCGGGCGCCTGATCCATCAAGACCAACATTCCACCGCTGCTGATGTTGAGCGACAGCGCCTTCCCTCCCCTTGCCGTAAAACTTGGGCTATCAACAGGCGTTGTCATCTCATAGGGAATGGGCCGTAGCAATGCCACCCTCTCACTATGGTTTTCTTGACAGTCAGTCATCGGCCACTCCCACGCATTCTGTGCCACGTCAGTCCCTCCTAGGTAAGAAAGCATTGCTTTTGTGTGTGCCAAGTTGAGGCAACCGTGGCCACCCCGACTTGATTAGGCTATGTTTTTTTCAATTTCATTCCAGAGTCTACTAAGTGAAACGTTCCAAGCGCTCTTGAGCGAATATAGATGTGACCCACAGTTTGAACAATACCGATGATGTAGGCGGATTTCTCGAAGGTAGGTGTTGACTCCCCCAAAAGGGTTAGGTAGTATTTCCACTCCGAACAGAACTTAGCAGAAGTAGCTTGATTGTCTAGCAGAACTGACTATTTCTACGACTCCAATCTCAATAAATCATGACCGACGCACTCATCAACGATCAGTCAGACGGCCTTGCCGATCAGCGAGCAGGCTCCGGCATTGTTGTGCTCTCGGCATCTATGCAGTTGCTCCATATGAACCGGCAGGCGTCTGAATTGGCGAAAAAGATCAATGCCGCCGAACATGGTGGCAACGCCGCCAAATTCGCCCATGGAGTCCTTCCGACCGCTCTCACCGAGCTGTGCGGCGAGATCATCAAAGCCTTGCACGTACGGACAGAAGCCAAAGATTGGGAACAGTTTGAAGTCAAGCGCGTAACAGGGGACCCCAATCAACCGGTCTTATTGAGGGGGTTTGGACTTCCCGACCGGGGCGGAGTGCAAAATGCTCGGCTGGTCGTCACGATGGAGGAATTGGGCCGGAAGCAGAATCTGAACACGGAGCATGCCAGGGAACGATTTCAACTGACCAACCGCGAACAGGCTGTTGTCGAGCATCTGGCGAAGGGCTGGACCAATAAAGAAATTGCCAATGCGCTGCAAATTACCGAACAAACGGTGAAAGAGCATATTAAACACATCATGCGCAAGACGAACGCAACCACTCGAACCGGCATTCTCGTCCAAATATTCAACTCATAGTGCCTCCCTCCTCCCACCTGTGTCAAAGACCCAACAGTGCGTCTTCTTTCACACAACACTCCCGCCAAAGAGCACGCCAAATGATTGAATTTAATACGACTACTTGATTTTCACTCGGGTCCAATGATTGCACAAGTCTAAGGTAGGTTATGAACCAGACTCGGAGTAATAAAGTGAGAAGAACCGGTCAAAGGCTAGGGCTTGGATTGGTGGCGATGATGCTGTTTGTTTCGGGCTGCCAAACGGGCTCGACCAAACAAGTCGGTTTAGACAATACGCGGTTCATGTCACTGTGGGAGACGTACACTCACTGCAGGCTTTCGTCGGATGTAGGCGATGCGTATCGTGACATGCGCACACTGACTCAAGCCACTCAGCTTCGGTACGGCCATGAAGGATTCGTTCTGCCCCTGCCGACGAAACTTCAGCAACTCGTCTCCAATCCCACCAACCGCTTTGCCGTTGACGTGAGAGCAATGGCGTCGGCCTGCTCACTCCACGCAGGGCAAATCGCGCTGGACCAGGGACAAGTCGATCTAGCTCGCGAATTGTTCACCGCAGTGCTGGCACTTCATCGGAGCGAAGAAGCTTCTTACTACCTCATGCAAGCCAAGACCTTCCTGACCGAGCTTGAGCGAGGAGTGAATATCTCTCTCAAAACTCCATAGCCCTCTCGATATCGCCCTCCTGCATCCTGCGATATAACTCCACATACTGTTTCGCCGCGTGTGTCCACGATACATCTGTGCGCATCCCCGCCTCTATGAGTGAGTGCCAGGCATGCTGGTCCTTGTACACGTTCAGTGCCAACAACACTGTAGAAAGCAAGGCATCCGCTGATGAGTCGATAAAATGAAACCCAGTCGCTTGCTTGGAGTCCATTGTGGTGGGTTTAAAGGGGACAACGGTATCAGCCAGTCCTCCTGTCCTTCGTACGACGGGGACCGTTCCATATCGAAGACTGTAGAGTTGCGTCAGGCCGCAAGGCTCGTAACGAGACGGCATCAGCAATAGATCCGCGCCCGCCTCAATGCGATGAGCCAATCCTTCGTCAAATCCAATTTGCAGCCCGATGCGATCGGAATACTTAGTCTTCGCAGCACGAAACTGCTGTTCGAGATCACGGTCGCCCATGCCCAATATCGCTAGTTGAACCTCGAGCGCCATCAACTCCGGTAGCAGTTCGATCAAGAGATTGAACCCCTTCTGCGGAGTCAACCGTCCAATCACCGCCACAAGCGGCACATCCAAAACCGGCAATCCCAGTTCACGCTGCAACGATCGTTTGCAGATGTGTTTTCCAGAAAGATCAGCAGACGAATAGTGCGCGGGTAAATGCGGATCAGTTGCGGGATTCCATACCGCCACGTCGATGCCGTTGGTAATTCCCTTCACGCCATCTGCTCGGCCTGCAAGCACCCCTTCAAGGCCGCATCCAAACTCCTTGGTCATAATCTCTTTGGCATAGGTGGGACTCACCGTCGAGACGGCGTCCGAAAAGACGATCCCTCCTTTGAGCACATTGACCGAACCATAGAATTCAAGACCGCTCGGAGAAAACACCGCGGGAGGAAGGCCGGTCTTCGTGAACTGGTCTGCCGGAAAGATTCCCTGGTATCCCACATTGTGTAAGGTCAGCAGCGTCTTGAGCTGCGCGAGAGAGGAACGTTCGTGTCCAAGCGTTTTCAGATAGACGGCGCATAATGCCGCCTGCCAATCGTGCAGATGGAGAATGTCGACCGTTCCTCCATGCGTCGCACCGAGAAATTCTATCGTTTGCAGCACGGCTCTGCTGAACAGCGCAAAGCGATCGAGGTTGTCCGGATAGTCGCCCTCAGTAGATTGATAGAGCCCGGGACGATCGAAGTAAGGATCGTACCGGACCATCAAGACGCGGAGCGAAGGGGTGAGTCCGGTCACCGTTTCTTCTTCAATAGTAACCTCGGCCTTCGTTCCGGCAGTCGGGATGTTGAACCGTGCGATTGGTCGACGAGGCGGACGTTCGGCTTGGAACGGGGGATAGCAGGGAAGGATCAGAGTCACCCGATGGCCGAGTTTCACTAATTCCAACGGCAACGCCCCGGTGACATCCGCCAATCCGCCGGTCTTGGCGTAGGGCACCGCCTCCGACGCGGCCATCAGAATGTTCAGATTGTCTCTTTCAGAAGATGCAGGCATCACACGTGTGAATGAACTAGGGAGCGGGGGTCCCGTCGAGGCGGGTTTTGAACCGATCTTCGTAGGCCCAAGCCTTGACCAGCGCGTCCAGCTGCTCTGCCTTCAACTCCTCTCGATACACTAAATGCTCATCCAGGAATACCAACAGCCATCCTCGATCAGGATAGGCGAAGAAGACGCCCTCTCCTGCATGCACGCCTGCATCCCAGCCCTTAGGCGCCTCGCCGGCCGCCACACGGACGCGGGGAACCAGTGTGCGATCAGGCATGACAAAGAAATGGGTGAATTCACTATGATGATAGGGCGGCTTGCCCCACGCATTGACGACCGCCCTTGTGGTGATCTGATCCAGGACCAGATTATTCGCCCGCACGAGCTGTTCTTGCTCATTGAGGGTCGGCACCCCACTGCAGCCACCCATGCCGACTAGTGCAATCAGACCATAGAGACCGCAATAGATTATCAACCCGTTCTTCACGTCCAACATCACATCAATCGCCTGGATTTGGGTTCCACCGGTTTCACCGGCTGGCAGATATCGCACTGACATAATCGTCGCAACAGCGAATAGGCATAGATGCCTGTGTCATGCCCATCACTCCATTTGAATTGAAACGCATATCGGCCGACCGGCTCCACGTCCTGTAGCATGATCAGAAGCGGCACATCATCCGGCTTGAGACGGCGCTCGCCCGACCATTCATCCACACAGGCCGCGCAGGGACACTGCTGGCGAAGATAGCGCACCGGGTAGACGCCTTTGTGGCCGTCACTCCAGTGAATTCCCAATACCCCCTTATCGAGCCATTCCATGTCGCGGGGCTCAATCACACCGGCTGTCATCTTGTCTTCTCTCCACTCAACGTCAGAGTCCATCATACCGACAGCGACGGCGACAGGAAATTCACCGGCGGCAGCCGTTTCCCCGCTACGACCGTGACATAGCCTTCGATCGCTTCCTCAATCTCGCTGCGCACCTGGCCCGTCGCCTTGAGGCGCGTCACGAGGGCGGGCGCCAGGCGAATGGCTTGCTGGAGAAACGACAGGCTGCCTCGAGACAGGGATATACAGCGGGACCGTTGACGCGAGGCGCACGTGGGACAGACCAACCCGCCGGCGATCGGCGAGAATTGTGGTTCTCCCATCAGGCGAGCCTTGCCGCACGCCGCGCACTGATCGGTCTGCGGCCGAAAGCCGGTCAATCCCAACAGACGTATTTGAAACAGCAGAGCCGTAAATGCCGGATCGTGGCTCTGTGGAAGCGAGGCCAGCCCTTGCTCAAGCGTGTCGAACAGCTGCGGATCGGAATCTCCATCCGGAGTCACGGCGGTAACCACATTGACCATGCGGGCGGCGGACGTCATCAAGACAAGATCCTCACGCAGCGCCTGAAACGAAGTCACCAGATCGACGTGTGAAATTCGAAACAGGGAATCCCCGGGCTTCTCAAACAAATTCAAATGACAGAGTGTGAACGGCTCCAACGCCGCGCCAAAACGGCTTTTCAAACGACGTGCGCCGCGAGCCACTCCGCGAATTTTGCCGAGATGCTTCGTGTAAAACGTGACAATCCGATCGGCGTCACCCCACTTGCGGCTTCGCAAGATAATCGCCGTCGTCTTTATGAGCGGCATGGCAAGAAACCCTTTCGCCGTACCGGAGAGCGTAGCCGCCTCACCTCACTGCGCGTCACCGCAGATGTTCCAGAAAGAGCGTGGCCAAGGTGAGATAGATCGTGATGCCGGTAATGTCATTGGCCGTGGTGACAAAGGGGCCCGCCGCCACCGCCGGATCGACGCCCATCCGCTTGAGGACGATCGGCATGATCGTCGCCATGCTGGTCGACACCAAGAACGCGATGATCAAGGAAGCGCCGACGACCATGCCAAGAAATCCCTGGTGCCAGGCCCATCCTACCGCGGTCAGAATGACTCCACAGGCGACGCCCATCAACAAACCGATCTTCACTTCTCGGAAGAACACCGTCCAGACATCGGTCAACTCCACCACCCCCGTCGCCAACCCGCGAATAATGAGCGTCGAAGACTGCAAGCCCACGTTCCCGCCCATCGCCGCGATGACCGGGATAAAACTCACGATCGCCACCACTTCTTGAATCGTAAACCGGAAGTACCACAAGATCGCGCCGGAGAGCAGACTCCCGACGAGATTCGTAAACAACCAGGGCAGCCTGACTTTCGCTGCTCCCAAGCTGGATGACTTCGAGACGCTGTCTTCTTCGATGGCGCCGGCCATCTTCAGCATGTCTTCTGTGGCTTCTTCGCGGATAACGTCCACCACGTCGTCGACGGTGATAATCCCGACCAATTTCCCGTCTTTCTCGACGACCGGAATCGCCAGCAAATTGTAGCTCGCCACTTGCCGGGCCACTTCTTCCTGGTCCATATCGACGGCGACGCTGATCACATCTCTGGTCATGATGTTCTTCAACATCGTCGCCGGCGGAACGGTCAACAGCTGGCGCAGCGACAGCACCCCGACCAAGCGATCTTCTTTGTCCGTCACATAAATATAGAAGACCATCTCGGCATCGGTGGCCTGTTGCAAGCGCCGGATCGCTTCCTGTGCCGTCGCCTCTTCCGGCAGGGAGAAGAATTCCGTCGTCATGATCCCGCCGGCCGTATCCTTGGGATACTTGAGGATGTCGGCCACTTCGGTGGAATCCTCGGTCTTCATCAACGCGAGAATTTCCTTGCCGCGCTCTTCCGGGAGGAAGCCGAGGATGTAGGCCACGTCGTCGGGGCCGAGATCTTTCAACAGCCAGGCGATGTCGGAATGCAGCAGGTCGGCCAGGACTTGCTGGATGCTGTCGCCGTCCAATTCGCTCAGGACCTGGCCGCGTTTGGCCTCGCCTCGGACCAACTCAAACACTTCGCGCTTCTCTTTGGGAGAAGAGAGATGCGTGATGACCTTGGCGACATCGGCCGGATGCATGCGGCCCAGCATTTTGGAGAGATTGGTAATGGCGCCGCGCCGTAACAGGCGCTGGACGGATTGCAGCACGATATCGGACTTCGTCTGTCCGCGTTCGACTTGATCACGCAGCGCTTCACGCAGCATGTCCTTCTCCACCACGCGGGGACGCGGAGGCTCTGGAGGCCGCGATTCCACTGGTCGTTCAGTCGGTTGCATCACTGTCCCGTTAATAGCCCAACTCCGCCAACGTATGCTCGTCTTCCCGCCACGCTTCCTTGACCTTAACCCAGACTTCCAGAAAGACCTTCATGCCGAACAACTTCTCCATATCCTGCCGGGCCTGCGCGCTGATCGACTTCAACCGCTCACCGTGTTTGCCGATCAGGATGCCTTTCTGGGTCTCCCGCTCCACAAGAATCGTCGCGCGAATCCGCGCCAGCCTGCCTTCCTCGACAAATTCTTCGATCTCGACGGCGACGGAATACGGCACTTCCTGCTCGGTCGCTTGCAGCACTTTCTCCCGGATCATTTCCGCCGCCAGCGTCCGCATCGTTTGATCGGTCACCACATCGTCGCCATAAGCCCCTTCCCCTTCCTCGAGAAAGGGAACAGTCAGAGACAGCAGCCGATCGATATTGTCATCCGTCTGCGCAGAAACGGGCACGACTTCCGTCCAAGGGTATAACTTGGCGTAACTCTCGAGCACCGGCAGCAGTTTCTGCTTATTCACCAGATCGATTTTCGTGACGACAAGAAAGACCGGACGCGGCCGCTTGGCCAGCGCCTCCTTCATATGCTTGATCGCCGCCAGATCCCCGGGACCCGGCATGGCGGTCGCGTCCATCAGCATATAGAGCAGATCGGCTTCCTCCAACGTCTCGACCGTGGTGCGGACCATTCTTCTGTTCAGCAAGTGCTCGGGCTTGTGCAATCCCGGCGTATCGAGAAACGCGATTTGAGCCCCAGGCACATGTGCGACGCCGAGAATCCGCGTCCGCGTCGTCTGCGGCTTGTCCGACACAATCGCAATCTTTTCGCCCAGCAAGCGATTGAGAAGAGTCGACTTCCCTACATTGGACCGTCCGATAATCGCCACCGTCCCGAACTTCATGGTTTGATCGGCTGCTCCTGTTTCTTCAGCGGATCGGGCGAGAGCTGATACACCGTTTCTCCCTTCCGCACATAGCCTAAACGCTCTCTGGCCAATTGCTCGATTTTCGCCGGATCATGCTGAAGACGAGCGATCTCTCCCCGCAGGGAGGAATTCTCCCCTCGTAACGCGGACAGTTCGCCTTGCAATTGTCCGGCATGATTCCGCATCGCGAGATAGCGGGGGAGCCCCATCTCGCCGAAGAACAGCGCGATCAGCAACCAGACACAGGCGCCGGCTCCGACAACCTGCGCGACAGTGATCATGCGCCGCTGCCAATCCAGCCACTGCCGCCCGCGGTTTTGCTTAATGATCATGCGCTCGCTGTCAAACCTATGAGCGGCCGGGCATTGCGTCGCGGCCTCGATAGATCGCCGCCGAACCCAACTCTTCTTCGATCCGGAGCAACTGATTGTATTTCGCCACACGATCCGTGCG
>CAYNLM010000114.1:0-13056 GCA_964398045.1 uncultured Nitrospira sp. | reverse complement strand
CTCTTACATCCGATGCTCGTCCATTTCCCCATTGCGTTGTTCATCACGAGCGTGCTCTTCGACGTGCTTGGGATCTGGCTCACGCGCGAGAGTGTGCGCGAGGGCGCGCTGTGGCTTCTTGTCCTGGGCCTGTTGGCCGGACTCGCCGCCTTCGCGAGCGGAGATCTGGCGGCAGAAGGGGCGGAAAAGGCCGGGTTTGCGGAATCGCTGATTGAGACCCATGAGCACTTGGCGGGAGCGACAGTGGGAGTATTCGGAGCGCTGCTGGCCTGGCGTCTGCTTCTCAGGAACCGTTTCAGCCGTCGGACGCAGATCGCGTATCTGATGATCGCGATCGTGGGACTCGGCCTGTTGAGCGCCACCGGGCATTACGGCGGCAGTCTGGTCTATGAGCATGGGGTGGGAATCCGTGCTGCCGCAAGGATGTCGAATCAGGCCGAGACAGTCTCTCACCGGTAGCGAGGAGGACAGGTACGGCCGTGCGCATTCTTGTGGTCGAAGACGATCCGGATGTAGCGTCCTTCATCAAGAAAGGACTTCAGGAGGAGCGCTACGCCGTGGATCTGGCCGTCGACGGGGAAACAGGCCTGCGGCTGGCTCAAGACAATCCGTATGATCTCATCATCCTGGATCTCATGCTTCCCAAGCTGGACGGTCTGGCGGTCTGCCGACGACTCAGGGCCGATCGTCACCATACGCCGATTGTGTTGCTCACCGCGCGCGAAACCGTCGAGGACAAGGTCACCGGGCTTGAATCTGGCGCAGACGACTATCTCACCAAACCGTTCGCCTTTGCCGAGCTCTTGGCCCGCGTCCGTGCGCTGCTCCGCCGGGGCGGCGCGCCGCTGAGCCGCCTCAAGGCGGCGGACCTGGAACTGGACCCCGTCGCCCATCGCGTCTGGCGCAAGGGCAAGGAGATCGCGCTCACCACCAAGGAATATGCCATCCTGGAGTATCTGCTGCGTAACGCGGATCGGGTGCTGACGCGCACCGCCATCATCGAACATGTCTGGGACATCCACTATGAGGCGGTGACCAACATCGTGGACGTCCATATCCGATCGTTGCGGGCGAAAATCGACCGTGACTTTACTCCGCCTCTCATTCAGACGGTTCGGGGCGTCGGCTACATGCTGAAGACGCCCGAGACGGATTGAGCGGAGATAACCATGCGCTCGTTCCACCGCCATATCCGACAAGCCGCCTTACTCATGATGCTCGGCCTGATCTTCGCGTTCGGGATACTCCTCTATACCGGACTGTCGGTCGTGCTGTACCGCCATATAGATCAGGAACTGCTGGCGACGGCTCAGACGGAAGCGCGCCGAGTGGAGGTCGCCACAGGCGTCTTGCGGGAATTCGGCGGGTCGGATGACGACGACGATGCCGACGAGCGGCTCATTCGTGAAGCGTCGCGGTCGGTCGTCGTACTGTCTCCAGAGGGCGCTGCCGTATGGACAGGCGCGGCCGTAGCCAAACGCCCCGGGCTTGCGCAGGTCCTCGTCGGGAGAGCGCTTCAGGGGGAGGTCGTGTACGACACCATCGACACGGGCTCCGGCTCCCAGGTTCGGCGCATCTCGTTTCCCATTCAGCGGGACGGCGAGGTGCGGTACATCCTTCAAACCGAAGCGTCCCTCCGTGTTGTTCGGGAATCGCTGCAGATGTTGCTCGGGTTGCTCGGCGCGGTGGTCCTCCTTGGGCTTGTGGCTGCCTGGCTCAGCAGCGGGTGGCTGGCTCGCGAGGCCCTTTTGCCGGTGGAAGCCCTGAGTGGGACGGCGGAACAGATCAGCAGCCCTCCGTTGGACATCAGAGCTCCGGTCGATGCCTCTTATGTGGAGTTCCAGCGCTTGGCTCACGTCTTCAATGGCATGCTCGACCGGCTCCACAAGGTCTTTGAAAGTCAGCGCCGGTTTGTGGCCGACGCGGCGCACGAGTTGAAAACCCCGCTCACTGCGATCCGAGGACATCTGGAGGTCGCGCTGCAACGGGCCCGCTCCGCGGAAGACTACAAAGAATCCATGCTCACTGCGCTCGGAGAGGTCGAGCGGCTGATAGGCCTGGTGCAGTCGCTGCTCACGTTGGCGCAGTTGTCGGGCAAGCGTACAGCGATGGAGATGAAACCGCTCGCGCTTGAGCCAATCCTCCGCGAGGTGGTCAGCGATCTTGACGTGCTGGCGCAGGACAGAGCAATCACCCTGACGCTCGCCGTCCGTCCTGTTCCCAGGGTGCTCGGGGATGCCGGCCGGCTCAAACAGGTGCTGATCAATGTACTGGACAACGCCCTCAGGCATACGCCGCCAGGAGGTGACATCGCGGTCACGCTGGCGGCGACCGGGTCGACGTCGAGGATTACCGTGAAAGACTCCGGGCCCGGTATAGCGCCCGAGCATCTCCTGCATCTGTTTGAGCCGTTCTACCGAGCTGATCGGGCGCGAGAAAAAGGCCTCGCAGGAACGGGCCTCGGGCTTGCCATCGTGAAGGAGATCGTCGAGGCCCATGGTGGCGACGTGCGGGTGGAAAGTGAAGCAGGCAAGGGAGCCGTCTTTACAGTGTCGCTTCCGGTGATCGGAGAATAACGGCATGGCGACTTGGGCTTCCATCGAGGGACAAGCGGCCATTGGGCCCGGTGCCAACGTTCGATGAATTTATGCACAAGCAACGAGGCAATAGTAACTCCTACAATCAGGATAACGAGACCACCTGGCTCGATTGGGCCCGGCTGGAGCGGAACGCAGATATCTTTCGTTTCTTCCAGCGCATGATCGCCTTCCGGAAGGCCCATCCCTCGCTGGGTCGTAGTCGTTTCTGGCGCAAGGACGTCCGTCGGTACGGTGTGGGACCGAATGTGGATCTGTCCCACCACTCGCATAGTCTGGCGTTCTTCCAGCGGATCAACGCCGAGCCGACACAGTCCACGCACTGATCACCTTAGCGGCAGACCACAATCCCACCGATATCACCACGGCCGCCGTTGCCAAGCAGATGGGGCTGACCCAGGGGGCGCTGTTTCGGCACTTCCCAACCAAAGACGCGATCGTGCAGGCCGTCATGGAGTGGGTGGCGGAACGGTTGCTTGCACGAGTGGATCGGGCCGCGCAAACCGCCTCCTCGCCAATCGACGCCTTAGAGGCCGTCTTCATGACGCATATCGAGTTCGTGGTTGAGTATCCCGGCGTGCCACGCATGCTGATCGGTGAATTGCAGCGATCGGAGAGTACTGCCACGAAGCGCATGGGGCGGACCTTGCTTCGGCGCTATAGCGAGCGGATAATTCGACTTATGGAGAAGGGCAAGAAGCGGGGCGAGCTCGATCCAGAACTGGATACCAGCGTCGCCGCAACGCTTTTCATCGGGACCATCCAGGGGCTGGTCATGCAGTCGCTGCTCACTGGAAACGTGGAGCGCATCCGCAGTGATGCGCCTGGTGCGTTCGCCATCTACCGGCGCGGCATCGTCAGGGAGCGTTGATGCGTCTCCGCTCGGCGGCCGCGCCCCCACCCTGTTAGCCCTGGTGATGCGCGGAGTACGTGGGGGCTTATGTCGCACTTAAGTGCGGAACATTGCTCCGGGTCTGCTCCGGGCTCGACATTCAATCCCGAGAACCCACCATTGCCTGGAGTAACAG
This sequence comes from uncultured Nitrospira sp., assembly GCA_964398045.1. GTDB lineage: Bacteria > Nitrospirota > Nitrospiria > Nitrospirales > Nitrospiraceae > Nitrospira_D. The sequence continues at coordinate 9,431 of CAYNLM010000114.1, read as the reverse complement.
CACGATGCAACAGGAAGGAAAGGAGCTCACCATGAAGGGGCGGATCATAGGTATGACTATGCTGGTACTCTGGACGGTGGCTGTCGCGCAAGCGGCAGAACCGCCATCGGTCCCTCCGGAGTTGCGTCTGAGTCTTCACGACGCGATCCAAGCGGCGGTGGACAACAATGTGAATGTGCGCTTGCTGAAAGAGCGCATCGCAGCTGCGCAAGCCGCGGCGGATACCAGCAGGGGGGCGCTCTTGCCGAATCTCGGCGGCTATATGAACGGGCGCAACCAAACTGTCAATCTCGCCGCCTTCGGCCTGCCGGCCGACCGGCTGAGCGGTCTGGGGTTGACCCGTAGCGTCACCGAGCCGTTCGAAGTCTACGATGCGCGCGCGACCCTCGTGCAGAATCTCTTCAGCCTCAGTTTGATTCAGCGGTGGCGGGCGGCGAGGACCGGCGTCGACGTGGCCTCGTTGGAAGCGGAGGTCGCCAAACGCGATGTCATGGCGACGGTCGGACTCTTGTACGTCGAAGCGCTGCGCGGGGACGAGGCCGTGAAGGCGCGCCAGGCCGACATCGAACTGAGTCAGCAGTTGCTCAAGTTGGCGCAGGACCGGAAGGCGGCCGGCGTGGCCACCGGCTTGGACGTGACGCGGGAAGAAGTGCAGCTGGAGAACAATCGCCAGCGGCTGCTGGTGTCGCAGAACGAGCAGGAGAGCGCCCGGCTTAATTTGATCCGTGCCTTGGGGATTTCATTCGACGTGCGGTTGCTGCTGACCGATGAGCTCAAATTCACCGAGGTGGCATCGCAACATCCGGAGGAGGCCCTGTCGTTCGCCCGTGAAAACCGCACGGAGTTGAAGGCGCAGATGACGCGTGAAAAGCTGGCCTCCTTGAGTCTGAGTTCCATCACCAGCGAGCGCCTGCCGTCGCTCTCGCTCAACGGCGATTACGGATGGATCGGGGTAAAGCCGGAAGATGCCTTGACGACGAGGACGATCGGGATGACGCTCTCCGTGCCCATCTTCGACGGCGGCCAGCGGGAAAGCCGCATCTCGGAAAGCCGCAGCCGCTTCCGCCAGGAGTCGCTGCGCATGAAGGACGTCTCGGATCAGGTAACACTCGAAGTACGGAATGCGTTGCTGACCCTGGACTCCTCCACGCAGCAAGTCACGGTCGCCCGCAAGGGACTGGACCTGGCGTTGAAGGAATTGCAGTTCGCCCGTGACCGGTTCGCCGCGGGTTTGGCCACCAACATCGAAGTCACCAACGCGCAAACCTCCGTGGCCCGGGCTCGCGATAACCTGATCGAAGCCCTCTTTCGGTTCAATGCGTCGCGGATCAATCTTGCGCGGGCCAAGGGGGAGATCGAAACGCTTTTCTGACAGGATGCTGAAAAAGGACCGCCAGCAGCGTTCTCGGTCTTGTGCCTCCCTGCGACGTACCGCACCGGGAAACGAGCCGTCTTGGCGGCTCGGGGGTCGGGCGGGTGAGAAGGGTACGCCTCCGGTTCTTGCGTCGTCTGCGGCTTTGCTCGCGGAGTGGCGCGTCTCGGCGCGCCGGGGTGGGCGGGTGAGAATAGCTGCCTTTTTGAGCATCCTGCTAGGTAGGAGCGAGGAATTACGAACGGGGCCAAGAGGGCACGCATGAGCACAGACACGACGACTGTTTCCCGCAAACCGATTGCTCCCGGGCCAAGCGATCAGGGAGCCGCGCAGCCGGCTGCCGCTGTGTCTCGCCGTGGAAAGGTTCGAACTTGGGTCTGGATCAGCCTGGCCATCGGTGCGTTGATCCTCGGCCTGGTGGCCGCGACGCTTGCGACGAATCAGGCGCAAGTGAGCTTGATGACGATCCTCGTCGTGGCGCCGATGATCAATTTGTCCGGCACCTGGACGCCGCCGGAAGCGATGCCCGGGTGGCTGAGTGCGCTCATGTTGCTCTCGCCGCTCCATCACTTCGTCAGCATCAGTTATGGAATCCAATTGAAAGGGGTGGGCTTGGACATTCTTTGGCCGTCGGTATCGGCAATGGTGGCGTTGGGCGGGTCCTTATTCGGTTTCGGCATATGGCGGTTCAGAAGGCAGTTTGAATGACGCGGGACGCGTGTGGCGCGTTAAGGAGATCGCCGTGAAGTTGGGTAACGCGACAGTCAGGAGGCAGCCGGCCGCGTCCCTCGTCGTGATGGAAGACGGCATCGTCAGCTGTGCCGGCTCCTGGACCTTGCCGGCGCTGGGGCGGCTGGAGCGGGAGATCGCAAGACAACGCTGGCCACTGGGACAGGCCGTGTTGGATGTGGAGGAGATCACGGCGATGGACACGGCCGGCGCCGTGTTGCTGAACCGGATCCTGTCCAGGCTGCAGGAGCAGGGAAGCGCCGAAGTGCAGGGACTGCGGCCCGAGTTTGCCGAGCTGCTGAGAGTCGTGACGGCTCATGCTTCAGCGGCGGCATCCGCAGGCGCCGAAGCTCCGCGCGGTTGGCTTGAGCGAGTCGGCGTCTGGGCTTGGGTCCGCTGGCAGCAGGGGCTGAAAGGGTTGGGATTTCTCGGCGAAGGCTCCGTGGTGCTCGTCCGGTCGCTGGCGGCTCCGGCATCTATCCGCTGGCAGGCGGTGTTCGGCAACCTGGAGATCGACGGGTTCAAAGCCTTGCCGATCACCGGTCTGCTGACCTTCCTGATGGGCATCGTCATCGCCTACCAGGGGGCGGAGCAATTGCGGACCGTCGGAGCCAACATTTTCATCGTCGATCTCGTCGGCATCGCCTTGTTGCGGGAGATCGGACCGTTGGTGGTGGCGATCCTCATTGCGGGCCGGTCCGGCTCGGCCTATGCGGCGCAGATCGGAACGATGAAGGTGACGGAGGAACTTGATGCGCTTCGCACGCTGGGGCTGTCGCCGTTGCGCGTGTTGGTGGTGCCCAAAATGCTGGCCTTGGCCGTGGCGCTGCCGTTGCTCACGGTTTATTCGGATGTGGTCGGCGTGTTCGGCGGCATGTTGATCGCCGCGAATCAGCTCGATGTCGGCTTTCAGGAGTTCGTCACGCGTTTCGAGGAAGCGGTGGCGCTCAGGCATTTCCTCATCGGCGTGGGCAAGTCACCGGTCTTTGCGGCCATCATCGTGCTCGTCGGGTGCTATCAAGGTTTTCAAATCCGGGGAGGCGTGGACGACGTGGGGCGGCACACGACCATGAGCGTCGTGCAAAGCATCTTTCTCGTGATCGTGTTCGATGCCTTTGTCTCGATTCTGCTGAGCTGGTGGAAATTATGACCGCCCTGCAATCCCCAATCCCCGGAGATCCGCCGCTAATCGAGGTACGGCACGTGACCACGCGATTCGGCGGCGCCACAGTGCATGACGATATCTCGTTGACCGTCTATCCGGGCGAGGTCTTTGGCATCGCGGGTGGAAACGGGAGCGGGAAGTCCACCTTGCTGAGGGAAATTATCGGCCTGTTGCAGCCCGCGGCGGGGGAGATCCGGGTCTTTGGCCGGGATTGCACCGGTCTCGGCGAGGAAGAAGTGCGGCGGCTGCACGGCCGCTGCGGCGTGCTGTTCCAGCACGGGGCTCTGTTCAGCTCGCTGACCGTGCTGGAGAACGTGGCGGTGCCGTTGCGCGAACATACGGATCTTAGTCCGGGCTTCATCCGGGAGGTCGCCCTCTTCAAAATTTCGTTGACGGGTCTTCCGCTGTCGAGCGCCGGAAAGTACCCCAATGAGCTGAGCGGCGGGATGCGGAAACGGGCATCGCTGGCGCGGGCGATCGCGCTGGATCCGGATCTGTTGTTTTTGGATGAGCCGACGTCGGGCCTGGATCCGATCAGCGCCGCCGCGTTCGACGAGTTGATTACCGAACTGCGAGCGCTGCTCCGGCCGACCATTGTCATGGTGACGCACGACCTCGATTCTCTCTGGCGCATCGCGGACCGGGTCGCCGTCCTGGGGAACGGCACGGTGTTGGGGATAGGAACGATGCAGGAGCTGTCGCAGTCGGCGCAGCCGCTGATTCGCGAGTACTTTCATGGGCCCAGGGGGAGGGCGGCCAGGGAGCAAAGCGTGAAGCGTGAAGCGTGAAGCGTGAGGCGTTGAACGTCAACCGTCAAGCGCCATCCGTCAAACGGAAGGCCCGTCACGATTGACGAATGACGAGTGACGACCGACGTGCAACGCTTGAGAGGAGACAGGAATGGAACCAAAAGTCAATTATCTGTTGGTCGGCATATTTGTCTTGGTCTTGGGCGTGGTCCTCCTCACCGTCGTCGTCTGGTTGGGCAAAGGAGACTATACTGGAGCCTATGAACGGTACCATGCCTTCATGCAGGAGTCGGTGGCAGGGCTGAGCGTCAACTCACCGGTGAAGTACCGGGGCGTCGAAGTCGGCTCGGTCGCCGACATCCGGCTTAATCCGGACAATCCGGAAGAGGTGCGGCTGACATTGGACATTGTGCGCGGCACGCCGATCAAGGAAGACACGATCGCGGTGTTGCACGTGCAGGGGCTGACCGGCTTCGCCATCATCGATTTGACCGGCGGGACGCGGGACTCTCCTCCGCTGACGGCCAAGCTCGGGCAGGAATATCCGGTGATCCAAACGGCGCCCTCGTTGTTGGCTCGGCTCGACAGTGCGGTATCGCGCCTGTTGGATACTCGGACTCTGTCGAGCGCGCTCGTGAGCGTCGATGCACTGGCGCAGGATGCCCGCGCGGTGATCGATGAGGAGAATCGCGCCGCGTTGAGACAGATTCTGAAAGACCTGTCTGCCTTATCCAGGACCCTGGCTGAGCGCAGTCACGTCGTAGATCAAGGGGTGATACAGGCCGCGCGCACCGCCGAGAATCTGGCCCGGCTGACGACGCGCATGAACGAGCAGATGCCCGGTCTCCTGGAACGAGCGAACCGGAGCGCAGAAGCCATGCGTGTGCTGACCGAGGAGCTGGCCCGAACCGGCAAGAGCATAGGAGCGACGGTGGAGGAGGCGAAGCCGAACGTCGAACGGTTCTCGCGCGAGACGCTGGCCGAGACGGGCCTGCTCGTGTCGGAACTGCGGCAACTGACGGCGACCTTGAACCGCGTGGCCCGGGACCTTGAACGGGACCCGAACGCCTTGGTGCTTGGGCGGGCGCCCCGGCCCAAAGGGCCCGGTGAGTAGATGGTGAGCAGAGAGAGGAGACCATGGCGAGCCGGTTCATGAACATTGGGCTGATCTGTGCGCTGGCGGCGCTCGTGACGGGGTGCCTGGTTCCACGTTCCCAGGAACCGGTCCATACCTATCTCTTGGGAGCGCAGCCGGGGATGTGGGATAGCCAGCCGGCCGATGCGAATCAGGCAACTCGCGGCGTGTTGCTGCTCAGCCCCCTGCAGGCTGAGCCGGGATTCGAGACGCCGCACATGGTGTATGTCACGCGGGCCCATGAAGTGAGTTACTACGCGACCAATCAATGGGCGGACGTCCCGGCGCGGATGATCATGCCGCTGTTGATCCAGAGTCTGGAACGGAGCGGCGTCTGGCAGGCGGTGGCGCCGATGCCGAGCGCGGTCCACGGAGACTATCGGCTCGATGCCGATGGGCTGGTGCTCCAGCAGGAGTTTCTGCAGCAGCCGAGTCATGTCCGCCTCGCCTTGCGCTTGCAACTGATTGCGCTGCGTGAGGGGCGCGTCATCGCTACCCGCCGCTTCGAAGTCGTCGAGCCGGCTCCCAGCGACGATCCCTACGGCGGAGTGGTCGCGGCCGGACGGGCGGTGAGCAAGTTGCTCGATCAGGCCGCCTCCTGGATGCGCGGCTGTGTGAGCCGGGAAGTCTGCCGGTGATCAGCGCGAACCTGCGCCGAAGGGATTGAGATGGGTGCTGATCTTGAAAGCGTCTAGGGAAGGGCCGTAGTCTATCGTGCCTATGTATTCCCCGGCGCGAGTCAAGCTATTGGGCGTGGCGGTGGCCGTGCTGGCGTGTCTGGTGCCACGGCATGTCTGTGCCGAAGACGGACAGGGAAAAAGGCCGCCGCCGATCGACTGCCGGTACGAGCGCGAGGCTGAGGGGGCTACCAGTGACGCCTTCCCGGCCGACGACGTCTTCCGACCGTTGCTGGCGGATCCCAAACAGCCGCAATTTTTTGCAACCTGGCAGTTTGCCCGCTCGCGAACCGACCGCACGGCGGCCAATATCGGGTCGGTGGCGCTGGGCGAGAACTTCGGGTTTTACACGAAGCGCGATGGGTGCAACGGATGGCAGGTGAGCTTTCTCACGGGGGTCTTCTCGCAGTTCAACATGGATGCGAACTCCACCGAGCTCATCAATACGGATTTCATCGCCGGGATTCCCGTGACGTGGCGGTCCGGCAACTGGTCGACGAGGGTCCGCTATTTTCACCAAAGCAGCCACCTCGGCGATGAATTTTTGCTCGGGCGTCCGGGGTTCAACCGGCTGAATTTCAGTTACGAAGAGATGGAAGCCATTGTCTCGTACGACTACCGATGGGCGCGATTCTATGCGGGGGGAGGCTACTTGCTCCATCGCGAGCCGATCCCGCTGGATCGCAATCGGGTTCAATGGGGCTTCGAAGCGCGGGGGCCTGCGAGCCGTTCAAGAATTTTGGGGTCCTTCTTCGACCAGCTCATCATGACGCCGGTCTTGGCGGCGGACTTCAAATCCCTGGAAGAACTGCGGTGGATCGTCAACACGAATGTGGTCGGCGGCCTCGAATGGTCAAGGCCCGGATCGCTCAGACGATTCCGCATCATGGTCAATTACTATCATGGCTTCAATCCCTACGGGCAGTTCTTTGCGCAGAAAATCGAATCGGTCGGCGCCGGCTTGTATTTTATGTTCTAGCCCGCATGATTCATGAACGTTTCTACTCCAATCGCGGATTCGCCGCTGCGACAGCTTGGCCGCATGTTTCACAGCGCCCAAGCGGGTGGGCTTGCTGCTCGTGACCTCAACGCACTTGGGGACAGGCTCCGTCGTCCTGGAAGGTGCCTGCGGTTCGGAAGGGGACAGACACCACGCGCAGACGCGGGGAAGGGTGTCAGTCCCCAGGCGTCATGAATAATGCGGGCTAGCCGGTTGCCTTGGCGGAAGACGGCTCGATTTCTCACCGACCGGTCGGTAACATGAAGCAACAACTGTGGGAGGATGCCGGTGAATAAGAAAATTTCTTTTTCCATCTGGTACGTCTTTCTCGCCATCTGGGCCGTGATTCTGGTCCACGACTTCCTGCTCGCCGTGCAAAAAATCGAAGAGTTGCCGTACAGCGAATTCAAAACGCTGGTATCGGCCGGACAAGTTGAGGAGGTGTCGGTCAGCAGTCAGACGTTGACCGGAAAACTCAAGCCCAAAGAGGGAGAAAAAGACTCGAAGCTGTTCACGACCGTCCGTGTCGAAGACCCGGAACTCGTGCGGGATCTCAATCAGCACGGCGTCAAATTCACCGGCGTCATTGAGACGACTTTTTGGCGCGATATCCTGTCCTGGGTCGTCCCGGCGCTGGTTTTCGTCGGCATTTGGTTTTTTTTCATCCAGCGCTTGGGCCAAGCCCAAGGCGGCTTCATGCGCGTCGGCCAGTCCAAGGCCAAGATCTACATGGAGAAAGACATCAAGGTCACGTTTGCCGATGTGGCGGGAGTGGACGAAGCGAAGGACGAGCTCCGCGAGGTGATCGAATTCCTCAAGACACCGGACAAGTTCACGAAGCTGGGCGGAAAGATTCCGAAAGGCATTCTCCTGGTCGGCCCGCCGGGAACCGGCAAGACCCTTCTGGCGCGCGCCGTCGCCGGTGAAGCGGACGTGCCCTTCTTCAGCATCAGCGGGTCTGAATTCGTGGAGATGTTCGTCGGCGTCGGGGCCGCGCGGGTCCGCGATCTGTTCGAGCAGGCCAAGGGCAAGGCGCCCTGCATCATTTTTATCGACGAGCTCGACGCGCTCGGCAAGGCGCGCGGCATGGGCCCCATGGCGCATGAAGAACGTGAGCAAACGTTGAACCAGTTGCTGGTTGAAATGGACGGGTTCGATCCGCGCATCGGAGTGATCTTGATGGCGGCGACCAACAGGCCTGAGATTTTGGACCCGGCGCTGCTGCGCGCCGGTCGGTTCGATCGGCACGTCCTGGTGGACAGGCCTGATAAGGGCGGCCGTCTGGCTATTTTGAAGGTGCACGCCAAGAACGTGGCCTTGGCCCCGGAGGCCGATCTGGAAACCGTGGCGGGGATGACGCCCGGTTTTTCCGGCGCGGACTTGGCGAACGTCGTCAATGAAGCGGCGTTGCTCGCGGTGCGCCGCGGCAAGGAGCAGGTGGGGTCGTCGGAACTGCAGGAAGCGGTCGAACGGGTGATCGCAGGGTTGGAAAAGAAAAATCGTGTCCTGAACAAAATGGAGAAAGAACGGGTCGCCTATCATGAAACCGGCCATGCCATCATGGCGCTGTCCATCCCGGGCGCGGATGCGGTGCAGAAAATTTCGATCATCCCGCGCGGCATTTCCGCCTTGGGCTACACGCTGCAACTGCCGACCGAGGATCGCTTTTTGATGGCCCAATCGGAATTGGAAAACAAGATTGCGGTCTTGCTGGGAGGACGGATCGCCGAAGAATTGATCTTCGGCGAAGCCTCCACCGGCGCCCAGAACGATCTGCTGAAGGCCACCGACATCGCCAAGAGCATGGTGAAGGCCTACGGCATGAGCGAGAAGCTGGGCACGATTACGCTGGAACAGGAACGGCAACCCCAGCTCATGCAGGTGCAAGGGCTTCCTCACGAGAAGGGCGACTATTCGGAAGAAACCGCGCGCGAAATCGATTGCGAAGTCCGGCGGATCATCGACGAGCAATACGATCGCGTGAAAGAGCTGCTGAAAGAGAAGCAGCCCGCGCTGATCGAGGGCGCCAAACTGCTGCTTGAGCGGGAAGTGATCACGGGTCCTGAACTGAAAACGATCCTCGATAAGCACTGAGCCTGCGAGGCCTCCATGCCGAAGAAGATTCGCCACCTCGCCATCGTCGCGCCGACCGTGGACGTCGGCTACGTGCTCGAACAGCGCCGATGAGAGCCTCGTTCAAGACCGGTCTGAGTTTCGGCCTGACGTCGGGCGTGATCACGACGCTCGGGTTGCTGGTGGGGCTCCATGCAGGCACCCATTCGCGGGCGGTGGTGCTGGGCGGTATTCTGACCATCGCCGTGGCCGATGCCTTGTCGGATGCGCTCGGCATCCACATCACGGAAGAAGCCAACCGTCGCGGCGCCGCGCATGTGTGGGAGTCCACCGCGGTTACCTTCGCCGTCAAATTCCTCAGCGCCGCCTCGTTCGCCGTGCCGGTTCTGGTGTTGCCGCTAGAGCAGTCGATCATTGTCAGCGTCGCGTGGGGTTTCGGCCTGCTGGCCGTCTTCAGTTGGTTCATGGCGGTGACGCAGCGTTTGTCGCCTTGGAGCGTGATCGGCGAGCATCCACGGATCGCATTCGCGG
>CAYNLM010000113.1:0-13177 GCA_964398045.1 uncultured Nitrospira sp. | reverse complement strand
ACGATGGAAAAGGGCAGTGGGTCATTCGTCAGGCGTCCGATATGGTCGAGGTCGAGCGTGCATTACGGACCGGCACACAGTCCGGCGTGAGATGGATACTTGAAACGCTGGTGAACTTTGAGCGGGAACTGTCCGTGCTCGTCGTCCGGGCCAAAACGGGGGAGTGCCGGACATACCCGGTCGCGGAGAATCGACACGAGCATGGCATCTTGCGCCTCACGCTGGTGCCTGCTGCTATTCCGGATGCGGAGGCACGCAGGGCGGCTGATCTCGCAGGCCGAGCGGTGACAGCACTCAATGGCGTCGGCGTCTTTTGCGTCGAGCTGTTTCAAAAACCGGGGGGAGAGTTGCTCGTCAATGAAATCGCACCCCGTCCTCACAATTCCGGCCACTATACGTTGGATGCCTGCAGCGTGTCGCAGTTCGAGCAACAGGTGCGGGTCGTCTGTGGATTGCCCCCCGGAGAAGTGCGCTTGCTCAGTCCGGCCGCGATGGTGAACCTGATTGGTGAAGAGGTTCGGTCGCTGACGGCCGGCACTGCATACTCCGATCTGCTTTCCGTCCCAGGGGCCGTGCTCCATCTCTATGGAAAGCGTGTCATCCGCGCAGGCCGAAAAATGGGCCATGTCACGTTTCTCGCCGACCGCCGAGAGGCGGCTGTGGAACGAGCGGCGCAGTTCATCAAGAACCTGTCCTAGTCCCAGCCTCCGCTATTTTCTTTCCCTTCCCCCGAAGTTACCAAAGGACCCAAGCGAGCGGCCGTTCCTTTTTGTTATCGTCTGCAGGGTTCTCTATGTTCGTCGCCGGCGCCGGGCAAAAGAATGTCCGGGCAAAGGGCCTGCTTTTGAATCTTCCAGAAGGTATGGAACTTGCTCAACTCCTCCTTAGCCGTTCTTACACATAGAAGGGTGCCGGTGATCTCCATGTTCAATTCGGACCACATCGCATCGGGCGAATCATCCGGCCGTCTGTATCGAGCGCTGATGAATCCTCGTTCTCGCTGTCTGCTGCTCCAAAGTCTCGTCAGCATTATTTTGTCCTACGAATTGCTTTTCGGAACGGAATTCATCATGAGCCGGGTTACGAGCCAGGGGCTGGTCATCGTCCTGTGGCTCCTGATCTCGGTGATTACGCTGCTCCCCAAAGTCGTTCTGGAAACGACGCGGTTCAGCGCGGGGCTCGTGGTGATCGACACACTGTTGGTCACGGCCGTCATCTATTGCTCCGGGAACGCCCGCCCTGATCTGTATATAGCCTATTTCGCGCTGATGCTGGTCGCGGCTTCCGTCAGGCGGCTAAGTCATCTGTGGGGTCTGTCGCTCCTGTTGAGTCTCGGCTATGCGGCGGTTCTGTACGAGGGCGTCGTACAAAGCGGCACGCTGTCGGTCGGCCATCTCTTGGGCGTGCCCGTGTTGATGGTGATGGCGGTGTTCTACGGTTTGGCGCTCGAGACCATCACCGTGGAGCGAGCCCAGAAGTCGAAGCTGCAGCAGGATGTCGAGGTGCTGAAAAAAACCGAGGATCAGCTCGTTTCGGCGAAAGCGCAGCTGGAAACGCGCATTGCGGCGCTGAAAGAAGATCTGGCGAAAGCCCATGAGAATTTGCGCGAAGGCCTCGCGATGAGACAAGGACTGGAACGTCAATTGCGCGACGCGCAGAAAATGGAAGCGGTCGGACGGATCGCCGCCGGCATCGCCGGCGAATTCGGCGCGCTCTTTTCGGTGATCGGGAAGCACACCGGTCTGTTGTTGTCCCGCATGAAGCCGGAGGACCCCTTGCGCGCCTCCGTCGATGACATCTTCAAAACGGGAGAAAAAGCGGCGACCCTGACGGCGGAGCTCATTGCGCTGAATCTGGACCGGGCCCCCGTACGGCAAGTCCTCTCGGTAGGAAGCGTTCTGGTTGAACTGCAGGCCACGATCAAGAGTCTGTTGCCCGTCGGAATCGACCTGCAACTGTTGACCGGTGATGCGCCGGCCTATGTGGAAGTCGACCGCGAGGGGCTCGAAAAAGTCTTGTTGCAACTCGTCGTCAATGCCCGCGACGCCATGCCGACCGGAGGGAAGCTGGCGATCGAGGTGTCGGCTTCGACCGGAGACATCAGGGCAGGCAGCCGGGGCTCGTCCCAGGTCCTGATCACCATCCGCGATACGGGGACGGGGATGAATGTGGATACGCAGGCGCGGATGTTCGAACCGTTTTTTTCGACGAAGGAGACCAATATCGGACTAGGCCTGACGGCCGTCTATGGCATTGTGAAACACAACGGAGGAACGGTGGAAGTCGAGAGCCGGCCTGGCCAAGGCACTATCGTGCGGGTGTTCTTTCCCGGCCTCGCCGGGCAGGGAGTTCGCGAAGAGCCGGTCGCGAAGGGCCTGTTGGCGAGGGGCGATGAAACGATCTTGCTGATTGAACAGAATGAGATCGATCGGAAACTGGCTCTGTCCGCGCTGGCACGGCATCAGTATCACGTGTTGGAAGCGGCCTCGTCGACCGAGGCGCTGATGCTGACGCAGCAATACAAGGGATCGGTCCACTTGGCCGTCAGCCCGCTGCTGATGCCGGACATGGGCGGGCGCGAACTGGCGCGCCGTCTTCTGAGCCGGCATCCGATGATGAAAGCGCTGTTCGTGTCCGGTTATGACGACGACACGATCCAGCACCACCGGATCAACCGAAAATGTGTGCTGCAACAGCCCTATCGCCGGAGCGGATTAGTTGAGAAAGTGCGTGAAATGCTGGATGCGGCCTGAGCAGATTGCCACGATCGCCGTCATCTATCCCACCGCCGTGAATGGCCCGGCGAGAAAAACGGCACGTCGGGCCGTTTGAAGAACGCGATCAGGGCCATCCCCGCGACGAATCCTCCAATGTGCGCGAAGAAGGCGACCCCCCCGCCCTGGGCGCCCATGGTCATGCCTCCGCTGATCAGTTGCGTGACAAACCACATGCCCAGCACGAATCCGGCCGCCACGCGGGTCATGCCGATGCCGGGAATCAACACGAGCACGTGCGCCCGGGGGAACAATAAGAGATAGGCCCCCAGCACCGCGGAGATCGCTCCACTGGCTCCGACCATGGGGATCTGGGAGGAAGGGTCTGTGACCGCGTGGCTCAGGGCGGCCACGATGCCGCACAGCAGATAAAATACGACGAACCGGGCGTGGCCCATCACGTCCTCAATGTTGTTCCCGAAGACCCACAGATACAGCATGTTGCCGATTAAATGCATCCAGCCTCCATGTAGAAACATGCTGGTAAACAGCGTCATGGCGGCGGGGATGGCCACGATGTCATCGGGTAATTGCGCATGCCCGAACACCAAAGACGGGATGGCGCCATACTGAAAGACAAACGCTTCGCCGGTTCGGGGAGGCAGACTCGCCTGATAGAGGAACACCACTACACAGACGGCTATGATCAGTAGGGTGACGAAGGGAGTGCGTTCGGTGGGATTATCGTCGTGGAGAGGAATCACGTTGGCTCCAATTAGGGAGCCCGGCGACGGTCGGTGACGGGCCGCGGGAGGGAAGGATTGTTGGGAAGCGTTCCATCCGCCGCCAAGGGGACCGAAAAGCCGGCGGCGTGGGTGTGGCCTCCTCCGCCGAATGAGGCCGCGATCGTCCCGACGTCCGTCCCGTCTTCACGAGAGCGCATGCTGAAAAATCGGCGTCCATCGCGGTCATGCCAAATGATGCAGAAGGGATGATGCGGCGAGAGCCGTTCGCCGATCTGGCTCGTGAGGATCGCACTGTGAACGGAAGGCACCACGGTCCCTTGAAATTCGACCATGACCGCCTCGGCGGCGAGTTTGCCGACCAACTCCTGCTCATAGCGCAGGATGGCCCGCCCTTCCTGCTCCAGCGTTGTCTGGGAAAACTGATTCCAGAGATTGAAATCAAACGGGTATGAGGCGAGGGCGGCGTTGATTTCACGGCTTCCAGGCAACGCCCAGTTCCATAAATCCTTATCTTGAATGTACTGCAATAACCAAGGAGCCGTATCGCCGTGGGCCCATTCCCAGGCGAGGACGGCTCCCGATTTTTTCTGATCGAAATAGGCATAGGGGAGTCCGTCCAAGGCTTTCTCGGCGGTGATGTGATGATCCAGGACGAGCAACTCTTTCGTTTCGGCGGCCATGGTCTCCAGAACCGGCCGCGCATAGCTGAAGTCCACGATCACGACACGTTGACCATGCAAATCCGGTGGAGGAGGATGGCCGTGCTTCACCGGGATAAAGCGCGCGTGGGGGAACTGTTTCCAAATGGCCCAGGCTGCGCCAAACCCGTCGGAACACTCGGCGTGATAGAGCACGATATTCGGCGAGTCGTGGACCCGCCGCGCCTGCAGAGAATCATTCTTCATAGTGGATGGAAGAATACCACGGGCCCCGGCGAGGACTAAAGAGATGTTTCTCGAAGCGACGCGATCGAGAGATGCCGGCCGCGAAGTCCCTTGTGCGGCATCCGGCGCGGACCTACAGCGCGTTGAGGTGGTTGATCAGTTGCCTGAGTCGGCTGGCGCTGCGCCGATTGAAGCTAAAGACCAGTCGCGGCAAATCTTTCAGTGCCGGTTCATCCAGCTCTTCTTCCAGGGCGCCGCGCAGTTCAAACCGGCCTTCGGTGAGGAGATCGCTGAATCCTTGCTGAATCTGTTCGAGTTGTTCAGCCGAGATCGTCGTTTTCATCCGCAAGGCCATTTGCCGGCCCACGAATCGGATGGAGTGATACCGGCGATAGAACCGGAGGATTTCTTCGACGGCCGCATCGGCGGAGCTCATGATGGTGAAGAGACTCAGATCCTCTTCGCTGATCAACTTCCGCTTGAGGAGCTGTTTCGTGATGAAGGCCGCACAATCGTCCCAATAATCGCAGCCCGGCGCCTGCAGGCAGACGATCGGTTGCGGATCGCTCTTGCCGGTTTGGGCCAGGGTGATGACCTCGAACCCCTCGTCATGGGTACCGAAGCCGCCGGGGAACAGCGCGATTGCGTTCGCTTCCTTCTGGAACATGAGCTTGCGGGTGAAAAAATATTTGAACGTGATCAACTTGGGATCGTCGGCAATCGTGGCATTGGGCCCCTGCTCAAAGGGCAGCATGATGTTTACGCCAAAGCTGTTCTCGCGTCCAGCGCCTTCCTGGCAGGCCCGCATAATGCCGTCCGCGCCCCCCGTGATGACCATGAAGCCTTTCTGGACGACCGCTTGTGCGAACTGGTAGGCCAACTGATAGTTCGGGTCATCGGACGGTGTTCTGGCTGATCCGAAGATGCTGACCTTGGGTCGGTCGCGATAGCCCCGGAAGACACCGAAGGCGTGGCGCAGTTCCTTGACGGCGCGATTGACGATCTTTAGATCCAGCAAATCGAGATGCGCGTCATGCAGTTTGAGGAGTCCCGCCAGCAGTTCTTTCGTCAGGGCGGCGTGCAGGTCATCTTCCGGACTGTCGAGCAACGAACCGACCTGCTGGAGCATCTCGTCCTTCGATAAAGAAGGCCGAAGCCGGGTCTGCTGGGATTTCATAGGTGAGTTCATACCGCCGTCCTTCAGCTAAAAGAAAGAATCATAGGATGAGGTGAAAATCTTACCAATGGATCGGCCGTGGGTCAAAGAAGATCTGATTGCCCTGTGACGACTCAGGAGAGATCGGAGGATTTGGGCGAGTTCTGAAGCACCCAGGCTTTGATCCTGGACTGATCCGCGGGTGAGAGCGAGGTAAACTGAACATCCACGCCGGGCGGCGAGGAGGCCTGCGTGGTATCGGCGCGTTGAGCGTGCTCATAATCATTGAGAATCGTCCCTTGGATCGACAGGGGGCTCGTGAGTTCGGAGAGTGAAAAGCTTAGTATGACTTTTGTCCCGGGCAGCAGCAGCACGGGAGATTCCACCAGGGCCCCCACATGGCTGAGCTGGATGATCACGGCTTGATGCGGTGCGCCTGGGCCGTCTCCGTCTATCACGCTGATGGTCGCCCGCACCCTAGTCATGCACCGCTTGGGGGAGAGCACCAAGTCCCTGGCGGTCAGCACCCCGACCGGTTGGTCCTGCTTCGTCACGATCAAAATCGGTGTTCCGGTCGACATCATGAGGGTCGAGGCCTCTTCCGCCGCCCGGTCATATTCGATAAATTGGACCGGTCGTGTCATGATGGCGCGGACCTCGATCTCATCCGGTTCCAGACCTTGGGCGACCACTTTCTTGACGATGTCGGCCGGGGTCATGAGTCCGAAGCGAGACTCGGTATCCTTGATCAATAAACAGGGCATCTGCTCGCGTTCCAGGAGAGACGCGGCTTCGGTGACCGATACGTCACCGGGAATTTGCACAACACCTGGTGTCATCATGTGTGCGACCACTGTGATTTGATTGGAGGCCTGTGGACGTTGCTCTTCCCTGTTCAGCATCGGTCGGCCGGGTCCTTTCGAGCGGAGATGAGAACTCCTGACCGCCGCGATGTATGGCAAGTATAGCAGACGATCTTCGAGGCCCATGATTTCTGGAAAGCCTTGTCATTCAAGGTTTTCCGCGCATACACTACGAACGGAATGTTGTCGTCGTTGAAGGCATAGATGTGGTCACTCATACAGCAATCCATGCGGAATTTGTTCGTCGTCTTGAACGTGTTCGGACCCATGGATTGGGCCTTTCCGTCGACGTCTATTCACCAGACCTGCGTAGCTTGCTCGGAGTGCTGCAGGAGCGTCAAGTCCAGCCGGCCTACCTGGAAGTCTTTCGCGCGACGCCTACCGCTCTCGCGGCGGTCCGAAAACAAGCGGGCGGCGGTTTGCTCACCTATCATGGCGAGGGGTTGTGGGTGACTCAACCCGAGGCTCTTGACGACCACGTGTTCAGGGACGACGTGCGGGAAGTCGCCGGACACTTGGAGATCTTGCAGAGCGCCTGGTTGAACCATGAATGCGCCACGAAGCATATCGCCGGCTATTCCTTCGGGACGTACCTTCCTCCACTGTACACAGAATCCAGCGCGAAGGTCGTGGCGGTCAATACGTGCTTTGTTCAAGATTTCCTGGATCGCCACTGTCGCCTGGCAAGCGGGGAGTCTCCGTTGGTATTGCTCGAACTGCCGCCCCTCACGTACTTTGTAACAGGTGCCCTCTCGATTCCAACCTTTTTCCGCCTTGTGACGGAAGGGGCGCCCTGTGGGCTTGTGCTGGACATCGGGCATCTGTGGACGGTCTATCGGTATAGCGGAGCGTGGCGAAGGTCTTCGCTGGCGCAGTTTGTCGAAGAGTTTCTTGACGAGTTTCCTCTCGAACGCGTGGTTGAGATTCACGTCGCAGGGTTAGCGGTTCATGAAGCGAGCCGGGCCGGTCCTTTTCGATTGGTAGAGAGCGCGGCGGCGAATCGGTTGCCGCCTTGGATCGATGCTCATGCGGCGCCTATTCCGCCGGTCTTGTTTGAGATGCTGGACCAGGTCTTGGGTCATCCGTCCCTCATCGGGCTGAAAGGCCTGGCGTTGGAGGTGGATACGAAACCGATGGAACTGATCGTGGAGGAATTTGACCGCTTCTCCGAGAGTTATGCGGGGGTGTTCTCCGTGCCCAGGACGGACAGCGCTGCGGCAACTGCCGATGCGGCACCTATGAAAGGCAGGCTGTCAGCGGAAATCAGGCAGGAAGTCGGACGTGCGTATGAACGGTACGCGCTGGTGGCGGCAGGCAGGGCAGAGCCGGAAGGGCCTGAATGGACGGGCAGCTCAGCTTGTGTCGATGAATTGCAGACCTATCGTACCCTCTACCTCCCCTGCGAGATTCTCCATTGGGGTGGCGATCTTGAAGCCATGTTTCCGGAATCCACCCGCCGGTTGGGAGAGCGAGGCGTTTGTCTGTCGGCCTTCGTCACCTTCTGGTTTCGTGAACCGCGGCCGTTGGCTCACGCCTATGATTTCTTTTTGCTGAAGATCGAGCGCTTTGTGGAATTCGTCCACGAAGCGGCGCCGGAGTTGGAGGCGATTGCCGGGCAAGAGGCGGAGGAACTCCGCCAGGCTTACAGTCAAGCGAATGAACCGGCCGTTGCTGCGGCAAGCGAGCGAGCATGAATTTCTGGTCAACTGTGCCGCGTCCCGTCATCGGGCTCTCCCCCATGGATGGCGTCACCGACGCCAGCTTTCGATTCATCATTGCCCGACAGGGCAAGCCGGATGTGAGCTTCACGGAGTTCACCCATGTTCACGATGTCTGCCGCGGGCCTGAGATTCTTCTGGAGACGCTCGTGTATAGCGAGATGGAACGTCCGATGATCGCGCAGCTCTATGGCAAGGACCCCGACCTCTTCTATCAAGCGGCCCATGCAGTCTGTGAGTTGGGCTTCGACGGGGTGGACATCAACATGGGTTGTCCATCGAAGAACGTCGCATCGTCCGGGTCGGGAGCCGCCCTCATCAAGACCCCCGACTTGGCCCATGCCATCATACAGGCGACCAGACGCGGCATGGACGACTGGGCGGACGGGCAAACGCTGGAACAGGTGGGGTTCAAGCCGGCGCGCATCGCGGCCTTTCAACGACTCAATGCCCAGCGTGGATCTGCCGCTCCTCCTGTGCGGCGCCGACTCCCGCTCTCCATCAAAACAAGATTGGGCTACGATACCGTCGCGGTGGAATCCTGGGTCGAACATTTGTTGCAAGAACGGCCGGCGGCGATCTCCTTGCACGGCAGGACGCTTCAGCAAATGTATCGTGGAACCGCCGACTGGGCCGCCATCGGTCGGGCAGTCGCGCTGGCCAAGGGAACCGGTACGCTCTTGCTCGGCAACGGTGACGTCCATACTCTTGGGGAAGTCGTCCGACGCGTTCGCGAAACCGGCGTGGATGGCGTGTTGGTCGGGCGGGGCGTGCTCGGTGCTCCGTGGTTTTTTCAGGAAAAGGAGCAAGCCCGGACGCTCGCATTTGAACACTGTAATGGGGACAGGAGTCTGCCCAACGAGGAGTCGATTTCACTTGAGCAGCGGTTCGGCATCGTGCTCGACCACGCCCGACACTTTCAGGCGCTCTGCGGCCAGGGCCAATTCCACCGCATGCGCAAACACCTGGGATGGTACTGCAAGGCCTTCCCCCATGCCGCTGCGCTTCGCGCACGAATGTTTCGCGTGTCGTCCGTCGAAGAACTGGAAGCGGTCATCACCGCGTATCGCTCCCAGCGCATCATCGAGCCGGAGACGGCCGAGCCGTTCGACGATGCGAGCATGCCGGCCTCGCGATGCAGCTAGTGCTGGCGTCGACCTCGCCCCGCCGCCGGGAACTCCTCGCGCTATTAGGCGTGCCGTTTGACGTGTGCCCGCCCATGTTTGAGGAACATCCGATCGCCGGCCTCTCTCCACGCGAACAGGTCGCGCGTTTCGCGGTTGAGAAAGCACGATCGGTGGCGGAGCTGCGCCCGGACGATCTGGTGCTCGGCAGCGACACGGTGATTGAAATCGACGGCACATGCCTGGGGAAACCGGCGGACCTTGATGAAGCGAGAGCGATGCTCAGCCGCTTGGCCGGCCGCGCTCATCATGTGCATACCGCTGTGGCGCTCTGTCGCCGCGCGGGGGACGTGGAACGGGTCGAGGTCCTGAGCGCCGTCGTGGTCATGAAACAGGACAGCCGGCCGGCGATTGAGCGCTACCTTCAGACAAGCGAATCGTTGGGCAAGGCCGGAGCCTATTCGATTCAGGGTGCGGGAGGAGACTTGATCGAGCGCGTCGAGGGGGATTTCACGACCGTCGTGGGGTTGCCATTGAACTGCGTCGCCGACCTCCTGCGCTCGGTGGGCTATCCCGTGTCGCAAGATGTCGAAGATCTTTATCGACGGAAGCCCTATCCGAACTGGAGTCGCTTCTCGAGCTAATTGCCAAAAGGGGGAGGGTTCCCCTACAATGCGCTCAATTCATTCGCTTTTTTCAGGAGGTTGTCATGGCAGCTGGGGTGAAGAGGGGAAGATGGGGACTGGCCGGCCTGGTGGGAATTCTTGCGATGGGTAGCGCCTCGGCTTGGGCGATTGACGTGAAGTTGTCCGCCGACGAGGCCCAGAAAGCGCTGGAGGCGGGGCGCGCGCCGATGGAAAAAGCCAATACGCCCGAGGATGTAAAGAAGGTGCTCCAGCAAGCATCGATGGTCACTCGCGTGGGAGCTGATCCTGAAAAAGATCCCTGTGGCACCAGCGCCGTCCTCCGCACGAAACGCTATCGCTTGGAAGCGTTCGGCCGGCAGGAGGCGGCGGAGTCGAAGAAGCAGAAAAAAGAAGTTCGGATGCCTGATGAGTTCATCAGGAAAGTGGTGGACATGCCGAACATGGAAATGGAAGTCCAACTCTGCGGCGACGACGAGTATTTTGCCGAGGGCGCGCAGATCGCGTTTCAGCAGGGAAACAAGACCATCAAGCCGATCGATGTCAGCCCCGCCGAGCGAGGCCGCAAGAACGAGGGTGGCAACGGCCCAGGCTATCGTTCCCGTTTCACCGCCCGCTTTGCCTACGAGAGCTTCGACCCGATGGCCAAGACCAAAGTGATCGTGTTCTTCCCCGACGGCAAAATGAGCGAGTTCGAAGCCGACTTCAGCAAGGTCAAATAAAGTAAACGATTGCCGATGATGATCCACCTCCTACGTCTCTTGATCATTGTTTCTCCGCATCTTGAGCCGCCGCACATAGGCTCAGAGAGGAGAATGACCGCTTCCCAGCAGTCCGTCTATCTCGCGCTGTCTCCCTTCATCGGGCAGGCGGACGTGGGGAAAAGTGTGTTGCCTTGCACGTAACCGATCTTCTCGGAACGACCGCCACGCCGCGACGATGAAGGCGAGCGCGACGAGGCCGACCATCGTCAAAGAAAAGACCTCCGTCCGCGGCAGTGCGGCGACTAAACCGATGTTCAGCATGAACGTCGGCGCCGCCCCCTGGTTGCCCAGCCGCACGATAGCTTCCTGCAGCTGGTCGCGGAGCCGCATGACTGCCGCCACGCGGCTCGGCCGATCGAGCGACCACCATCGAAGAGGACGTGGAAACACCACCGTCGGAGGCGGCACGTTACGCAGGACGGCCGGATGGTGGAATTCGTAGCCGGCTGCCGGGCGCTTCGCCACCGCCTTGCTGCCTTGGGCGGCCGAGGAACCGATCTGTCTCATGAGGCCGCTCGAAGAAGTTCTCACGGCGTTCCCTCCCCCTCCGACATGTGCGCACCGGCCCTCTGCATAGGGTTGTGCGATGTTGAAGTCGGATGCGGTGCTCGGTACTCCACGGTCGATGATGCGATCATGTTTTCTTCTGAGCCTTCGTCGGGGTTACCTGCGAGGCGTCCACGTCCACCACGCCGCGGATTTTTTCGATGTCGTTGACCATCGCAAAGATGCTCGCATGATGATCCACGGGCCCTTTGAGTTTGACCACCCCGTGGTCGACTTGATACTCGATCTGATCGAGATCGACGTACGGCGCCCATTTCAGGTACGCCAGGACATCTTTTTCGATCTCGTGGTCGGGTCTCGGCGTCCCCACCACTTTGAGAAGATTGGCGATAGAGGCGATACCGGGGACGGACTGCGCGGCTTTGCTCGCCAGCCGACGATGAAGAGGTTTCTCGACCGTCCCTTTCAGCGCCACGCCGCCTTCATGGACCGACACGGTGATCTTGTTGAGTTTGCTCTCTGTGAGAGCCGGCACCGACCGGAGCGCGGCTTCGATGGCTTTTTGGATGGCGGCATCCTGGAGAACCGGGCGTACGACCGTAATATCGTTGTTCAATTTATGGATGCCGACCATGGTGCCGGAGACGAGCGCTTCGGCCAAACTCTTATCTTCAAGCGTGGGAACGGTTCCGCTCAAGGTCACGATTCCCTGCTCCACCTTCACCTGGATATTCTTGGCGTCGATGCGGCCGTCTCCGACCAGCCGTTCTTTGATCGCCGATTCAATCTGTGGATCACTCAATTGCGTCGTATCTCCGACGAAGCCGACCAAGCAGACCGCCAAGCCGACTGCGCAGAGCACCACACCTGTCCGCTGAATTGTCATCTGAGTTCCTCCTTTGCATGAGTTCACGGCGCACACTTGCGCTCTCCTTTCGTGCGCCGTCCTGTTTTCCGAACATCGGTCTGGGCGAAAGCGAGGCTGGAAAAACCGTGAGGAGAAGGGCCGGTGAACCACTTCAACGGTGATCGCTGTCCCGCATAGAAGGCCCTTCATCGATGCCCTCCGGTCCAGCCGAATTTCTACGTGGCTGTAAATAATTCCAAACTGCAGGAGGTCAAGGGGGCAGTCATCGCCTCAGCGGCCTTCGCCGCGTACTCGGCCGTCTATGACGAATGGTTCTTGTGCAGCACGCAGAGGAGGCCGGTTACTGGGTTACTGATTGATAGGGGTTGCATCTGGATTTGGCGGCGAAGAACAATGGGTATAGAGCATCAATAGAGGATCGTCCAGAGAAAAGGAGCGGAGGAATCAGCGTGGGCACAGAATCAGAGCTGGCATCCTGGTTGTCGATTGTGATCGAAGGGGTGCGGCCGGAAATCGACGGCGGCCGGTGGCCGATCAAGCGTGAAGTCGGAGATCGGCTGGAGGTGTCGGCCGACATTTTCAAGGAGGGGCACGATGTGCTCAGCTGTCTGCTGCGGTATCGCACCGTGAAAGAAGAGGGTTGGCGCGAGGTGCCGATGGAGCCGCTGGATAACGATCGGTGGGTGGGGCACTTCGATCTGGTCCACAATACCCGGTATCGTTATTCCGTCGGGGCCTTTGTCAATCTGTTTGCATCCTGGCGGATCGACGTCACCAAGAAGCATGAAGCCGGCGAACGGATCGACAGTGAACTGCTCGAAGGGCGGGCGCTGGTGGACGCGACGGCGCAGCGGGTCTCGGGAAAAGACAAGACCCGGTTCAACGAGTGGTTGGGTCGTTGGCGCGCCGGCGATCCGGTGACCGCCCAATTGGCGGTGGCCTTGAATTCCGATCTGAAGGCGCTCATGGAGCAGTATCAGGAGCGTCGGGCCTGGGCCCTCTACGACCATGAATTGGAAGTGGTGGTGGATCGTGAACTGGCCCGTTGCGAGGCCTGGTATGAACTGTTCCCCCGTTCGCCGGGCAGGCCGCCGGGGCTGAGCGCAACCTTTCGGGACTGTGAGGCGAGGCTGCCGGCCATCAAGGCCACTGAGTCGGGTGTTGTTCAACTCACGCTGATGCAGCCGAT
>CAYNLM010000112.1:0-13183 GCA_964398045.1 uncultured Nitrospira sp. | reverse complement strand
GGGATAGCCCTTGATCGGCGCCTCGTGCACGACTCCCGAATGGCAGGTCGTGCAGCCCTCGCGTTTCCCGCGCTCCCGGAAGGCTTCCATGTGCTTGCGATGGCTCATGACCAATCCGACGTCTCTCACCGGCGGCGGCAGATCGCGCGGAGCGACTTCCGAGACGCGCAAGATGTTGCGATGGCAGCTCAGGCACACGTCCGCATCGACCTGAGTTTTCAAATTGTGCGGATCGGTCGGAGTCCCGAACAGGTAAATCGCCACGTCTTTGGTGCCCTTGATGGCCTTGTCCTCGATCCACCCCGCAATGGTGGGACGGACGTGACAGACGACGCAGGTGACTTCCTTGTGCGAAGATTTGACCCAACTTTCATAGGAGGGGGCGATGGTATGGCAGCCGGCGCAAAAC
The DNA here is from genome assembly GCA_964398045.1 of uncultured Nitrospira sp. Lineage (GTDB taxonomy): Bacteria > Nitrospirota > Nitrospiria > Nitrospirales > Nitrospiraceae > Nitrospira_D. The sequence goes on along the minus strand of CAYNLM010000112.1, from coordinate 12,774 downwards.
TTCGGGTGGTTCGTGAGGGGAATCGCCATCCCGCCCAGGGCCACCGCTCCGGCAACAAGCGCCAGCACGACGGTGGTCTTAGGCTTCCAGTTCATGCTCCCGTTGTCTGAGAGGAAACTGTTTGATCAGCAACGCAGCCACGCCGACCACATCATCCAGATGCAGCACGGGCACCCGAAGATCGATCGGCTTGTCGGACACGACCGCCAATAACCCTTCCGGTGAAAAGGGGATCTCGCCGACTTGGTCCCGGACCACGATAATTTTCGGATAGCCTTCGCTCTTCCATCCTTCTGCAATGATGAGATCGTAGGAGGCGTCCAGGAAGCGATCCCGAACTTCTTCAACTTTCAACTGGTCCGACACATCGGCGAACATGGCCAAGCTGCCTTTTGACACCACCACCACGCTGCTTGCGCCGGCCCGCTTGTGTCGCCAGCTGTCTTTGCCCTCGGTATCGAGATCGAACCCATGGCCGGCATGTTTGACCGTCGCCACTCGGTATCCGGCTCGGACTAATTCGGGAATGATCCGCTCGATCAAGGTCGTCTTGCCGCTGTTCGACCGCCCGACAAACGAGACGATAGGGACTGGCATGGATGCAATCGGTCAACAGTCAATCGTCAATGGTCAGTGGGGACGGACATCATCATCCCTCTTGACCGATGACCGATGACTATCGCCCCCCCCTTTCTAGCAACAGGACAATCGATGCCCGCCGGGATGGACGTGCTCTGTCTTCGTGAGCCAGGCTTCGCCGCTCAACAATTGAACGGTGACTTGATCGCCTGGGTTCAGCCGTTCGACTTCGACCGGGACATCGATCAGACAGTTGGCCTTCACCATGGATGTAAGAATCCCGGAGCCCTGGTCTCCGGTGGTACGGACTTTGAAGACCCCGTCCTCGCGGGTGAGAATCCCGCGCAAAAAATGCCGCCGGTCGGGGCGTTTGGAAAATTTCTCCTGGAACAGCGCATGGACGACCGGACGGCCATAGCTGCGGTGCCCGCTCATCTTCAGCATTGCCGGCCGAACCAATTGCTCGAACGTCACCATGGAGGACACGGGATTCCCGGGCAATCCGAACGCCAGCTTGCCCTGAATCTTGCCGAACGCCAGCGGCTGGCCGGGACGTATCGCCAGCTTCCAGAAATTCATCTCCGCGCCCAAATCACGGAACACGGCCTTCGTAAAATCGTAGTCGCCCATCGACACGCCGCCGGAGAGCACGAGGATATCGGCATTCAATCCATGCGAGATTTTTTCCTTCAGCGCCGCGGGCGTATCACGGGCGATGCCGAGCAAAAATGGAATCCCGCCGGCTTCCTGGACGGCCGCCGCGATGCCGTAGCTGTTTGAGTTGATGATTTTTTCTTCGCTGAACCGCTCATCCAAATCCGCGAGTTCATCGCCGGTCGAAAGAATCGCGACGCGCGGCCGCTGATAGACGAAGACGAAGGACTTGGCCAGGATCGCCAGCATCCCCGCTTCACCGGGACGAATCTGAGTGCCCTTGGCGATAATGCAGTCGCCCTTCTTCACGTCCTCGCCCTGCGGCCTGATGTTGGCCCCGCGCGGTTCCGGCTTGAACACCCGCACCGAATCCGGCGTATGTTCCGTATCCTCGACCTTGAGCACGGTATCGGCCCCGCGTGGAATCGGCGCGCCGGTCATGATCCTGATCGCGTGCCCCGCGCCGACCGTCTTGGACGGCATCTTGCCCGCCGGCACATCTTCGATCACCGTCAGCATCACCGGCTTTTGAATCGCCTGCTCCTGCTTGATGTCCTCCCACCGGACGGCAAACCCGTCCATCGCCGAATTATCCCAGGGCGGATTATCGCGTTCGGCCACGATGTCCTCGCCCAACACACGCCCGAGCGCGTCCAAAATGGAAATTTTTTCCAACCCCAACACCGCCGTCGCGTCGAGCACCACTTTTTGCGCGTCATGCAGCGGGGTCAGTCCTGTCGTGGCATCGGCGGCTTTCACTGGCTCACTCCTCTCAATGCTGATGCTGCGGGCGGGGACCCACTTTCAGCAACGATCCGCTCTTCTTGCAAAACGCTTCCACCTGGTTGGCGATGGTATGGTAGGCCTCGGCCGTCGGCGTATCGGAATAGAACATGGCGAACGGCTCCCCCGCATCGGACTGCGTGACCACGTCCGGATCGAGCGGGATGCAGCCGAGGAACGGCACGCCCATATCGTGGGCGGAGGCTTCCCCGCCGCCCTTCCGAAAGACTTCGATGTGATTGTGGCAATGCGGGCATTCGAGTCCGCTCATGTTTTCGATGATCCCGATGATCGGCACTTCGCTGTCTTTGCAGAACGTCACCGATTTCCGAGAATCCAGCAACGCCACTTCCTGGGGGGTCGTGACGATGACCGCGCCGCTCACATTGCCGAGCAAATCGATCGTGGTCACCGACTCGTTGCCCGTTCCCGGCGGAAGGTCGATGAGCAGAAAATTCAAATCCTGCCATTCCACGCCGCCCAGCAGCTGATTGATGAACTCATACTTGTAGGCGTCGCGCCAGATGATCGGGTCGTCCGGATTCTGCAAGAGGAACGACATCGAGGCGATTTTGAGATTGTATGCCTGAAACGGGATGATGCCGCCCGAGGTGCTGATCTTCAGCTTTTGCCCTTCGGCGCCGACCATCTTCGGAATGTTGGGTCCGTGGATATCCATGTCGCAGATGCCGACATGCCAGCCCTTGAGCGCGAGGCTGACGGCAATGTTGGTCGTGCAGGTGCTTTTCCCCACCCCGCCTTTGTTGCTCATGACGAGGACTTTATACTCGATCCGCTCCATCCGCTTGGCCACCAGCCAGCGGCTATGCCCTTCCTTGTCTTTCTGACAGCGCTCGTTCTCGTCGCAGATCGCGCAGGCCCACATGTAGGTGCAGGCATCGCCGTCGCCGCCGTTGCCGCTGCTGATGACGTTCAGTTCACGTGCCATTGTCTCGACCTTCTTTCTAATTCGATCCTATGGACTGGCTACCGCCGGCGCCCTCCGGTCGGCACGCCCACGTACTCACCCTCGCCGGACTTCGGCATCGGCATGCCCGGAGCACTGCCCGCCCCCGCCACGGCCACCGCCGGAACCAAGGGCTCAGCCGAAGATGCGGCCTTCTTCTTGTTAAAGAAGCCCGCGCTGATGATCCCGACTTCGTAGAACACATACATCGGGAGCGCCATCAAACACTGATTAAATGGATCGGGCGTGGGAGTGAGAATGGCGGCGATGATGAACGCCCCGAGCAGCGCCCACTTCCGGTAGCGCCGCAGGAAGGGCGCATCCACCCAGCCCAGCTTGGCCATCAGCGTGATGGCCAACGGCACTTCGAAGATCAATCCAAAGACCAGCAGAAACCAGAGCGCAAATCCGACGTATTGCGCAATCGAGAGTTGCGGAATAAAACCCGCGCTGACACCGTATGAAATGAGGAAATTTAAAGCAAAGGGAAGGACAAAAAAGAAAGAAAACGACACGCCGGTATAAAAGGCCAGTGTGCTCAAAGCGACAAACGGACCGACAAACCGCCGCTCCTGCACGTGCAGGCCCGGCACGACAAATTGCCAGGCTTCAAGCAGGATGTAGGGTGTCGCCAGGACAATGGCGAAGAGTCCCGCCACCTTCACGTTTTGCCACAGCGCTTCAGCCGGAGCGAGAAAGACGAACGGCACGCTGGGAAGATCGGTCGGTTCCCAGGACAGCGTGCTGGGCACGAACATGTTTTGGAGCGGAATCCGCAGCCATTTCACCAAGGTGTCTGCATAAAAGAAGGTGGCGACAAAGACAATGGCCGTGACGATGACGGCGCGCGTGAGCCGGACCTGGAGCTCGACCAAGTGCTCCATGACCGGCATCTTTTTATCTTCCAGCGGCTTAAAGACTGAGTCTTGCAGCCACCGGTTAAAATCGTTCAGCACACAGCCCTCAGAATTTGGCGATCGGATGATCGATCGATTTGACGAAGACACGAACGACCTTCACCCGATCACCAAATCGTACTTGGCACTTTTTACTTCGGGTTCACCGCGACGAACAGGCTGTTCCCCTGCCGGTTTACCAGCAGCACGGCCAGCTCATCCTTCTTAATCTTGCTCGCGGCTTTTTGATAGTCATCCAGCGTCTTGACCGTTTCGTGATTCACTTCCTGAATCACGTCGCCTCGCTGAAGGCCGGCCGCCTCCGCCTGTCCACCCGGTTCCACGGAGGTAATCACCACGCCCGTCGTCTTGGACGGAATATTCAGTTGGCTCATCAGGGCGTTGTCCAAAGCCTGCACCCGAAGCGACGCCAGCACATTGTCGGGCGGCTTGATCGTCTCGCCCTGCTCCTTCGGCGGTGCCGGCTCCTTCTTCGCCAGCATCTCATCGGACGGCCGCTCCGCCACCTTCACGGAAATCGTCTGCTCCTTCCCCTCTCGCAGGACTTTGACCTGCGCATCCTTGCCCACGACGGTCCGGGCCACGAGGTTCCTCAATTGGCTGACGCTTTGAACTTCTTTGCCGTTGAACGCGACGACCACGTCGCCGCGCTTGATGCCCGCCGCGTGCGACGGTCCGTTTTCGTTCACGTCGCTGATCAGCACGCCCTTTCGTTGCTCCGGCAACTTGAACGATTTGGCGAGCGCCGGCGTGATTTCCTGGATGGCGACCCCCATCCAACCGCGTACCACCTTGCCGGTCTTCTGGAGACTATCGACAATATCGAGCGCGATGCTGCTCGGAATCGCAAAGCCGATTCCTTCCGATCCGCCGGTCCGCGAGAAGATGGCGGTATTGATGCCGATCAATTCGCCGTTCATGTTGACGAGCGCGCCGCCGGAATTCCCCGGATTGATGGCCGCATCGGTTTGAATGAAGTCTTCATAATCCGCAATCCCGACATTGCCCCGTCCCAGCGCGCTGATGATGCCCAGCGTCACAGTGGAGCTCAACCCGAACGGGCTGCCTACCGCCAACACCAGATCGCCGACCTGAAGCTTTTCATATTCCGCCCACTTGAGCGAAGGCAGGTCCTTCGCTTCGATCTTGATGACGGCCAAATCCGTCTTTGGATCTGTGCCGACGACTTTGGCGGAAAATTCCCGCCGGTCGCTCAGCGTAACGGTGATTTGCGTGGCCCCTTCGACGACGTGATTGTTGGTGACGATGTAGCCGTTTGGATCGAGCACCACGCCGGAACCGGCGCTTTGATCAGGCCGTCCATGAGGTGCGGGAGGACCGGGAGGCATGGGGGGCGGTGTGGGGAGTTCCCCTCCGCCCGGCTCCTCACCGGGAGGACCGCCGAAGGGGCCGGGGGGCAAACCGCGACGACGTCCACCCTCCCCGCCTCCGGTGACGGCAATATTCACCACTGCCGGGGTGACCTTTTTGACGATGTCGGAAAACCCTTGAGCAACAAGCGTCGGGGGCACTCCCGCTGCGGACGCCACCGACCCACCTTCAAATCCGGCAGCGAAAGACGCCGCCAGAATCAGTGCACCCCCCATAAGACTGGCCGTCTGATGACTCCGATTGACCATAACTGAGTTCCTCCACCAAAAAGTTTTCCTCATGACGAAGACAGAGTGCATACGGTGCAGGATCGCCTGCTGTCCGGCCGAGCCGGCATGAATTGCCTGCCGTGCGCGCCGGATGAACGGTGTATCTTACACTAATCTTTCGTTGAGCTTCAAAGAGGAAAAGTCCCCTTCAAGCGGGGGAAAACTTCTGCCTGAAAGAGACGCTCACATGCGGCGGCGCCGCCCCGATCGAACCGCGCGGATCGCGGCTGAAACCTAGCTGCTTCGTCTCGTGGAGGCCTCCTCCTCGAGTTGCCCCATCCAGGCATGTTGCAGTTTCAACGTTAACCGTTTCGCGGCTTGGTTGAAGGACACCACCCGCAACGTGTTGGGCGCGCCTTCATATGTCGGCGGCCAGAACCGCCGTTCAGGCTCCTGCGGCCTCAAATAGACCACCGGGTACCATTGATTGATGCCGGGGGCGGTGGGCCGATCCAGAGTCGCCCATCCTCGCCCTTCTGCCCGCAGCAGAACCTTGCCGTCCTTGACGTCGAGGAGCGCAAATTCCAACAGCGACCAGTTATCCCGCCGATAGCCGGGCTGCATGTGCGTCGTCCATCCCAAAAAGAGCGAAACTGGATACTCTTGCTCCGTGCTCGACACGACCACGACGGCCAAATAGTCCAAGCCGTGCTTCTTCGCGAGATCCGAGAACTGTGCCCGGTTTCCGTCCAGCGGCCTGATCCCCTCCCCAGGAATCACTTCTTTGATGGTCACCGGCAGCACCCGACTGACTTCCTGCTTCAGTTCTTCGCCCAATCTCGTCATCGCTTCATCGGGAAGATTCGGAGCCGCCTCCGGCGCCGACGTATCGGAAATCAGCACGAGCCCGGCTTGGAGAGGGCGTTGGTCCACCGCCAGCAAGGACTCCTCTGCCGCTTGATCGGCGGGCACATAATCGACGATGCGGCTGGGCGGGATTGAAGAGGCACAGGCCCAGAAGAGAAAGGACGCGGTAAGGAGAGAGAGCCCTTTGGCCGGCTGAAGCATGCTGCACCTCCCGGTTGAGTCGGTCGTGCATCGCGCTAATGTATATACGTTCGCTCCTGCCTACCGGATCTGTCAAGCCCGGACAAGCTGACGTGTGATGAAAGTGACTAAGGCGTCGCCCTGGTGGACGGATAGAGCTCTCAGGACCTGCGCATACCAAACGAAGCGCTTGCATTCGCCTTGAGGCTCCCTGTACTGTTGGTACGCTTCCACACCGCCGACAGGGAGGTTGCGGGTGAGACAAGAAAATTCCCACGGCTCCCTCGAGTTGTCCGTTGTCGTTCCCGCCCATAATGAAGCCGCCCGCATTCTTCCGCATCTTCGCTCCATCGCCGAATATCTGGCTGAACGCGCCCTTGCCTTTGAAATCATCGTGGTCGACGACGGCAGTCTCGACGACACCGCTGCGGTCGTCCGTCACTTTGCCCGACAAGTCCCCCGTCTCAGGCTCCTTCGTCTGCCGATCTGCAGCGGCAAGGGCGCGGCGGTCCGCCAGGGAATGCAGGCAGCACGAGGGCGGCGGCAACTCTTTACGGATGCGGACGGAGCCACACCCATCCATGAGTTGGCCCGCCTGGAACAGGCGCTTCGATCCGGAGCCCAGATGGCGATCGGCTCTCGGAGCCTGGCCTCGCGGCGATCGGATTTTACCGTCCATGCCCGCTGGCACCGCAGCCTGCTGGGGGGTTGCTTTAATACGATCGTGCGGCTCGGCGGCATTCGGGGCATTGCAGACACCCAGTGCGGATTTAAGCTGTTTGAAAGGACGGTCGCGCAGGACCTTTTTTCAGTCTCCTGCGTCAACGGATACGGGTTCGACTTGGAACTGCTGTACATCGCCCAGCGCCGCGGGTACCGGATTGCCGAAGTACCGGTCAACTGGACCGATCAGGCCGGGTCAAAAGTTCGTGTGCTGCGGGACGGGGTAGGCATGCTGCGAGAACTCCTGACCATCCATCGTAACGCGGAGAAGGGTTTTTACTCCGATCCTCTCGTCGGTCGCAGGCTCTCACCGCTCGCTTCCTCTTCCGCGGTCCTGGAATAACTCATCCGTTCAGACGCCTCGCTCCTCTCCGTCGCATAAATGACAACCTTGGCGTCTTCGTACTCCTTCCGCCACATCGGGAGACCGCCGAGCATTCGCGCCAACACACTGTCCCGTTTGAGGAGCGCCCAGTCGACGGCATACTTATCCAGCACGGCCAACCGTGGAGGATCCGTCTCGCGCACGTCGACATAGTCTCTGAAGATCCACCGATCCCCGATGCGCCAGGCCGGCATCCTGCCATCGATAAAGATCTTTTCTCCCGGCAGCCACCAGAGCAGGAAGCCGCCATATTGATAGTCGTGCACCGGTCGGGTGCCGAGACGCCCCCGATGTTCCCTGATCCACTCAACCGCTTCTATAGGATAGGACGTCTGGCGAAAGGCCGCAGCCGGATCAAGCCCGAACCGCCACACCCGCTGCAAATGATCCGGACCGAGATACAATAAGAAGAGCCCGAGCGCGAGCGTCAATGCGCCGGCCCACTGAGGTGGAGATAATTTTTGCGCGAGCGGTTGCGCTGAAACTCGCATGAGCGCTTCTTGCAGGAGTTCAGCGACCAGCGGCACAGTGACGATAAGGAACAGCGGAATATTCCGCAGATGTCGAGCGGCCAGCAGGAGGAACACGGCCAGCACTCCCCAGCGAACCGGCTCGATGCGCCGATACCAACCCACCATTGCCGCCGCCAATAAAGCCACGTAGGTGACAAACATTTTCCCGGCGAGGGTATCCAGGGAAACGGGATGCCATTCTCGCAGTGTCTCAACCATGTAGCGATCGGAGAGCGAGTCCAAGATCTCCTTGTGCAGTCCCCGCCCATAGGGATTGACCAATGTCAGCACCGCCCCCAAGCCTGTCGCCACCATGAGCTTCCATAGCACTGGTGTCTCCAAGGCATCTCTTCCCCACTCCCTGTCCGACGGAAGCAGCATGGCGAGCCAGGAGAGGACCATCACCAGCGACAAATAAAACATCCCCGCGGCAAATCCTCCATGCAGGTTGGCCCAAAAAAGAAAGAGCGGAGGAATCCACCAGACGAGAGACGTCTCACCTCTATGCAGCCGGTGGAGCAGCCACATCAAGAGGGCCAGTCCCAGCAATGTCACCATCTGCGTCCGGGCGCCGAGAAACGGAAGCGCAACCCACAGTGAGAGGGCAGCGGCCACTAATCGAACAGGAGCGCTCGCCCCACTGCACCGTGCGGCCACCAGCCAGGCAGAGGCAGTCACCACACCGTAAAAGAGAATGACCGGGAGGGCCCCTCCTGATGAATAGAGCAGGCCGATCAGGAGATCCGTCAGCCAGGCATGTTCTACCCAGGGCCAGTCCGGCATGGTATGCGAGTATGGATCGAGAACCGGTAAGCGGCCTTCCTGTCGGATGAGATCCAATCCAGAGCGGAGGTGCCAGCCGAAATCCGGTTCGGTAAGCGGTTGCAGCACGAGGTTCGTGACGACGAGCGCGAGCAGGGCGTTGAGGGCGGGAAACACGCGGTGGATGCCGGCCCCCGACGCCTCACGTTTCACGTCTGATGTCCCCCGGCCGCTCCACCAACAGATTGCCCAAGACCAGCCATTCCACTTGCGTCCTCAAAAAACAGTGAACGGCATCGTGCGGCGTACAGACGATCGGTTCCTGCACATTGAAGGACGTGTTCAACAATACCGGCACACCGGTACGCCGAGCAAACGCCTCAAGCAATCGCCTGAATTGCGGGTTCGAGTCGCAATCCACGGTCTGAACTCGGGCCGATCCATCCACATGTACGACGGCGGGAATGATCCCTTTGGCGCTGGACTTCACCGGTGCAGTGAACAGCATGAACGGCGACGGGGCGGGAAGATCAAAATACTTCGCCGCCTCTTCCTCCAGCACGGACGGAGCAAAGGGACGAAAGAGTTCGCGCTGCTTGACCTTGGCGTTAATCACCGCCCGAATGTCTTCCCGGCGGGGATCAGCGAGCAGGCTGCGATTGCCTAACGCGCGAGGCCCCCATTCCATCCGTCCCTGGAACCAAAACACGAGTCTGCCGCAAGACAGTTCCAAAGCGACCTTTTCGCACAAGGCGTCATCCGAGAGCAGTTGCCCCGTCAGTCCGTTCTGTTGAAGAGCCAGACGGCATTCCGCCTCGGAAAAGTGCGGCCCCCAATAGGAGGCTTTCATGACACACCGTTCGCGTAGGAAGCCCATCCGGAAACTGTGCCACAATGCCGCTCCCATTGCCGCGCCGGAATCGCCTGCAGCGGACGGAACGTAGATGTCTTTGAATCCCGCTTCTCGCCAGACCCGGCTGTTCGCCACGCAATTGTAGGCCACGCCCCCGGCGAGGCAGAGGTGATCCATCTTCGTGATCGCCCGCAGATGCCGAGCCAGATGCAGCACCACCTCTTCCAGAATGAACTGGACGCTGGCGGCCACGTCACGATGGCGTTGGGTAATCTCCTCATGTGATCGGCGGTTCGGTCCCAAGAGTTCAAAAAGCTTTGGAGAAAATAGCCCGACGCGGGCTAAATGAAAGTCCAACAGCCGTACATTCAACGTAAACTCACCGTCCGGCTGCGGCCGTAACAGGTGGTTTCGAATCACGCCGGCATAGCGCGGCTCACCATAGGCAGCCAGTCCCATGACGATATACTCGTCCTGATCCGGCGTGAACCCGAGGTAGGCCGTCATGGCCGCGTAAAACTGGCCGAGCGAATGGGGCAGCGGAGCCCGCTTGAGCACATGGATCGTCGCCTGGTCGGCCAGGCCCAGCAACGTCGAATGGGATTCCGACGCTCCGTCGATGACGAGAACGGCCGCCTGTTCATAGGGAGAGATCAGGAAGCTGCTGGCCGCGTGACACACGTGGTGGTCGAGGAACACCGGCCTGCCGCAATCGGTCCCGTCTATCTGTCGGCTCAAGCACCGCCGCAACAGCGCCAATTCTTTCCATTCGTGCGTCAGACGTTCAGCCGATCGTGTACCTTTCACCCAAAATAACTGCGGAGACTGCAGCATCGCCGACAACGCCAGCCGGCCCCGCCGGCCGATTTGCCAATATTTCCAAGGCACGACGACATCATCCACATCGCTGAGCCGGAGTCCTCCTTCTCTGAGACAGTAGCGGATCGCGTTCACCGGGAGCGCCGAGACGTGCTTCACCCGCACGAAACGCTCTTCCTCCGCGGCCGCGACAATACGTCCATCTTCGACCAACGCCGCAGCCGCATCGCGCATGTTCGAGAGGCCGAGGACCAACATGGTGGGGAGGATAATTGAGCGCCCTTCCGGTAGCAAGGGCAGAAGCGCCCCGTTGCATTCCATCGATGTTTCCGGTACGGTGACGACCTCTCACGCTATTCAGTGCAATAGGCGAACGTTGAACCCCTCCAACACCACATTGACCAGCCGAATCCGGCGTGCCGTACGTGGAATTCTTATGGGATCGGCCGTGCTATGTGTCGCCGGCTGCGCCAGTCACCTGGAATTTCCCCCGATGGGGGAACCCTTGGATCAGACTGCCAAACTGGAAATTCCCGCGTCGATCAAAAAGCTGACGGCCGAATATACGGACTCTTGCGGACACCTGATGCAGATTCCCGTGGGATCCCGCCTTGAAGAGGCCCTCATTGAAGGGGCCTACCGAACGTTTAAGCGAGTGGTCTACGAAGGCGGCGGGACCAAAGACGCGACGCCCGACGTTTTGGTGCGGGTGGATCTCGTGAGCTGGTCCTTCGGGATCGATAAAGAGTATCTCTACGACCGCGCGCCCGCGAAATTCCAACTGAGCGCAATGGCGCGTGTGTACAATACAAAGGGCGATCTGCTGCGCGAGACGGAAATCAAAACCGTCCGCCAGGAACGATTGCGCCTTGAACAACTCGCCAAGAACTGCGACTACATCATCGATCCCTTCATACAAGATGGTGTGGTGGATTTTGCCTCCAAAGTGTCCATGGATGCCCGCCTTGCGTTCAGTGGGAAACCAGTCGCCCCCGTGGCTCAGAACCAGGCGGCGCCATCGGCGAAGGCCGCAGTGCCCGGTCCACCCAGTACTGGCCTGGCACCACTCTCAGGACCGGCCACGTCTGCCCCCTCCTCATCGTCAGGCCTGCGGTTCAAAGCCATGGTGCTCGACGAAAACAGCAATCTGATTTTGGAAGGCGGCGAGCGGGTGCGGGTGCGGGTGGATGTCGTGAACACCGGCGCGAATCCTGTTCAGAACGCCTCGGCTTCCTTGACGGGAACGCCCTCCGTGGTTTCGCAATTTCCCTCGGCCACCTTGTCGATCCCGCCGCTGCAGCCTGGTGAGACCAAGTCTCTTGAGTTCGTCGCGACCCTCCCGCCGACCGTCCAGTCACAAAAAGCCGAGCTTCACGTCGCGGTGGCTGAAAGCGGGGGACTGGCGGCCGCCCCGCCCCAAACCTTGGCACTCACCATACAGCCGACGGGAATCAAGTCGGATGACGTCGATCAGGTGCCCGCTCCCGTTGCGGGCTTTCGCCGCCCACATACCTATCTGATCTCCATCGGAATCGGTTCTTATCGCGATACCCAGCTTCTTCCGCGGAAATACGCGTCACTCGACGCCGAGATGGTGGCCAGTTACTTCCAATCACTCGGAGGGGTGCCGGCTTCCAACGTGCGGCTCCTCCAAGATTGGAAGGCGCTTCGCCCGGATATCGATGAAGCGCTGCTCGACTGGCTCCCGCCTCACATGAATAAGGATGCGGTCGTGATCGTGTATTTCGCCGGGCAGGCCATGGTGACGGCGATGGGAGAGGTCCTGCTGGTTCCCTACGAGGGCAGCCCCTCCTCGACAACCCGGCTGTACCCGCTGAAGGACCTCGAATCCGCGCTCGCGCGGCTGAAAGCCAAGCAGACCATCATATTATTCGACGGAATGGTCTCTCGCCTGCATAACGACCCAAAGACCAAGTCCGTGACGCCCCGCTGGGATCTTGGCGGGGGAACCACCGTGAGATTGATCGGAGGGGACGGCTACGCCAAGGGCATCGAGGATGACAAACATCGCCACGGGCTGTTCACGTACTACCTGCTACGAGGATTGCGAGGCGATGCCGACACCAATCGGGACGGCGAGGTGACCTGGGGGGAAATCGCGGGGTATGTCAGCCAGAAGGTCGCATGGGCCTCTAAGACCCAATTCAACTC
>CAYNLM010000111.1:0-13458 GCA_964398045.1 uncultured Nitrospira sp. | reverse complement strand
GTCCCGCATGCTCAAAAATCTGCTGTCGATTTATTCGAAGATGGATGAGCCGGTGAAGAAGGCCCGCTTCACGAAGTTTATCGAGATCCTGGGTGGGGAACCGCGCGAAGAAGGTCTGTGATTTACAATCGAATCGTCAGGAGATCCTGTCCTTTTCTGATTCTTCCTGCATACGTTTCCGCTGCCTGCGCCTTGAGGTCATCCCGCTCGGCAAGCGGGTAGAAATGCGACAAGATCAGTTGCCCGACACCTGCTTCCTGCGCCACTTGTCCGCATTGCCCGGCGTGGAGGTGAACGGGACCGGGCCGATTGGCTGAATAGGAACAGTCGAGAATCGCCACGTCGGCATCTCCGCAGAGCCGCACCAGATTGCGGCAGTATTCGGAATCCCCCGAGTAGGCCAGGGCCTTCCCACCGTATTCCACCCGATAGCCGACACAATGAAGACCAGGACTGTGGGTGACCGTCCGCGGCCAGACTTTGGTCTCGCCGATCCGGAAGGGCCGGTCTGAAACTTCCTTGTACCGCACAAGGAACGGCGGCTTGCGGAAACCGGGAAGAGCGGTGAACAAAGTGCGAAAGAGGCCTGCCGTGCCGCGAGGACCGATGACCGTCAGCGGACCTCTGGCGCCCCCCTGATATTTGGTGAAGATCAAGGCGTCGAACAAGAAGGTAATGAAATCAGAGAAATGATCGGCATGGAAATGCGAAAAGAGCACGTGCGTGATGCGATGACGATTCACGCCGGTCTTCAGCAGATTCATCAACGTGCGCGGGCCGAAGTCCAGCAGCAGGGTCTGATCGGTCCGGACCAGATAGCCCGCTGCGGCGCGGGTGGGATGGAGGTTGGTGCCGGACCCCAGGATAGTGAGACGCATGGGTCAACACAGGCCTAGGTTGAGGTTGAGGTCAAGCGTCGGAGATGTTGCCGGCGGCTGCATAAACTTTTTCTCTTTCCCTCTGAGCCTCAGCCTTATCCTTCTTGAAAGCTGTCTCGAAGCCGAAGGAGCAGAGTCCTTGCTTGCTCGACTTCCTCCTGGTTGAGCGCGCGCTCAAAAAACGGACGGAGAAAGGCGATGTGGGCGGCAAACGTCTTTTGAAAGAGGGCGTGACCTTTCCCGGTCAGGCGGATTTTCGTAAAGCGGCGATCGCCTTTGACGGCGTCCCGGCGAATCAATCCTTTTTTGGTCAAGCGATCGAGCACCCCCGTGAGCGTGCCTTTAGTGACGAGGGTCTGAGCCGATAATTCAGAGCAGGTCATGCCGTCCGTATCGCCCAACGTCGCAATCACGTCGAACTGAGACGGAGTCAGCTTGAGAGATTTAATATGGCGACTGTCGGCTCGCGCGAAGGCGACATAGGCCTCCACCAGCGGCCTGACCAGCTTCAAATAAGGATCATCTTTAAGGTGGGGTAACTCCATGGCGCGAGAATAGTGTGAAGAAGGATAGCCGTCAAGTTGAGTGTGAACGATTGATATGAGTCATGTCGGCCTGGGCCCGCCGAAAGACGATTCGTTGACGGCCCGTCGGTTGCGCCCGTATGATCCTGCTCCCATGGCGCGGCATGACGAACAGGGGCAAGCCAATCTTACGGCCATCGCAATCCTGGTCGGTCTGATCGTGGCCGGCGTGTGGATCTGGAAACGGTTGCCGCCTGAGATGCAGGACTATGTCATCGACCAGGCGCTGCCGCTGGCGGCAGCCGGAATCATGGTCGTCTCGCTGCTTCTGTTGGTGATCAAGAAGATCAGGCGGCGACGGCAGGCTCGGAGGAAGCGAGATCGACTGATCGCGGCATTTCAGCGGGAAACCGATCGAGACAAAAAATTGGAACTGTCGTTTGCGCTCACCGAGATCAATGGCTATCGAGCCGAGGGGTTGGAAGCCATTGCCCCGGAGTTGAAAGAACTCTGGGTCGGCACGCTTCGCCGGGCGTTGGGAGACAAGCAACATCGCGTCAGAGGCATGGCGGCCAGCCACCTGGGCGTCTTGCAGGACAAAGCCGTGGTGCCGCTCCTGGTCAAGGCCTTGGAGGACGATCACGCCTACGTGCGTTCCTGTGCGGCGTTGGGACTGGGACGGCTCCGTGCGACCGAAGCCCGGGAGCGGTTGATGGCGGTGATCGAAGAAGACTGGGATCAGACGGTCCGCAGCCGGGCCAAGGAAGCGATCGAGCGCATGCGCGCGGGATGACTAGGCGTCTCTCCTGTCTGTCTGTTCGTGAACCCACTCGATGACCGCAATTTCCGGCGGGCAGTTGAATCGCAACGGAAGGAACGACCATCCGAGCCCTCGATTGACGTACAGCCGGTGCCCGCGCGCCTGGTGATGGCCGGCGATGCGTCCGCCGCAGCCCGGTGGAAGCCAGATGGTCGGCACCCAGCGAATTTGCCATTGCCCTCCATGGCTGTGCCCGCAGAGAATCAGATCCACCGGATGGTGCTCCTCCATCTGGTCGAGGATGTTCGGTGCGTGGGCCAGCAGGAGCGTGAAGCGACGGTCGGCGCGCGGCGGGAGGCAGCTGAGATCCGCCCGGTGGAGTGAGGGATCGTCCACCCCGACGACGGCCAGTTCACCCGAGCCGGTCGCAATCAACGCGTGTTGGTTCACCAGCAAGGTGATCTTGTGCCGGTCTGCGAGTTCCGCGTAGTGGGACACGGGCACGCCGCTGTAATGGTCGTGATTGCCCAGCGTCATGTACAGGGGCGCCACTGTACGCAGGCGGGCGAGGAAGCGGAACAGGTGGGGCAGTCCTTCAGGCACGTTGAGCAAATCTCCCGTGACGAAGATCCAATCGGGCCGCAGTTCCTCGACCGTCTCGACGATACGGTCATGGCGTGGGCGATAGCGGTCAAGGTGCAGATCCGTCAAATGGACCGCGCGGCGGCCGGCCAGCGCGGGATGCGCACAGGTGAGGGTCGATACCTCGTGCGGCGAGAGACCGAATTCCCAATGGGGCACGAGACTGAAGAGGTGATACAAGGGTTCGCTGAGGCAACGGCCCACGAAGGCCCGCACACGATCCGCCCAGGACATCGTCCGTCGCGTCATTGCGTGACCCGATCAAGCTCGACGCGGTCGGCGGGGGTGACGCGGTACCCCTTTTCGTAGAGTTGCCCCATGCCGTTCATCACGCTTTCCAGATTCCTGGTTCGGTACCAGGCGTCAAAGCGTTCGGTGAGCGCCGAGGCATGGCTGGCGGGAGAGTGCGTGGGATCGTAGGTGAGGGCCAATGATTGGAACAGGTCGCCGAGTTCTTCTCCGCTATAGCGGGCATCGTCATCCCGATCCCCGACCAGCGCAAATTCATAAAACGTCAAGCTGACGGACAGGGACGTTTGGGTGCGATGAAAGTCCTGGCGCACCGCGTCGAGGCCGCCGGGGTAATCGCGCAGGCAATCTTCGCGGCTTGGCGGTGTGAGGACCAGATCAAGGCTGATGGGTTGCGCGCCCGGTGAAACGGGCTTGTGCTTTTCCTGCTGATAAAACCAGTTCGTGCAGCCGCTCGCTTTGGCGAAGGCGATTTTATCCGACTCGACTTGGCGCTGAATGTGGCGGCTGAAGCGATCGAAGACGCCGTTCCGTTCGTAGGCGTCGGCGCCGGCCACCCACGATGGAAGCCCGAGCGATAAGAGGATGGTCAAAACCATGAGAGGTCGAAGCACGGGCACCTCTGTGGCAAGCTGTGGAGCCGGATACAGGACGTGACGGAAACGATAAAGGAAGTATACCATGGACCTCTGTACCTCTTACCCGGGAAATGCAACCCGCCTCGCGCGGAAAGAACATGAGGTCGGCATCGTGACGGACCAGAGAGAGCCGTTCCTGACCGCCATGATTCCCGGAATCGGCGGCAGGATACGGACGACGCCGGAAGATTTTCAGGTGGAAGAACGGCCGCTCTATCTCCCTTGTGGAGAGGGGGAACATCTGTACGTCAAGATCACGAAACGCGGTTTGTCCACGCCGGATCTTGTGCGGCGACTCTCCTCTGCGCTGGGCGTGAAGGCGCAGGCGGTGGGAGTGGCCGGCCTGAAAGATGCGAGAGCGGTGACAACCCAAATGGTTTCCCTCCAGGGGGTGAACCCGGATCATCTCGCTCGCTTGAAACCGGACGAGCAGATCCTGGCCGTCGAGATTCTCGGCCGACACCGCAACCGGCTGCGCACCGGCCATCACGCCGGCAACCGCTTTCGGCTGGTCATCCGTGAAGCGGCTGGTCAGGCTGCTGAGTCGGTGCCGGCCGTGCTGGACCAACTGGTCCGGCGCGGGGTGCCGAACTACTTCGGGCCGCAGCGGCAGGGCAAGGAGGGGGACAATTATCAGATCGGCGCCGCCTTGCTGAACGATCCGCGCCGGCGCGGCCACATGAGCCGGGCGAAACGTATGTGGTATCTCAACAGCTACCAGTCCTTTCTCTTCAATCGCATCGTCGCCAGGCGCATCGATCGAATTGATCGCTTGTTCGTCGGCGACTGGGCGATGAAGTCTGAGAATGGGGCGTGCTTTCAGGTCGAGGACGCCGAGAAGGAACAGCTCCGAGCCGACCGTTTCGAAATCAGCCCTACGGGAATTCTCTTCGGCTCCCGGGTGTCATGGGCCGGCGGAGAGCCGGGTCAGATCGAAGACGCCGTCATCATGGAAGCCGGAACCACCCGAGAGGCGCTGGTCGCGGCCGCCAAGGCCTGCGGATTTCGCGGGGAGCGCCGGGCGCTCAGGATTCAATTAACCGAACTCGATTGGTCGCTTGATGACTCAACCCTCACGCTTTCATTCGCCCTCCCTCCCGGCGCGTATGCCACCAGCGTCGTCCGGGAGCTGATGAAAACCGGCCGGACCGGATTCTAGTATCTTGTGCATCCTGCCCGGCCGGTTCTGGAGTGGTAAAATCTAGTCGGTGACGATGAGCCGCCTTATGAGCCACTATCAAGAAACTGTTCGACTCAGCGGGCACATTATCGACTCCTTGCTGCTCGCCAAGGTGCTGGACATCATTCAGATGATGGGAGGGACGTTTGACCTTGATGAGGTCCGCATCGGCAAGACGCGGGAAGAGCCGTCTCATGCCCGCATCATCATCCACGCCGGGTCGAGCGCGCTGCTGGACGACATTCTCAAAGCCATCCAGCCGCATGGGGCAGCCATTGAGCGCGAATCCGATTGCCGAACGGATGCCGCGCCGGCCGACGGAGTGTTTCCGGAGAACTTCTATGCGACCACTCATCTCCCGACGGAAGTGCGGGTGAACGGACGGTGGATCGAGGTCCAACGGATTGAAATGGATCTCGGCATTGTGATCGATCCACAGACATCGTCGGCCGGAACCGTTCCGATGGGAGACGTACGGCGAGGGGATCGCATCGTGGTGGGACGCGACGGTGTGCGCGTCAGCCCCTTACAACGTCCGAAAGAACGGGACGTGTTCGGCTTCATGGAATCGCAGGTCTCGGCGGAACGTCCGCACGGCCATGTCATCGCCGATATCGCCGCGCGGATGCGGCAGCTACGGGATCGCATCGCACAAGGGGATGCCGCTGCGAAAGTGCTGTTGGCGGGCGGTCCGGCGATCATCCATTCCGGTGGGCGCGAGGCGCTCACGTGGCTGATTGAACAGGGCTATATCCATGTGCTGTTCTGCGGCAATGCGCTGGCGGCGCATGACATGGAGGCGGACTTGTACGGCACGTCGCTGGGGTATGGGCTGACCGCCGGCCGGGTTGTCCCGCACGGGCACGAGCATCATTTGCGGACCATCAACCGCATCCGGGCGATCGGTAGCATCGACGCGGCGGTTCACTCCGGGGTCATCAAGCAGGGCATCATGGCGGCCTGTGTGCGGCGACAGGTACGCGTCATCATGGCCGGAACGATCCGGGACGATGGCCCCTTGCCCGGCGTCATCACGGATTCGGTCCGTGCGCAGGCGGCCATGCGGGCCGCGATTCCGGATGTCGGCTTAGCTTTATTGGTGGCGTCCACGCTGCACTCGGTGGCGACGGGCAATCTCTTGCCGGCCACGGTTCCATCGGTGTGCGTCGATATGAATCCGTCCGTGCCGACCAAATTGGCGGATCGCGGCAGTTTTCAGGCGGTCGGGCTGGTGATGGACGCCGCGTCGTTCCTCGGAGAGCTGGCCCGCTATTTGGGGAGGGAAGCATGAGCCGTCTGTTGGTATGCCCGCCTGATTATTTCGGAATCGAATACGAGATCAATCCGTGGATGCGTCTCAGCAATCGGGTTGATCACACCAGGGCCGTCGAACAGTGGCACGGGCTGATGCGCCTCTTTGAACAGGATGTGAACGTGGTACTTGAGCGGATGACGCCGGTGCCGGGACTGCCGGATTTGGTCTTTACCGCCAACGCCGGTGTGGTGGTCGGACGTACGGCGGTTGTGAGCCGCTTCCGCTACGCAGAGCGGCAGCAAGAGGAAGCGCATTTTGAAAACTGGTTCCGCGCACACGGTTACGAGGTGGTGAACCTCGAGAAAGGGATCTGCTTTGAGGGAGCCGGTGATTTACTCGGGTTTCCAGAGTGCTGGTTCGGCGGCTACCGGCAACGATCGGATATTCGCGCGTTTCCCGTCCTGAGCGAGCGCTTCCATCGCGAAATCATTCCGGTGGAACTGATCGACTCGCGCTTCTACCATCTCGATACCTGCTTTTGTCCGCTGAGCGGCGGAGAACTGCTTTATTTCCCCGCAGCATTCGATCACTACGGTCAGGTCGCCATTGCGGAGCACGTCTCCGAGGATCGCCGCTTTCCCGTTCCCGAAGAGGAGGCGCTGCGGTTTGCCTGCAATGCCGTCTGTGTGGGCAAACACGTCGTGCTCCCCGCCGGATGTCCCGCCACCGAACGCTATCTCCAAGAGCGAGGCTACCAGGCCCATGCCGTTCCCCTCGACGAGTTCATGAAGTCGGGCGGGTCGGCGAAGTGTCTGACGCTGGCCCTCGACTAGGAGAGAACGTCAAGCGTCAATCGTCAATCGGCGAGAAGGAAGTCCCTCCTATTAGCGCTTACCAATGACCAGTGACTATTGACCGATCACTTCTTTCTGAAGAGAAACGCCCCGTACAGACCTGCGATCGTGAGCGTGACCAGTTCGATGGTGAGGAGCATGCGGCTCACGATGGCATCGGGTGTGGGGGGAGAGAGAATAAAGTGCATTCCGAGGAATTCCGGTGTTTGGTTCGGCGGGGTTTCCCAGGGAGGAAACACGATGGCGAGGACCAATACGGCAACCATCCCATACAGCACATTGAGGTTGAGTTGCTCTGGTGCAGGGGAGCGTGACGGAGGGCGGTCTCCGACCGCGGGCCTATCGCCGAGCCGCTGCCCACAGTATGTGCAAAAGCGATTGATCTCTGGCAACGACCGCCGGCAGGCAGGACAGGTTTGCATGGGACACAACCATAGCCTGATCGAAGAGGTTTGGCTAGACAGTGGGAGGCTGGAAGTCTGGCGGTTCAGAAATGGTAGCTGAGCCCGACGGCAAGAATGACGGGATTATATGTGGCTCGATAGCTGAAGCCACCATTGGTGTTTCCGGAAAAGTCGAATCGCGCATAGTTGTATTTAACTTCAGCGAAGCCGCTCAGGTGTCGAGTAAAGAAGTATTCTCCTCCCGCTTTGGCGTTGAGTCCGATCCGTGTGGAACTTTGTGTGCCGGCGAACTGAGGAATGGTGGTTGTCACCCGTCCCATGAATACCCCAGGTCCGAACCCGAAGTAGGGCTGCAATCTGGTTTTGTAGTATCGAAACATCAAGTTAACCGGAACGAAGGTAATCACCCGAAAATGGTCGCCGGTTAATGTGCCCTGCGAAGTGCCGCCGGCGACAGGCCCGAAGTCGCGAAGCACCGCTCCATTCGGGATAGAGATCGTGGTTGGTTGCTGCTTGATGTGGGGAGTCATGTGGTAGGCCTCGGTCTCCAGGCCGAACCACCTCGCTCTGGGAAAGTAATAGCCGATCTTCAAGCCGATCAAGGGAGACGGCGAGAGGGATCGGTCCGACATCGTTCCCGGAGGGCTGAAGTCCGTGAGATCCACGTGGGACAGTTTGTTCCCGGCGATCGTAGTCCCGAATTGGCCTCCGATGTAGGCTTCCGGATACGCCCGGGAGACGCTGATCGCGGCCGAAATCAAGACTGTTATGGCGACTATCCCGACGTATCGTGTGGCTGCCTGCATCCGATTCATAGCAATCTCTCGAAGTTAGGCACGTTCGGGACTTTCTCCATGCTAAGTCCACCGACCCTTATGAAGAAGCAATATCGCAATTCTTTCACAGAGGAGAGCAAGCGATATGCCATTTGCTCTAGCACGTCCTTTCTGTGCCGCATCGATTTGACAAACCGGCGAGTGTCGTTCCATTTCGTTGACACCTCGGAACCGGCTTCCTATAATCCGCCCCGCTCTCAGATGCGTGAAGCGTGAATCGTGAAGCGTCGTGGGTCAGGGTGAAGACATTGTGATGCGACCAGTTCGGCACATCAGTGTGATCGGCGCCGGTGCATGGGGCACGGCGTTGGCCAAGCATTTGGCGGAAAAGGGATTGCAAGTCAGGCTGTGGGCCTATGAGCAGGAAGTCGTCAATGCGATCAACACGACGCATGAAAATTCTGTCTTTCTTCCCGGTGCGATCCTGCCTCGAGCACTCATCGCCACTTCTTCGATGGCCGATGCCATTGAAGGCTGCGACGGGATCCTGTTCGTGGTGCCTTCGCATGTGACGAGGCCGGTGCTCAAGACGCTGGCGCCTTGCCTGCCGGAGACCCTGCCGCTGGTCAGCGCCACCAAGGGCATCGAAGAAGAGACCTCGCAACTGACGACGCAAGTGATGGAGGACGTGCTTCCGCCGGCGATGGCTCCGATGATCATGGCGTTGTCCGGTCCGAGCTTCGCGTCCGAACTCGGCGCAGGGAAGCCGACGGCCGTGTGTCTGGCCGGCCGGGACAAGAACACCGTGCAACGGTTTCAGCAGGCATTCATGACGCCGGCGTTGCGCGTGTACGCCGATGCGGATCTGCTGGGGGTACAACTTGGCGGAGCGTTGAAGAATGTGATGGCGTTGGCGGCGGGCGTGGTGGACGGACTCGGCCTCGGGCTCAATGCGCGCGCCGCGCTCATTACCCGCGGGCTGGCCGAGATCGTTCGGCTGGGTGTGGCGATGGGAGCCGATCCTCGTACTTTCTATGGACTCTCGGGAGTGGGCGATCTCGTGCTGACCTGTACCGGCACGCTCAGCCGCAATCACACCGTCGGCGTCCGTCTCGGTCAAGGCGAGAAGTTGGAGACGATTCTCAGCGGTATGCAGGCGGTGGCCGAAGGGGTGCGCACGGCGCACGCGGCCTTAGGTCTCGCGCGCCGCTATGGAGTCGAGATGCCGATCACGCAGGAAATCAACGCGGTGTTGTTTGAAGGGAAATCATGCCGGAAGGCGGTCAGTGATTTGATGGAACGGGAAGCCAAACCGGAGAAGGGCGGAGCATGAACCCCGAAGGACTGGAACGGCTGCTTCGGCAGGTTCGTCAAAGGCGTGTCACGGTGGAACACGCGCTCGACCGGCTGCGTTCCCTGCCGTTCGAGGACCTCGGCTTTGCGTCGCTCGACCATCATCGCTCCTTGCGACAAGGGTTTCCCGAGGTCGTGCTGTGCGAGGGCAAGACGACGGCTCAGATTCTGTCGATCACGCGGGCGCTGATCAAGAAGCGCGGTCCTCTTCTTGCCACACGAGCTGAACCGGCTGTCGCCCGCGCGATTTGTCGGCTCGATCGTCAGGCCCGCTACTACGAGGACGCGCGGATCGTCGCTATTCACCACCCGCGACGCAAACGCCAAGGGCACGTCTTGATCGTGACGGCTGGAACGGCCGATGTCTCGGTGGCCGAGGAAGCCCGGGTGACCGCTGAAGTGATGGGGAGCCACGTGGAGACACTCTATGATGTGGGCGTCGCCGGATTGCACCGACTGCTGGGGCGAAAAGACCGGTTGTTCACCGCCACCGTCATCGTGGTCGTGGCGGGCATGAATGGCGTGCTGCCGAGCGTGGTCGGCGGTCTCGTGGACTGCCCGGTCATTGCCGTGCCGACGAGCCGTGGCTATGGCGCGAGTTTCGGAGGATTGGCCGCGCTGCTCACGATGCTGAATTCTTGTGCAGCCGGGGTGGGCGTGATGAACATCGACAACGGTTTCGGCGCCGGCTGTTTGGCCCACCGGATCAACACGCTAGGCGAGAGGTTAGAGGCTAGAGGCTAGAGGGTGTTGCTCTTACCCCTCGCCTCTCGCCTCATTTCACTTCCACTGTTCCCCGCTTGGGCCAGGCGACCATCATGGTGCGCGGGCCCTTCTCTCCGTTGGCGAGCAGCTTGATGCGGACCTCGTAGGAGTATTTTCCCGGAACGGCCAATTGTTTCCGGTGGTCTTGTCCATCCCATAAGAGCTGCAATGAGAGTGTGGGAGCCGCTGCTCCGACTGGTGCCGGAGCCGGCACGTGAACCGGTTGGCGGTGGGTGAGAAACCGCAGCGACGTCTTCGACGGTGAACTGATCAAGGAAGACACTTCAAGAATCGTCGCGCCGTTCAGTTCCTTGGGAAGCTGCACGGTCACGGCAAATTCGAGCGGGCCGTTGCCCGGTGCATAAGGAAGGGGTGCGATGTTGAGTTCAAGAATCTTCAGCTCGGGTTCAGGGCGAGGAACGCGCGGCGGTTTCGTTTTCGCCAGCCCGTCACTTGGATGGAACATCGCGAGACATACGCTGATCCCGATGAGGGCAAGCAAAGGCCGCAGACCCCTTCGACCGCGAGGCGTCACCGTCTGACTGGTTCTCATATGGAGACCGACTGAGGAGGCATCGAACGAAACGGGCAGTAGGTCTGCAACATCGCTAGGGGGATAACACAGCCTCCCTACACTGTCAATGATTCACTGCTGGCGATTGCCGTTGGAGGAAGCCTTGGGTAAGATGGGCGGCCATTCAACGGCGCACCTGTGAGGACCGAGTGAGTCGGCATCTGCATTTTGATTGTTTCTCGGGAATCAGCGGCGACATGGTGCTCGGCGCGCTGGTGGATGCCGGTTTGCCCTGGGCTGCGCTGGTCGGCGGGCTGAAACGGCTCAAGCTGAAGGGCTATCAGCTGCGCAAGCGAGCGGTCCGTCGCGGCGCGCTCCACGCGATCAAAGTCGATGTGGTGATCCAGCGGGGGTTTCAGCGCCCGCTGACACTCGCGCGCATCAGACGGATCCTTGCCGCAAGCACGTTGCCCGATCCCGTGAAGAAACAGAGTCGAGCGGTCTTTGAGCGCCTGGCGGAAGCGGAGGGCCTGGCGCATCGTGTGGCGACGAACGATGTGCAGTTTCATGAAGTCGGCGTGATGGATTCGTTTATCGATGTGGTGGGCGGCTTGCTCGGTTGTCACCTGCTGAACGTGACGCGTGTCACGTCATCGGCGATCAATGTCGGGTCCGGCACGATTCAGACATCGCATGGCCTCTTGCCGGTTCCCGGGCCGGCTGTAGCGGCGTTGGCGAAAGGCATCCCGATCTATTCGGAAGGGCCGCGTTGTGAGCTGGCGACGCCCACCGGGGTGGCGTTGCTGCGGACGCTGACGTCGGAGTTCGGGCCGGTGTCCGTCATGGAGACGGCGAGCATCGGATACGGCGCCGGTGATCGCAATCCGGAAGGCTGGCCCAATGCCTTGCGGGTCTTCTTATCCGAGGAGTCCGCGCCGGGGGGGCGGCCCACCGATCGCGTGATGCAGATCGAAACGAATCTCGACGACCTCAACCCGCAAGCCTATGAGCACGTGATGGAGCAGCTCTTTGCCGTCGGTGCATTGGATGTGGCCTTGGTGCCCGTCATCATGAAGCGAAGCCGGCCCGGCGTGATGCTCAGTTGTCTCGTGGCGCGCGATCAGACGGACGCCGCGCTGGAGGTGCTGTTTCAAGAGACGACGGCACTCGGCGTGCGGATCCAAGAGTTGGCCCGGCAAATCCTGCCGCGGCGGTTTGTCGCTGTGAAAGTAACCGGTGGATCAGTTCGTATGAAAATCGCAGAGATGGGCGCAGGGTGGGAGAAAGCCGCGCCGGAATATGCCGATTGTAAAAAGATCGCGAATCGAACCGGCCGTCCGCTCAAAGATGTGATCGCAGAAGCGGCGCTCGCCTACCGGCAGGCGGAAGAAAGTAACAAGGCAAAAGTAACAAGGCAAAAGTAAAAACACCATGCTCTGCAATTTTACCTTTTACCTTTTGTCTTTTACCTTGGCGGTCGGTGCATGACCGTCCTGCTGTACTCGCTCCTTTTTGTCGTCTCGGTCGTCGTCACGTTAGGAGGGTGCGCGCTCTTCACCAACGCGATTGAGTGGCTGGGCAAGCGGCTCGGGGTTTCGGAAGGCGCGGTCGGCAGCATCTTTGCCGCGATCGGGACGACCTTGCCCGAAACATCCATCCCGATCATCGCCATCTTTTTTGGAACCAGTCGGCAAGAAGCGGAGGTCGGCTTGGGCGCGATTCTGGGCGCGCCATTTATGCTCAGCACGTTGGTTCTGCCGATCCTGGCGCTCTTGTTGGTACTCTACGCACGCGCGGGTAAACGCACGGCGCGATTCCATCTGAACTATGGCGAAGTCAAAACCGACCTCACGTTTTTTACAATCGGCTATAGCATCGCGCTCGCCTGCGCCTTCGTGTCGTCGCGGGTCGTCCATGCGATCGCCGCCATCGGGCTGATCGGCATGTATCTCTACTATATGAAACTCAAGTTCGGCGCGACCGATGAAGAGGGTGGGGAAGGCGGCGGGTTGGAACCGCTGCTGTTCGCGAAGAAGGCCACCACCCCGCCCTATCCCATGATCGCAATTCAAGGGCTTGCCGGCCTGGCCGGTCTCATCTTGGGCGCGCATATGTTCGTGACGGCGGCTGAGACGATGGCAGACGCATTGTCGATCTCGCCGCTGATTCTGGCGCTCCTGATCGCACCGCTCCCGACTGAGCTGCCGGAAATGTCCAACAGCTTTCTCTGGCTCTATCAAAAAAAAGATCGCCTCGCCGTCGGCAATGTCACCGGGGCAATGGTGTTTCAGGGGACCTTTCCTGTGTCCGTCGGATTGCTGGGCACCGAATGGGGGCTGGCATCGTCTGCGCTCGCCACCATGGTGTTGGCCGTTGCGGCAGTGGGATTCTGCCTGCTGCAAATTATCATCGGCGGCCAGTGGCGACCATGGTTGCTGAGCGCCGGCGCCATCCTTTATATAGGGTACACGGTGTACTTATATGGTTGGTAACGAGTTCATTGAGTTTGTCTGGTTCGTTTGGTTTATCTGGTTTGGTCTTGGGGAGGAGTAAATCGGTGACTTCAAAACCAAACAAACGAAATCAACCAAACAAACAAGATAAACCGAGGCGGCCGCTTCTTGGGATCACGATGGGCGATCCGGCCGGTATCGGTCCCGAGGCCA
>CAYNLM010000110.1:0-13693 GCA_964398045.1 uncultured Nitrospira sp. | reverse complement strand
TGACGGCCCAGGACTTGAGCGGCAGAACGCAGGTGCTCATGACGCAGCATCAATGGGCGCAACTGCTGGGCGCGTCGCGCCAGAGCGTCGATCGGGTGCTTCAGGGATTGGCGGATGAGGGTATCCTCCGTTTGAGTCGCGCTAAAATCCAGATTCTCGACCGTCAGGCGTTGAAAACCCGTTCATGCCCCTGCTATCGGTTGATCAAACGGGAGTTGGACGCACTGCTCGCCTGGTCCTGAATCAGTAGGGCATCTCCTCATCATCCAGTCCGACATGGTGGCCCAGTTCGTGGACGACCGTCTCGTACACTTCCTGCACCACGTCTTCCGGGGTTTCGCACTGGCGCAAGATCGGCCCGCGATAGATGGAAATATGCGGCGGCGGCTCGCCGCCCGGCCGAAAAAACGAGTCGTCGGCCAGGGGATGACCTTGATAGAGCCCCAGCAGGTCGTCCTCGCTCTCGAGTTCCAGGTCTCGCAGGACCTCGCGCGGCGGTTCTTCCTCGACCACCACGGCAATGGTTTCCATCAATTTCGCGTAGGGAGGCGGCAAATCGGCGATGGCTTGTTGCACCAGTTGCGCGAAGGCCTCAGGCGAGATGTGTCCGTGCCGAGGCCTACGAGCCATGATTAGAACCCTCGGGGATTGGGATCGAGATAGGACTTCTGCCGCAGATTATAATTGAGTCCGCTCTCCCGAAGCGGAGGAGCATCCCAGATGACCTTGTTGCCCGGCGCGAGATTGGCGGCCGTGATGTAATGTTTCTTGGCCTCCGTCTTGTCGCCCATGCGATCCAGGCAGACCGCGAGATTGTAATGGGCTTCGGCCAGATCTTCCTGCGCCGCCACGGCCGATCGATAGGCTTGACTCGCGGCCGCCCAGTCGTTCGCCGTCGCCAGCCGATCTCCTTCGCTCATAAATGGAGCGGCTTTCGCCGACGTACCGGCGGGCGCGGGCAGAATCGTCACGGGAGCCGCTTTCGGGCCGGCACAAGCCGACAGCATGGCGGCAATCATGAGCAGCGGAACCCATCCTTTCATTATCCCCTCCTTCTTAGATCTCGCTCAGAGCTCGACAGCCGTGGCGCACCGCAAAAAGAGACAGTGAAACCGAACCTGCTCGACTCCCAGGCTCTGTCTGACGGCGGTTTTATACACTTCGCTCTGTGTGCGATAGCGTTCGGCGTGAGCCGGCGCCTGCTCGGCCGTCACGGCATCGGTCTTATAGTCGGCAATCCATACCTCGCCGTCAAGCCGGTACAGCACGTCGATCACCCCTTCCATCACCTGGCCGTCGTTCCATGGCATAAGAAACGGAAGTTCGCGGCCCAGAATCGTGGCGGCTCGCAGCCTGGCATAGAGATCCGACTGCCCGAAGAAATTCAACAGCTCTCGCAGTGATTCTGCGACGGGCGGCAGCAAGTGTGGCTGCTCGGCGCCAAGAAAACTCTCGACCGCCGGTTTAATGCAAGCGCCGAACAACGCAGGTTCTCGAGTAAAATCCCAACGCTCAAGGATGCGATGGGCGAGCACCCCGACGATCAGGCTGATGTCGGCCTCGCCTCCTGACGCGCGCGCCGGGCGAACGACCGGGACCTGTTCTTTTCTTTGCATCAAGGTTGGTGTGAGGTGGCGTGGCGTCCGGCGCGCCGTCATCCAAGCGGAGGTTCTGTGTTGCCACAGCGCCGCTATGGCTGCCGCATCGACCGGCGGGCCGGTGGACACATCCGAGCCGCGCCGGCGCGGCCGCTTTCGTTCCGGCGCCGCAATCACTGTATGGGGAATGGAACTGGCGCCGATGGTCAAGGCCGTCGTCGCGGAGGCTCCTACCTCCCCGTCCCCGATCTCCTGAAACAGCCCCAGGACATTCTCGCCGTTGGAACGCGCGGTCAGCCCCCCTGACAGAATCAGCAATTCCTTCGCGCGCGTCATGCCGACGTAGAGCACGCGGCGGCGCTCCGCCTCTTCGCGCAGCTTCCACTTTTCCTGAATGAGCACCGAGCCGAAGGTGTGGCGATCGCCCAGCGACAGGCCATAGGTTCCGCTCGACCAATCGTAGGAGACCGACGGGACGGATCGCTCGCGTCCGGTTCCTTGATGCAGGCCGGGCAACACGACGATGGGAAATTCCAACCCCTTCGCCTTGTGAATCGTCAGCACTTGAACGGCGTCCAGCGATTCTTCCACCAGCGGACTTTCCGCTTCGTCCGGTTGCTCTTCCAGGCGGGCAATCATCACGTCCACAAATCCGCTCAAGGTGAGGTGCGGTCGGTCGGCCAAGGCTGCGGCGGTCTGTTTCGCTTTCAGCAGATTGGCCACCGCCTGCTCGCCGTGCAGCGAGGCCGCCGCTATATCCAAGAGAGGAAGGCGGTCGAAGATCCGTTGAATTGCGTCGGCCAAGGGGAGAGCCGGAATCTCCTGATGAAGCCCGGCGAGCTGTTCGTACAGACGGCGCACCGGGATGGCGCAGGCGTGATTCCATCGTTCGAGGCGGCGATGCTGCCGGTAATCGAACCATCCGGCCCGGCGCAGATCATAGACGTCACGATCGGCCAACCCGCCGAGCGGCGAGCGCAGCACGCCGACGAGCGCGATCGCGTCGTGCGGATTGTCGAGCACGCGCAGCACGTTGATGAGGTCGATGACCTCTTGTCGCCGGTAGAAATGTTTCTCTCCTTCAATGACGTAGGCGATTCCATGACGGCGAAGCGCGTCCAGGTAGACCTCCGCCTGCGTCAGCTTCCGAAAGAGAAGCGCGACATGACCGGCCCTGATGGACGGCCGGGGCAGGACGTCTTGAGACAGCCAGCGGGCCAGCATTTCCGCTTCGGCCCTCGTCGCCCCCGCCGCATCGAACAGTTCGTCTCCTTCAGACGGCGCGACAAGACGAAGGCGCACGCCCGAGTCGGTGCCGGCCGGACGCCGGTTGGGACGGACGGCGAGCCGCACATTGGCCGGCTGCACGTGCGGACGCCGTTCGAACACTCGATCAAAGACATCGTTCACCGGCCCCAGCACGGCGGCGTCGCTGCGGAAATTCGTGGTGAGGGTCTGGATCATGCCCCGATCCGCCTCGATTTTCTCCACGACCCGGTCGAAGGCTTCGATGTCGGCGCGTCGAAACGCATAGATCGATTGCTTCGGATCGCCCACGATGAACAATTTTCCCGGTTCAAGCACCATCTGCTTCCAGTCGGTATCCTGCCGGCCGGGGCGTTCAACCACCGCCAGGATGATCTCGTATTGCACCGGGTCAGTATCCTGGAATTCGTCCACCAATACCGCTCGATAGTCCTGCTTGATCCGCTCGCGGACGGCCGGATGGTCCCGGAGCAGTGTCCGGGCGCGCGCGAGCAAGCCGTCGAAGGACAACCATCCCTGTCGGACAAAAGCGGTCCGCACCTCCGTCACGAAGGGTATGAGAAGTTTCATGGCTTGCCTGAAGAAGTGCTGATCAACTGCAAGAGATGCTTGAGCGGTCTTGATAAGCCGGGATGCTTCCTTAAAGTCCGCCGGTTCCCATCCCCCCACCGCGTTGCCGATGTCCTTAGACAGCAGTTCGCGATCCGGCAGAGGCACATCCGGCAGCGCCGAAGGGCCCCTCTCCCTGAGCAGCGTCATCAGGGAAACGGTGGCGGCGAGCATCTGCTCGACCTTCCGGCGCTTCGGCCGGTCATGGGCCTCCAGCAAGGCCTGCGCCTGGTCGCGCAGACCTGTCAGCCACTCGATGACCAGCGGATCGGAGGAAGGCTTCTCCAGTTGCTCGTGCAACACCGCAGGCTCGACCAACTCGCTGCACAGCGCCCGAGCAAAGGCGCGCAGATTCTCCAGCGTGACGTTGCGCAACAGCGCGCGCCAGAGACCATGGTTGGTCCCCCGCCGGCTCAGCTCGCAGTCGATCCAGACGTCCCAGGCCGACGCGAACTGTTCGTCGAAGCGGGAGCCGTCGTCCTCTTGAAACGACGGGTCCAGCCCGCTCTCCAACGGATGCAGGCGAAGCAGATGCGCGGCAAAACTGTGGAGCGTGCCGATCTGCGCTTTTTCCAACTCGTCGAGCGCCGCCTGCGCGCGCGTCGCGAGGGCCTCCGCCGTGAGGTGATACCTCGCGCGCAACTCGGGCATCGAGACGGCGCCGCCATCCGCCGGCGGGCCGGCCTCCGTCTCCGGCCGCAGCAGCGCAGCCAGCCGTTCCCGCAGCCGAACTTTCATTTCCGTGGCGGCCTTGTTGGTGAAGGTCAACGCCACGATGCGGGTGATGGGGACCGGGTTCGGTTCCTTCATCAGCAGATGAATCATCCGGTTGACCAACAGCGTCGTCTTGCCGGTGCCGGCTCCCGCCACGACCACCACGTTCCGGTCGAACGTGGTCTCAGCCAGTTCGCGCTGCAGACGATCAGGAATCGCGTCCACGTTACTCATCCCTCACCGTTTGCGCGCGCAGGGACTTGAGCTGTTTCGGTTCGGAGGAACGGTAGGCGCGCCACCAGGTCGGCGTGTGGTCGCGCCGGCAGGAGACCCGAAAGTCGCAGGTGTCGCAGTAGCTGTCGGGCAGAATGAAAAAGCGGCCGGCGCGAATGCCTTCGATCAACGTGTTGATGGTCGCGCGCAGGCGGACGCCCTGGTCGGAGGACCAGACGGAGGATTCAAAGGTGGATCGAACGATCGGCGTCGACCAGTGCGGCGCGAGAAAGAACAGTTGCACTTGAGTCGGCTTCGGCCGGCCCGGAATGTCCAGACAGGCATACAAGGGAGGCTGCAAGCGATACCCGCGGATGGCCGCCTGCACGAGATGGCGGTCCTCCGGCTTTCCCGATGACCCGATCTTGAATTTGTAGTCGATGATGCGGAGCTGATCGGAACCGGGCCGCTGATCGATGCGATCGACGCGGCCCTGGATCTTGAGAGGCGCCGCCCCGTCGGCCGACGGGGGCAGGATTCCTTCCGCATCCACCTCGAAGGCGACGGGGATGAAAGGATCTTCGGCCTGCGCCGCTTCGTCCGCTTCCACCGCAGCCGAGATGACTTCGACGATCATGTCTTTCGCCAACTCCCACAGCAGATAATGGCCCGTCCGGTGGCGCGCTTCATGCTCGGCGGCCGCCTGCCCGACGGCATTGTAAACGCACCATTCGACCGTATCGTCGGTGACCGGTTTCGCCGGCCAGCCCATCGGAATCAGCTGCTCATAGCAGCGTCGCAAGGCCGCATGACAGACCGTCCCCACGAGGGACGCGTCAAGTCCGGGCGCAAGGGAGGGGCGCACCGACTCCAGCCGCAGGACATCCGCGGCGAAATATTGAAAGGGGCAACGGGCGTAGCGCTCCAACGGCGTGGGCGCGAGGCCCCGCCGGAGAATCCGGCTCCAATGATCGTCGAGCGGGCCGGTGAGGCCGTCACAGGCCGTCAGCATGGGACGGTCGTCTTCCATTCGATTCAATGCATCCATCCCCCGGCGCAATGACTCGGCATCCCGCCCGACGGCTTGCAGGAATCCGGCGGCGTCCTGACCGTCGATCGCCAGCCACAGTGCGAGATCGGCGGGCGGAAGAAACGTCCTGATGGCCGGCCGCAGCGCCACGCGATCGGTCAAGCGGCGGGGCACCGCCTCAATCGGCGGCTCCTCAAGGCCGCCGAGGCGGGCGGCCTCGGCGACGTAGGGCGAGGCGGTCAAGACACGTCCTTGTTCGTCGGCTCGTTGATACGACAACATCAGCCGATCCGTCGCCGCCTGCTGCACGAGGGCCAGGAGCACGGCTTCCTCCTCATAGCCCGCCAATTTTTCATCGATCTTGAAGCCGAGCGTCTCATCGAGCACCCGTCGATGGCGATCGCGAAGAAACGGATCTTCCCGAATGTACCGCGGGAATACTTTCTCGTTGATCCCCAGCACGAACAAGGCTTTGAACGAGAGGCCCCGTGCCGCCATGACGTCAAGGACCGTGACGCCCTGATGGTCGGCGGGGTCAAGCGGAACCGTCGTCCGTTCCATAATATGGATGAGCAGTTCCACGAATTCCGACCAGCCGATGTCGTCGCCGATGGCGTCCAGCTGAGCCAGCGTGAGGAACACGCCGTCCAGCGCATCCCAGACAAGTGCAAGCCGCTCTTCATTCTCTTCATTCTCTCCGTCGGTCCCGGTAGGACGGCTGAGATGGCGCGCAAGCAGTTGTTGAAACGCCGCCACATGCTGGGCCGCCGTCCCGCGAGCCGGCAACGCCCCTGTTTCCGCGAGCAACTCGGAGACCACCTGCCAGAGAAGCCGGATGACCTCCGGCGGCACATCGATAGAGCCGACGCCGTAGTCCTCTTCCCCTCCTTCAATCTCCACAGCCGCACGGCCGGCTGCCTCCAGCCGCGCCCATTCCTCCATGCCTCTGGTGATATGCAACGCGGGCACGATGAGTTTCCAGAGGTCCGGCCGGACGTGCGTCTCGGGCGCGCGGTCGCAGTGCGGGCTGCGGTAGAGCGGGGAGGTCACGACATCCAGCACCGTGCCGCGGTAGTAATCGTGAAGCGGCAATGCGGCGAGCTGGAGCAGCGTCTTGCACAACGGTTCATGAAGCAGGGGCCGTCCTACGGACGTGACAAGGGGGATGCGATGGCGGCCGAAGACCGCGGGCAGCGCCGCACGATAGGGATCCAGGGTACGCGCGACGACGCCGATGTCTTTGAATCGGTAGCCGTTGGTCTCCACCAGATCGAGGATCCGGCGGCAGGTCGAGGCCAGTTCTTCTTCCGCGCCGACGACGCTGCGGACGGTGAGCGAAGGCCGGCGCAGAGCCGGCGATGCGCCGCTCAGATGGACGATCCGGTCCGGCGCCGGAACGAGCGGCTGGATTGAGCGGTCGAAGAAGCGCCGCGCAAACCGGAACGACGGATGGCCGTCCAACGGAAACAACAACGTCGTGGCCGCCGCCTGGCTGACGGCCTCAAAGAACGACAGCTGCACTTGCGTCAGGTCGTAGAAGCCGTAATAGAAGGCTTGTGCCAGACTGCCGATAAATCGCGACTGAGATACGAAAGGCGTCAGCGATTCGGCCAGATCATCCGCCGTGCCCACCTGCAATGTCTTGCCCGCCTCTTTCACCGCCGCATGGAGGGAGAACAAGGCCTGCAGCCAGTCGCGCTCTTCTCCACCGAAACAGTCTTCCTGCACGGCGCGCAACGCTGCGGCCGGGTCCACCCCGGCATCCTTGAGATCCCGGACAGTGGACCAGAGCGAACACCACGTGCCGGAGGAATGGCCGATGTGTTGGAGCGGAATCAGGCTGGAGAGGCGGCTCCGGACGATGTGACGGACCAGCTGCTCGAAGAAGAGTTCGTCCACGACTTGCAGGGCCGGTTCTCTGCCCGGTTGGTCCCGGACTTCGGCGGCCAGGCGCAGGGCCAGCTGATGAAACGTCAGGATGTGCACATTGAGAAGCGACAGGCGATGCTCATGGGCGATCAGCCGGCGGAGTCGATCGGCCAATGGTTTGGAGGGCACGAGGACGGCGAGGGCCGCGAACGGATCGGCCGCCTTGGCGCGGCGGATGTGGTCAACGAGCGATGATTCGAGATGAGGATGAAAGCGGCCGGTGACGACGCGGAGCATTCAGCGCGTGCTTCGTGAAGCGTGAAGCCTGAAGCCTGAAGAATCTGATTTCATGCGGCACCTGTCCAGTCTGCACTTCACGAGCGACGAAACTACCCTGTTTCAGGTCCCAGCAACTCGCCGTTGCAATCCACGCAGGCCCAGTCGCCGTCGATGAAAGCCATCGGGTCGCCGCAGATGGGACAATCCGGCGGCGGCCCCTTATCGATGATGGGCAACGGCGGGAGCTCAAAATCATCGTCGTCAGGAACCATAGGAATATCGATCCTTACTCACGGGGTTTCATTTTCAATTGCAGCGCTTTTTCCGCGCTCTCCCGGCTGGGCACGCCGACGAACGTCAGGCGCCCGTCGATGATCGTGGCCGGGACCGCCCGAACGGAATGGCGATCGGCCAGTTCGCGTCCGTCTTCCGTCGTGATGTCCACTTCGCGATAGGAAAAACTGTACTTCACCCGCAGCTGCTTCCACAGGCTTTTCGCCGACGGACAGGCTCCGCAGCTCGGCGACACTAATAAGGTGATATTCGGCATAGACGTCGCTCCTTGCAACCCGCGCGGGATCATAGCACTCGCCCCAAAGGTCCTGCAAGGAACCGCCGCAGCGAGCCGCTAGCGCAGAGTCGGAATGGCGGTGACTCGTCGAATCAATCGAATGCCCCGCAGACGCACATCACGAAGAATGGCTCGCCGGATGTCCCGCGGCATCGACTCGGGAGAATGCACGCCGAAGATCTCATGCGGAAAATGATAATTCGCGCGGAGGCGAAGCGCGGCGCGCAGCACGATCTTATTCACCACGGGGAGACAGGTGTTAATCAGGAGATGCGCACCGCGGGCCGCCTTGACGATACTCCACACATCGCGGGCATTAACCGGCTGCACCGACAACGACGAGTGGCCCCGAGAAATCGTGCCGTCCGGTCGAGGTCGCGATCGCCGCAGGAGACATGGTGTCCCGTCGCGCCAGCAACATGGCCAGTAAGGAACCCGTGGCTCCCACCCCGAGAATGAAAATTCGCATTGGGGCGGGAGATTACCATACTGCAACCTGATTCCATACCGCCGAGCTTTTGTTTGATAGTCATTTCCGACCGCCCTAGCGGCCCGCGGGCCACCCGCTTTCCTGATTCATGTTCCCTCCGACAAGCGGAGGAGCGCCGGCCGGGTTGCCTCCCGGGTTACCCGGCGGAGCGACGATGTTGCCCGACGTGTTGGGATAGTACGGGGGATTGGCTCTCGGAATGGTACTCCCCGCTTCTCCCGTGTTCTGATGCAGCGAATTCTTTGCCGCCGACCCGTCGCCCCGATGGGAACAGGCCACGCAAAAGAGCAGACCCGCCGCCCAGAGCACCGCCATCGATATCGCTGATGTTCGAGGACTGACCAGTCGGAGTGTCATGGCTGCGCCGGCTGACTCTCGGCGGCGGCACACCATGCCGCCGTGGCCGCCGTGGTGATCGCAAATAGAAACGAACCTATTGCGCTCAATAGGATTTTCATAAACTTAGCCTATCACGTGGCAGGCCGGGCGAGTACTAGGAAAATCCCCAAGACCGACAGGACCCGGGAGGAGAAGCGTTGTCCATCACAAGACAGGTCGTCCGTGATCCTGCAGAGCTGAAGGTCTGATGCTCGGCGGTTATCTGCTAAGCCTCTGAGTCATTAGGGAACCTGAAGGACACCACACGCCCACCGTGCTCCGCCACCGCCCAGCGGAGCCGGTTGGTCCGCATAATTATCGCCCCCTGCATGGATCATCAGAGCACGACCTTTGAGGTCGGCCATTTTCAAGCGTGGGGCCAAGACAGGACTGCTGTTGCCGTTGGCATCCGTGGACAGGGCAGGCAAATCGCCCAGATGACCATCTCCCCAGGGCGCACCATGACGCTTGCTGCCCGCTGGATCATAGTGCCCGCCAGCCGCCAGCGCGGGCGTTTTCTTGCCGTCCTTTTCCTTAGCCTCGCAACTCGGGTTTTCATGCACATGGAACCCATGCAAGCCGGGTGGCACCTCTGTGACGGCAGGGCTGAACACGAGGCCGTACTTCGTCTCGCTGATGGTAACTTGGTCAATTTCCTTCCCGACCCCGCTCTCATCAACAAGATACATATGGACGCTGGTATCTGCTTGTGCCGCGGCACTGACAGCAAGTGCGCCCATGAACAAAAAGAATGGAATCTGTCTTTTCATGGTGACGTTCCTCCCATGCGACGACTCCAGGATGACTCGTCCTATTGAGGATTGATATAGGTATTCTCACCAGGTCGCCGATCAGTTTCTCCATGCTCTTCCTAGACGGCTGTGGAAAGACCTTTCACCTAAGCAATATGGATGGTTTGAGGAAGAAGCACTTCCTTCGGTCAGATAAACATTGGTACCTATGAATAGGGTATCAGCTCAACCTGCGAGAGATCGGAGAGCTATTCGGAAATCCAACGCTCTTTGCGAGATCCCGCTGGGGACACAATAACCATGGGCTAATTAGGCTGCGAAAGCGAGGCCATTCAAGCCAACGCTAAAAGATCACTTGACGAACTTTTAAGGCGATGTCCATCTGATGGGAGCGACTGTTTAAGCAGGATGAGATCAACGCGCCGACTGTTCGCCCCGGAGAATCATGACGAGGTAGACAGGTTACCCCCTCCGCAGGTTGTCCCCACGAAGCTGTGAATGATCGTCGATGGAAGCACTCAAGAGAAGGCTGGAATGGTCAACACGGGACATCGTGCCTTTCGCACGACCCGCTCGGTGGTGCTGCCGCGGAGCGCATCCAAGAATCCCTTGTGCCCGTGCGTGGCCATGGCGACCAGATCCGCAGCTCGTGCATTCGCGCTTTCGAGAATGCGATCCACGATGTCGCCTTGCTGGATGGATTCTGTCCACTTCCACCCGATATCATCTGGCAGAGACAACGTGGGCATCCCCTCTCGCGTCCCCACATGCATCACTACACAGGACACAGCGGAAGTGTTAACGAGCTTGGAGAGCCCGATGACGGCTTGGAGGACCGATCCAGGATGAGGAATCTGGCTGACCGGCATCACGATCCGGCGCAAACGAACGCATCCGTCCTCCAAGGAAATGAAGCCCGTGCTGTTTGGGGGAACAAATAACGTCATGACCTCGGATTGCCGAGCCACGGGTTCTGCGATGGCTTCATGCAGCCAGCGTGCAAAGCCTCGGCGCTGGTGCGTGGCGAGCACCACGAGGTCAGCCGGCTTACGGTCCAAATAGCGCAGAATGGGCGTGACGGGATTACCCCCTCTGTACTGAACCTTTTCAACCTGCAGGCCCAACCTGCCGACCGCAGTTTTGGGGCTCCCAGGCGGAAGCAGCCCCCAACGGGCTAAAGTCTCCCGAACCTGGGGGAACTGGCTCCACTGGGGCTTGGCTCGATCGATATGCATGATCCGAAGTTCGGCTTTCGCGTCCAAGGCGAGCTTGAGGGCATGCACAAACGCGACTTCGCTGGCCTGGGAGAAATCGGTCGGATGAAACACGCTTCTCAGTCTGAGCGGCGGGTATGGCATGTCGTCCTCTCTCGCCCGAGTTGTTTAGCCACTGTCCTCTACAACCTCATGAAAACTGTCGCAGAACACTCAAGACTTTAGAACATTGTGGGCAGATCAACAAGAACGATCCATCTCACAATGGGGTGCTCTGCTCTCTTAGGATCATCCGCTCAGTTGAGTCGCGACCGCATTCAGCAACTCTTCGAGACTAAATGGCTTCTTGAGTGTGTCGTTCGCTCCGAGACGTTTCGCGATGGCGAGATAGTCCCATTCTCCGGTGCCACCCGACATGGCGATGATTTTCGTGGCAGGGCGGGTCTTGCGAAGGAGTTGGATCAGTTCCAAGCCATCCATCCCTGGCATAAAAATGTCGACGAGGATCAGATCTACGGCCTCATGCTGTAAGAGCGTGAGGCCGTGTGGTCCACTGTCGGCGCTGAGAACGCGATAGCCGGACTCTTCGAGAGCCGTTTGAAAGAGCGTGCGTACTTGCTCTTCGTCGTCAATGAGCAGGATGGTGGCCATCGAACTGCGTCATCCTTCTCCGGCCTCCTCGCAGCTCTCCCACAGTGAGAACCTAAGAGCCGACCATCCCTTCCCCAAAATCCATCGTGTCCAACTGCCGGAAGAAACATGCACATAATGCCCGTGCCCCGAGACGATCGGGTAGAGCCAAATGTCGGGAAGGTCGAGTACGTAGACTGCACGGGCAATCTCGGGTGTCTCTCCTCCTAATGAAAGTGATACGACAGCCAAACATCACGGCATGCGCCTCATAGTCGCCTCTGAGTCCTATGCCTACATCTAAGTTTGCCACCTCGATCGGTGCCTGGTCCGTTGAAGGGAAGATGAGTACTTTAAGGTAGTTTCCCTTCTGGACAGGCGTCGTACTGCGGATGGCGCACCCTCCCCGTGACAGATCGATGGCAGTGCCATTCCAATCCGGACCATTGTCCAGTGAGTACAAGCAGGGCAATTCGACAGGAAAACGTGGGAACCGACGCCTCACCATGCCAGGCTTACTTCCCGAGGAACGGACGATGCGAGACTGTATTGATTCGTCACAAGCCATCCACACCAGGCTCCAGGTTTGATAGGCACCGGCAACAGCAAGAATATGTACCATGAATGAGCACGACAAAATCCTGGCGTATCGGCCAGGTATCACGGCGTCACTGAATCAAAGTTTCGAAGTGCTCCAGAATGGCGGCTTGGATCGTGGATATCCTAAACCCGCCCAACGTTCACCCCACAGAATCACGATGAGGGAGACAGGTTAGAAACCTGTATGCAGCCGCGGTGGCCTTGTTGGGCATGGCCGGATTTCAAGCCACCATGACGGGAATCGGCCGTCCGGTTGTGCCGCGGGCGGAATCTGCTCAAGAGAGGTCTTCGACAGGACTGGATTCGCGCACGATCCCGCATCCCGATTGGGTGCAGGTCAGCGGCCAGATCGTAGAGACCGTGACGATTCAGCCGGAGGGACAGGGCAACCAATTGATGGATTACATCCACGTACGGGGTCCAGCGCTGCAGCATGGCAACACGAAGACGATTATCGCAGGCGAACTGATCGCCGATGGGAAGCTGATTCCAATCCAGCGCGTACCGGGGCAGGAGCCTCCGGCCACCGCGCAGGCGGCTCCTCAGTCCGAACAGATGACACCGAGTCCGGCGGCGCCGCCCAGACAACCAGGTGAATCGCCGTGAGTCGTTGAGACGTAGGTCGCTGAGTACTTGCGGCCCTCCTGCCTCCCATGAGCCGCATGATTGTCCGCCGCTGTCTCATTGCGCCGATTTGACTTCCCCCGCCGGAAAGCGCAGCATGGGCCGTCCCACCCTCAGACAAAGAGGTGTTCTGTGATGTCTTGCTAGTTGCCGGAGTGCTCTCCATCGATCTGCTTCCGCAACAGCGTTGCGCCCTGCTGGTGAGCCTCGCCAGAAGGGCGTTCTTGTTTTCTCTCCCAGAGGCGTCCGTGACGGCCTGCATTTTCACCTCATCCGGAAGGAGACCCCAATGAAACGTTTGGCAACCCTCTCGGCAGGACTCATTCTCGGTTCCCCCACTCTGGCGCTGGCGGCGGAACATAGCGCCGGCTATCGGGGCATCGGGCAACTGTATTTCAGCTTCATGGCGGCGATCCTGATTTACGGCGTCTACGATACGTTCGGCAAGACCGCCATGTATGTAATGGCGCCGATCATCCTGGTCGGGCTGTATCTGATGCTGCCGCCCGCCTAACGCGCGGACATCAGACCGGCCGCGCACCGCTCAACGTTTCCCGTCGTAGCCTCGGTCGCGCCACCGTTCCAACAGCTGGATCCGCTTCTGAAGTTGCTCCACCGTCGCCTGATCGACACGGCTGCCGGTGCGGGCTATCAACTCCGCGTTGAGCCGCCGATGATCGATGCCGCTGGTTCGCGCCACTGAGCCGACCAGCAGCCGATGCAGATCCCGCAGGTCTCGCTTCTGATCATGGAGCGAAACCGGCGGATCGTTCACCGCCGCTCCCGCCTCTCCCCGCGCTTCTTCGTCGCCGATCAGCGCATCCATCCTGGCGATTGCATGCAACGGGGCGTACTC
>CAYNLM010000109.1:0-13763 GCA_964398045.1 uncultured Nitrospira sp. | reverse complement strand
GGGAAGACCTGCGAAGCCTCAATATGATGTGAGAGCGCAGGCCCTCCTCGGGATCGGTGTTATCGTGATCACCCTCGCGGGATGTTGGTGGTATTCGGCATCCTTGGACAGCGATCTGGAAGTACAGCAGGAGGAAAAGCGAGAAAAGGAAAAGCAAGTCGCGCAATTGAAAGAGCAGGTCAAGCAGGTCCAGGATTTTGAGCAAAAAAAGAAGTTGCTGGAGGACAAGAATCGGATCATCGATCAGCTTGAGCAGTCCCGCCTCGGTCCGGTAAAGGTGCTCGACCACGTCAGCCAAAGCCTCGAACCGCTTAAAGTGTGGTTGACCAAATTGGGGATCGCATCAGATGTGATTGAAGTCGAGGGCAAAGCGTTAACGAATGATGATGTCGTGGAATTCGTCAACAACTTGCGCCGGACGGAATACTTTACAGCCATTAACCTTCAGGAAAGCAAAGCCGCGGTAGAAAATAAGATCAATGTGTATCAATTTCGGTTGGTATTTCGCCTGAAGGGGTAGGTATGGCCTTGCCGTCTCTGAACCTCGATTCCCTCCGCAATATTCCGGCCGCGCAGAAGGTTGTGCTCTTGTTTCTCCTTGTGGGTATCTTGATCGCCGGCTTTTATTTCTATGTCGTTGAACCAAAGTCGGCAAGCATTGAGGCGCTGCGGGCGGACAACGCTCGGCTGGATGGTGAAATCCAGACGTTGACCATCAAAGTGAAACATCTTGACGAACTCGTGGCTGCGAATAAGCAGTTGGAAATTGAGTTGGCGAAGAAAAAAGAGCGGCTGCCTCCGGAAGAAGAAGCGATCATGTTGCTGAAACAAGTGTCTGATCTCGGCGTGCGCTTGGGGCTCGATATCAAGCTATGGAAGCCGGGAGCACAATCTGAAGACGCGTCGAAACTGTTTGTGAAGATGCCGGTTAATGTCGAGGTCACCGGCGTCTACCATACCGCTGCCCTGTTTTTTGATCGCATTAATCGGCTTCCGCGAATCATCACGGTGTCGGGTCTCAAAATGGGATCACCCAAATTGGAGCAGGGACGCATTGTATCGCAAACAAGCTTTGATCTCGTCGCCTATGCCGCTCCACAAGAAAAGCCTGTTACCGCCGTGCCCGCCTCAGCTGTGGGCAAGCCGGTTCAGGCGGCTAAATGAGGAACCCAAGAGCATGCGGACGCAGAGCCGAACTGCCGGATACAGCGCGTTAGTGATCGGGGGAGGGGTGGTCTATGGCCTTTTGGTCATGACCGAGGCTCTTCAAGCTGGGACTCCCATGAGGCAGGATTCAATTAGGGTGACACCGGTCCCCGAGGCTGCAAGGGAGAAACCGGTATCCGCGGATATACCGTTGAGTGACACCATCGCGCAGGCATCGTCTGAATTGCCGATGCCAGCCGCCGGAAGCGGGATGGGATATGACCCATCAGGCCGGCGAGATCCCTTTGCCCCGGTGGTGCAGGAGCTGCAGCCAGGCAAGACTGATCCCAATCTTCCTCCGCTTCAACGAGTGACCCTCACCGAACTCAATTTGATCGCGATTGTCTGGGGGTCGTACGGCTACACGGCTATGGTCCAGACGCCGGAAGGGCATGGGTATACGGTTCGGCGCGGAACGAGAATCGGACAGAACAATGGGATCGTAAGTGCGATTACGGAGCGAGGCATTATCGTGCAGGAGCGGTTTACGGATGTGTATGGCAAGAAGCAGGAACGCGAATACGTCAAGCTTCTTCATCCCAAAGAGGGCTCAGAATGAAATCACTACTGGCTGGCGCAAACACCTTCATATCCACCGTGCGTTTTGCCGGAGTCGCGGGGCTCCTTGGCATGGCCCTGAGCGCGCAGGCTGACATCACCCTGCCGTTGGGTGAAGAGAGAAGGGTCGCAAACATTGAATCCGCTCAGGCGTATGAAGATGTCTTGGAGATGCCGGCTCAGTCCGTGACAAAGATTGAGATTCGTCCGGAAGGGAGCCAGGTCACCGTCGTCGTCGCCGGAGACGGCAAATTGTTTCCCCAGGCAAAGATGCTGGATGAGTCACGTTTGGTTATCGACCTTCCGGCCGTCGCCTCCGCACTTCGATATCCTGCCATACGCGCGAATCACCAGCTTTTGAAGAAAATCCGGGTGGGATACCACGCGGATAAGGTTCGCTTGGTCTTCGAAGTGTTGGAGCACCCAATATTTTCCGTGAGTCAAACGGGACATGAAGTGCTCGTGACACTCAAGCCGATGGAGCAGGAGGGTTTGGCGGATGGAGGAACAAGAGCCGCCATGCCTGCATCGTACGAGGCGGGGCAGTCTGGTCGTGTTCTCTCGGAACCGGCTTTTCGAAACGCTCGACGAGCCACGAGGGTCATCGGTCCGGCGCAATCTAAATTCAAACTGCAACCTGTTCAAATGGCAACGGATGGAGGAGCCTCCGAAAAGGATAGCCGGTCGGATGATATCGTCGCAGGACAAACACGTTTTGTGGGCAGGCGGATCTCCCTCGACTTTCAGCAAGCCGATATCACGAACATTCTCAGATTGATTGCAGAAGTCAGCGGATTCAACAT
The DNA here is from genome assembly GCA_964398045.1 of uncultured Nitrospira sp. Classification (GTDB taxonomy): domain Bacteria; phylum Nitrospirota; class Nitrospiria; order Nitrospirales; family Nitrospiraceae; genus Nitrospira_D. The sequence continues at coordinate 11,196 of CAYNLM010000109.1, read as the reverse complement.
TGTTGTCGGAGAAGGCGTGAAGTCCAAGGTCACCATGAAACTGGTCAGTGTGCCGTGGGACCAGGCTCTGGACATGCTTTTGAAGATGAACGGTCTTGGCATGATTCGCCAAGGGACGATCGTCTGGGTCGATACATTAGCCAATATAGCCAAGCAGCAAGATGAAGAAGCCAAGGCCAAAGAGTCGAAGACAAAGGCCGAAGAGCTTGTCGATCGGGTGTTTTACATCAAGAATCTGCAAGCACAAGAACTGCAGACCGCGCTACGGCAATATTTAAGTCCGCGCGGCGTGATGAACATAAGCCAAGGAAGCAACGCGCTTATCGTCAGGGAAACCGAGTCGAAGCTTGCCATTATGAAGCAGTTGGTCGATGGGCTCGACCTGGAAGTGCCCCAAGTTCAGATCGAAGCCAGAATTGTTCAAGCAGATACCGTGTATGCCAGAGGGTTGGGAATTCAATGGGGCGTGAAAGACTCAAACTTGGGAGCCAATAACTTCAGTCTAGTAGGCAACGTGACGGGCGCTTTTGCGAATGCTGGAGGAACAGGAAATACAACAATCACAAGGGATTTCTTGGTGAATTTACCGGCACAGGTCGGCGGGTTGCCGGCCGTGCCTGCCGTAGGATGGACATTCGGTAAGTTGGCCGACGGCTTCGCCTTGGATATGCGCTTGTCTGCTGGAGAACTGCTCGGTTTGACCAAGGTGATCGCGGCTCCCAAGATCACCACCTTGGATAAACGAGAAGCCAAGATTTCGCAGGGTGAATCGATTCCGTTCCAGACGACTTCATTGCAAGGTACGCAGACCACCTTCGTGGATGCCAACCTGGAGTTGAATGTCACGCCGCAAATCACCTCGCGCGATCCGAAAGAGGTTGGGAAGACCATTCTCCTGCGTGTGCGAGCAACCAGGAATGCCGTCGGTGCGCGAAGCAACCCGGCAGGGCCGAGTATTGATCGTCGCGAAGCGACCACTCAGGTGATTGTTCGAGACGGTGAAACGATGGTGATCGGCGGCGTGTTTGTAGATACGCAGAACAATAACGTGCAGGGAGTTCCGTACCTTTCTCGCATCCCAGTGCTGGGTTGGTTGTTTAAGAACAAGTCCGAGTCCGTGTCAAAGCAAGAATTGCTGATCTTCCTGACGCCGAGCATTGTGAAGGCATAGCAGGCGTCAGTTTCTCGGTGGTCCTTTGAACCATAAGCGCTGTGGTGCTTCCGTCGCATCACGGCGCTTTTTCGTTCCGTCCATCGACTTCGTGCCCCGCTTCCTTTTCTGCTGCCGGTCGCGCGTGATCCTTTCAGTTTTAATTGAGCTGTGCTACGATTTGCGCGTATTTCTTGGCGATTCCGACTCTATGGTAATATCTCCTCGTCCTATGCCGTTCATGGTTCACTCATGGCCGTGGTAGAAACCGTTCCGGTGTCCCTCGGAGAGCGAAGCTATGACATTGTGATTCATCCCGGTCTTTTGCAAGAGATTCCTGATCGGCTGAAGAGTTTGAGCAGCAGAGGAAAGGTCGGGCTGGTGACCGACCGACACGTGGCCCGACACTACGCGAAGCCGCTGTTGAGTGCTCTTAAAAAGAATGGGTTCGAGCCGGTTTCCATCGTCCTTCTACCAGGCGAACGATCAAAGACGCTGAAATCCGTTCAGCGCATTCTGGACATCCTGGCACGGCATCGCTTTGAGCGACGATCGTTCCTTCTGGCTCTCGGTGGCGGGGTCGTGGGAGATTTGGCAGGGTTCGCAGCGGCCATCTACCAACGCGGCATCCCATTCATACAAGTTCCGACCACTCTGGTGGCGCAGGTCGATTCAAGCGTCGGTGGAAAGACCGGCGTGGATCATCCTCTGGGCAAGAACTTGATCGGTGCGTTCTATCAGCCGCGGGCAGTGTGGATTGATCCCCTCACGCTGCGGACATTGCCTGAGCGCGAATGGGTGGCGGGATTGGCGGAAGTCATCAAGTATGGAGTGATCGCGGACGAGCAGTTTTTCGGCTTTTTAGAGCAGGAAATGCCGGCCATACGCAGACGGCAACCCGATGTCGTCGCAGCTGTGGTCAAGCGGTCCTGTGAAATCAAGGCGGAAGTGGTCGCGGCCGATGAACGAGAAGCGGACCGCCGGCGCATTCTGAACTACGGGCATACGCTCGGGCATGCCTTGGAGGCATTAGGCGGATATAAATCCCTGATTCACGGGGAGGCAGTCGGGATAGGGCTGGTGCAGGAAGCGCATCTTGCCTGCGCCCTAGGGATCTGCGATGAAACAGTTGTTCGGCAAATTCGAGGTCTTGTCATGGCAGCGGGCCTGAACGATCAACTGCCGAGATGGTCTTCCACGAAGGTTTGGCAGGCCATGTTGCATGACAAAAAGGTGGCGGGCGGGCAGGTGGTGGGAGTATGGCCTGAAAAAATCGGGCAGGTGCGTGTCGCGCCGCTCGAGGAGCGGGTGTTTCATCGGTGGTATGCGGCGGCACAGTCGGCCTCCTCCCATAGGAAGGCCGCCAGAATCACATCAGCGAGATCGAGAAAGTAGCACGCATGACGATGGAAGCGAAGAAACAATCTCCCGCACAACTCGAGCAGGCGTTGCGCGAAAAGACACGTGAGGTGAACGTCCTGCATCGCATCAGCGAATCGATCAGCAATACCTTGGATCTCGAGGCGGTGCTCAAGCATATCGTGGAAGTGGTGGTCGAAGTGACGAAGGCCGACGCCTGCCTGTTGTATTTGCTCTCGGAAAGCCGGGATGAGCTCATTCTCCGTGCCTCCAAGAACCCTCATCCCAAATTGATTGGCCGGATTACGATCGGGTTGGGAGAGGGGATTACCGGCTGGGTGGCGCGAGAACGGACGCGCGTGGTGATACCGAGCAACGCCAGCGAGGACCCACGATTCAAATTTTACAATACGCTCCCGGAAGACCGCTACCAAGCCTTTGTGTCCGTGCCGATCATGGTGAAGAAGGAAGTCATCGGTGTCATCAACGTGCAGCACAAGCGGTCGCGCCGCTACCGGGAAGACGAGCTGGCTCTCCTCTCGACGATCGCCAATCAGGTCGGCGGGGCAATCGAAAACGCCAGATTGTACGATCAAATGAAGCGGAAGGCGCTTCAGTTGGAAACCCTGTCGCAAGTGTCGGAAACCGTCGCCTCGAATCGGTTGATCGAAGACATGTTGCAATTGATCGTGACGATGACGGCGCAGATGATGGGCTCGAAGATCTGCTCGGTCATGTTGCTGGATGAGCAGACGGGAGAACTGCGCATCACTGCCACACAGAGTCTGAGTGAGGCGTACCGGCGCAAGCCGCATTTAAAGATCGGGCAGAGCATCAGCGGAAAAGCGGTCCAAGAGCGCCGCCCGATCATTGTGCCCGATGTGACCAAAGAGCGCGACTATATGTATCCGGACTTGGCCGCGAAAGAGGGCTTATGCTCACTGCTGAGCGTGCCCATGATGATGCGCGACAAAGCCGTAGGCGTCATCAACAGCTACACGTCGGTGCCGCATAATTTTACGTCCGAAGAACTCCGACTGATGCAGGCTATTGCCAATCAAGCGGCCGTGGCCATCGAGCATACGACCTTGATGGAAAAATCCTTCGAGATGCAGGAGGCCTTGGCGGTCCGAAAGTTGCTTGAGCGTGCAAAAGGCTACTTGATGAAAGCCAAAAAACTGTCCGAAGAGGACGCGTTCAAGCTGATTCAGCGGCAAAGCATGGATATGCGGAAATCAATGCGGGAGATTGCCGAGGCGATCCTCCTGGCCGGGGAAATTGAAGAGCGTGCGGGTAACAAGAGGACCAGGTGAACGTGTGCCGGGTGATCGATATTACGGCCTTCGAGAGGGCTCTGTGAGATGTCGGCGGATGTCTTGTAATTCCTTCCGCAGTTCTTCCAGCTCCTGATTCTTCTGACGCATCTGTTCTTGCAGTACGCGGAGTTGCGAATCTGTCTCGCTGTCTGTGGAGCGGGGTGGTGCAGCAGGCGGAGGGCTTCCCGGGGAGAGCCCTGCCTGGTTTGCCGGCGGTGTCGCATTATTGAGAAGTGTCGCGAGCAGCGCATAATCGATGACGAGTGTGGCAGCGTTCGAGTTTCTGCCGCGATAACTATCCGGCCGTCTGGCGGATTCCGGCGTAAAGGACAACGTGCGATTCATTAGTCCCGTGGCGTCGGGAACACGGCGGTTGGCCATATTGATGGTGTCCGCACGCTCGGAGCGGACGCGATATTCACTGATCGAGACGTAGAGTGAACGGCCATACGCATACAGGGAGCCGCGAGACGTTTCCATCAATGAAAGCCCTCTCGAAGGTTCGGATGAGCCGACAGCCGCACCCACTGATTGGGATAAGCCTGAGCCGGCTTGAATCAGGCGAAATCCCACTTGCTGATCAGGCGCCGCTCGAGCGAATCCATCCGCGATCAGCGGCGCGAGGTAACGGACTTCCTCGTCGGTAAACGCCGGCGCGATCGAGGGTTGCCCGGTCATGAGATTGCGAAGAAGCCCTTGATCTTCCTTGACCAGGATGCCCGTGAGGACCCGTGCCACCGTTTCATGATCTATCTTAATAGGGTGCGCAGCTTGGAAAGAGCGATTCGGAATGCGTTCGAGATATACGGTCCCAAGTGGAGACTCCCCGAGAACCATGTCTAATTCCGGTGAAGAGGCGCAACTCCACAGGAACAGGGTGAAAACCACGAGGGCTGATCGGCAGAGAGAGGAGCTGGTGAGGGCCATAGTGCAATCCCATGTGTGACGAGCCCACTCTAGCACAGGTCTCTCTTGAATGCATGGAATGAGGCAGCAGCGGTAAAATGGTTCCCCCTCGATAGGGTGGAGTGCTTGACAGACGGGAATCGGCTCACGTATATACGCCCGCATCGTGCGATGGGAATAGAGAAGACAACGGCGTCTTCTCGAGCATAGCGCGAGTAAGCTTTTGAAGGACAAAGACGTCCTTCTGGTCAGGGAACGACCGGAAGGACGTCTTTTTTTGCCTACACGTCCGCGCCGGTCTCAGATGAAATCACATGAAGAGGGCATGAGGCCGGGAGGAGCAAGAGATGAAGCGAACAGGAGGATTGCGGACGTATCACTGGATAGCCGTGGGTACGGCCGTTCTATGTGCCACACCGGTGTGGGCGGAGGAGGTGCCGGGCGTCATCTGCGGCGGCTGCGTAAGCGCGACCCATACTTCGCAGGGTAAGGGAAGCATCACCCCGTATGGTCGTATCGAGTTAGACGGAATTTATAGCACGCGCAATACCAACCCGCTGGATCCAGGACAGTTCAATGGTTACGCGACGGCCGCGGGGAAGAGCAGCAATTCTTCCAGCACGTTAAACCCGCGCTACAGCGTCTTCGGCGTGCGGGGAGATCGGACCGACGGCACGCATGTGCTGACCGGAGTCGTCGAAGCAGACTTCTACAGTCAGACAGATAACGCCGGCAATATCTCGCCGCGTCTTCGTTTGGCCAACGTCAAATATAGTCCCAATAGCAACAAGACAGTCATCACGGCCGGCATGGATTGGACGCCGATCATGGGGCTGCACCCGAACCTGATCGATTTCTCGATCATGGGTTACAACGGAAACCTCTGGCAGCGTCTTCCGCAAGTAACGGTCAAGCATCAATTTAGTGAGCACTTTGATGGATTGGTCACTGCATTTCGGTTTGAACGTGGCTTGTCGGCTATTGCTCCTCAGACGCAACGGCGGCCATTCTCAGGTTCCGGAGCGGGAGGAGGCACGGCATTTGGGGGTTCAGAAAACGCCTTCAACGACCCCGTGCAATCGCCATATTTCGGCACACGCTTCGGCTATACCGGCACTGGGAACATGCAGGGATTCATGGCGGCACTGAACGCAGCGTACCGCTACTACCGTTCCGCTCCGACTGCAGGTGGTATTCCTTCCGGTCGTGATATCAACTCCTACTTGGTCGGCGGCGAACTTGTCGTGCCCATCACGAAGCAACTCAAGTTCTCCGGCGAACTCGCCTATGGCCAGGCCTTGGGCGTGGAGTTCTTCCGATATGGCCAGGAGCGGAATCTGGGAACCGGCAAACCCATCCGAACCGTGGTCGGCTGGGGCGAATTGGATTACGCCTTTAACCAAAACTATACGTTCATCGCCGGCTATGGATTCGATAATCCGCTCAACTCAGACTTGAGAGGAACGGCCGCCGGAGCAGATACCCAGTATCTGCTGAACCATCGAACCTACGTGACAGCGGTCAGGCACATCTGGGGCGATCTCTATGCGTCGTTCGAGTGGAACCACTTGATGACCGAATGGTCGACGCAAGAAAAGTTCAGCGGCGACAATTTCATGCTTTCAACCTGGTACAACTTTTAACCGCGTCTATCGCGGTGAAAGGAGTCTGACGATGTCGCAGGAACAGATCGATAAGAGTACGGAGAAAAAGGAGACGGTAAATGAGGCGGGCACGTCGCGACGCGACTTTCTCGTCCAAGGCGCCCGGGTGACGGCCGGTGTCGGCATTGCCGCCTTGTTGGGCAATCTGGGCAATTGGGCGCTTTCCTACGCGGCGGATAGGGAGCCCATCAAGATCGGCGTGCTCCATTCATTGAGCGGGACAATGGCGATCAGCGAAGTGTCGCTGCGCGACGTCGTGTTGATGGCGGTGGAAGAAATCAACGCCAAGGGGGGTGTGTTGGGAAGACAGGTGAAACCGGTGGTCGTAGATCCGGCGTCCAACTGGGACCTGTTTGCCGAGAAAGCGAAGCAGCTGCTGCTGCAGGACAAGGTGGCGGTGGTGTTCGGTTGCTGGACGTCGGTGAGCCGCAAATCCGTCCTGCCGGTGTTCGAGAAGAATAACGGGTTGCTGTTCTATCCGGTCCAGTATGAAGGCGAGGAATGCTCGCACAACGTCTTCTACACGGGAGCGGCGGTTAATCAGCAGGCGGTGCCGGCCGTGGAATATCTAATGAGCAAGGAGGGCGGCGGGGTGAAGAAATTCTACCTGCTCGGGACCGACTATGTGTATCCGCGCACGACGAACAAGATTCTGCGCGCGATGTTGCTGGCCAAGAAGGTGCCGGCGGCGAACATCATGGAAGAATACACGCCGTTCCACCATCAGGATTATCAGACGATCGTGGGAAAGATTAAGAAGTTCGCGGCGGGCGGCGGCGCGGCGGTGATCAGCACGATCAACGGCGACAGCAATGTGCCGTTCTACAAGGAGTTTGCCAACCAGGGGCTGCGCGCCGAAGATGCGCCCATCATGGCCTTCAGCGTCGCCGAGGACGAGCTGCGCGGCATGGACACCACGGCGCTGGTCGGCCATCTGGCGGCGTGGAATTACTTTCAGAGTGTGGACACGCCGCAGAACAAGCAATTCGTGGCGAATTTCAAAGCCTACTGCAAGAAGAATAATTTGCCCGACGGTGACAAGCGCGTCACCGACGATCCGATTGAAGCCGCGTATTTCGGCGTGCACGTGTGGAAGCAGGCGGTCGAAAAGGCCGGCGCGACCGACGTCGAGAAGGTTCGCAAGGCGGTCTATGGGCAGAAGTTCCTCGCCCCCGGCGGAGAGATCATGATGGACAACGCGAACCATCATACGCATAAGCCGGTGCTGATCGGCGAGATTCTGAAGGACGGCCAGTTCAAGATTGTCTCGCGCTCGAAAGGGTTGGTGAAGCCTGAACCTTGGAGCGAATACACGAATCCGGACAAAGGCTGCGACTGGGTCGATCACCAAGGAACGTATCAGAAGAAAGCCTAAGAAGACGATCGTCTTCTCCTGACCCCCTGGCCGCTCTTTTCCACGCCCTCGCGGGTTCTTCGGTGCGGCCAGGTGACCGGTCGGGTAAGCGAGGAGTCATGGGGACGACGGGTCGGTCCTGCGTGCGACGGTGGTGTTTCACCAGCGTCGTCATCGGGAGTGTAGTGGTGCTTCTTGCCGGGTGGATCGGGGTGGCTGGTGCCACCGATGCTCCGGCCCCATCCAACTCGCCTGCGCCCTCTGCCGTGACGAGTGCGGATGCGAAGAGGCTCGCCGAGCGTCTCACCAGCGACGATCCGTCCCTTCACGATCAAGCCCTCCATACGATCCTCGAGACCGGCGATGCATCTCTGCTCGCGTTGCTCGACGAGGCGTTGGCCGATGCGGACCGCGCGACCCGTGTCGCCGTCAAGCCCGTCAAAGATCTGTTGAAAAACAAATTGAATCTCCTGAGCGAATCCGATGACGTCCGGCGGTCGGCGGCTGCCGATCTGGGATCATCCGGACAGATCCTGGCTGTGCCCTGGCTGGAACAGGCTGCTGCCAAGGAGCCCAACCGCTGGGTAGGTTACGCGATGGAGGAAAGCGCGGCGCTCCTCCAATTGACGGGCGGGAATCTGTCGCTCAAAGCACGGGCAGCCGAAAAATTGGGCGACTTGCGGAGCCAGAACGGGCTGCCGGCGTTGAAGGAATTTGTGCAGCAGGTCTCTGGCGATCAGCCCATAAACGAGGCCGCTCAGCCGGCGCTGCGAGCGGCCAATGCGGCGATCGAACGGATCGAGCTGTGGAGCACGTGGGCCAATGTCTTTGAAACCGTGTTTCGCGGCATCAGCCTGAGCTCCATCCTCTTGATCATGTCGGTCGGTCTCGCGATCGTGTTCGGCCTCATGGGCGTGATCAACATGGCCCATGGCGAACTCATGATGGTCGGCGCCTATGCCACCTTTGCGACGCAAGAACTGTTCAAGGCCTATCTGCCTCCCGCGATGTTTGATGCGTACTTTCTGTTTTCCCTGCCTCTGTCCTTTTTAGTGGCAGGCCTCTGCGGATTGATTCTGGAGGCGACCGTCATTCGGTTCCTGTATGGGCGGCCGCTCGAAACCATGTTGGCCACGTGGGGCGTCAGCCTCGTGCTCATCCAGTTGGCGCGAGTCTGTTTCGGCGATCTCACGGCCGTGGCCGCGCCGGCCTGGCTCAGTGGCGGAGCGCAAGTGATGGTGGGCGTCTACTTGCCGTATAACCGCCTCTTCATCATTATGCTGTCCATCCTCTGCGTGAGCGGCATCTATGCCCTGCTCTTTCGTTCGAACCTGGGCTTGCGCGTGCGCGCAGTCACGCAGAATCGGAACATGAGCTCCTGCCTCGGCATTCCGACCAGGACAGTCGATGCCTATACCTTTGCCTTTGGGTCCGGCCTCGCCGGGCTGGCCGGCTGCGCCCTGACGCTGGTCGGCAATGTCGAGCCGGGCCTCGGCCAGAACTACATCGTCGATTCGTTTATGGTGGTGGTGACGGGCGGCGTCGGCAAGCTGGCCGGTACGATCGTCGCCGCGCTGGGCATCGGCAGCCTCAACAAGTTTTTAGAGCCCAGCTTTGGGGCGGTCTATGGTAAGGTCCTCATCCTGGTCCTCGTGATTCTGTTCCTGCAGCGGCGCCCGTCCGGACTGTTTGCGATCAAGGGCCGTCACGCGGACTAGGTAACGGGATGCTGAAAAAGTCCCTCAACGTCGTTCTCGGCTCGAACAAATCCTCAACGTACCCCGTACGGAGAGTGAGCTGTCTTGGCAGCTCGGGGCGGGCGGGTGAGAACAAGGGTCTTTTTGAGCATCCTGATCGGGCCTAGCCGAGAGATGTCATGAATGACGCCGGCCACATAGGAGAACGGCACAATGGAGCCGAAGGGCTCACCTTCTGGTTCGTCGCGCTGTTCCTGCTCGTCATCCTGCCCGCTCTGAACGTCCTTCCCGGGGAAGATTCCTGGCTCCATGTCTCAGACTTCACCCTCAATCGATTCGGGAAGTTTCTCGCCTTCGCCGTCCTTGCGCTCGGACTCGATCTCATCTGGGGCTACACCGGCATTCTGAGCCTGGGGCACGGTGTATTCTTCGGACTCGGAGCCTACTGCATCGGCATGCATCTCATGCTGACCATCGGCACGGAAAGCGTATACGGCAGCGATCTCCCTGATTTCATGGTGTGGAATCAGGTGAAGGAACTGCCGTTCTTCTGGAAGCCGTTTTATAGTTTTCCAGCCGCGGTGCTGGGGGCGATTCTCGTCCCGGTTCTCTGCGCGCTCATCTTCGGTTTTCTGGCTTTTCGCAGCCGGATTAAAGGCGTCTACTTCGCGATTATTACCCAAGCCGTGGCCCTGTCTGCCTGGCTGGTGTTCAACCGCAACGAAACCAATCTCGGCGGGACCAACGGGCTCACCGACTTCAAGCAGATCCTCGGCTTCCGTTTGAGCGAGCCAGGCACGCAACGGTTCCTGTATGTGCGCACGGTGTTTGCGCTGGGCGGCGCGTATTTTCTGTGCCGATGGATCATTCACTCACGGACGGGCAAGGTGCTGGTGGCCATCCGAGACAGCGAGCAGCGGGTGCTGTTCTCCGGCTATTCCCCTTCCAGCTACAAGCTGTTCGTGTTCGTCGTCTCGGCTGGATTGGCGGGGCTGGCCGGCATGCTGTATGTGCCGCAAGTCGGCATCATTACGCCGGCGCAGATCGGCGTCTTGCCGTCGCTCGAAATGGTTATCTGGGTGGCGGTGGGCGGGCGCGGCACGCTGGTGGGCGCGATCATCGGCGCCGTCGGGGTAAACTTCGCCCGCAGCCTCCTGACCAACTACTTTCCCGAACTCTGGCCCTTCTTTCTGGGCGGATTATTTATCGCGGTCGTGTTGGTATTCCCGGACGGCCTGGTCGGGCTTGTGCGTCGTCTGAGTCTCGAGTCGGTGCGCAAGGCTTTGGGACGGAGAAAATCGGCGCCGGCATCGGAGGGCGTCTCGCCATGAGCGACAAAGGCTCGATCATTTATCTGGAAGGCGTCACTGTCGATTACGACGGTTTTAAGGCGCTGAACAATCTGAACTTCATCGTGAACTATCAGGAGCTGCGTGTGGTGATCGGTCCGAACGGCGCAGGCAAAACCACGTTGCTCGACGTCATTTGCGGCAAGACGAAGCCCGCGTCCGGGCGAGTGATCTTCGGCAAGGATACGGACTTGGTCGGGAAACGCGAGGACGAAATTGCGAAGCTGGGGATCGGCCGAAAATTTCAGGCCCCCTCGATCTATGCGAACTTGACGGTCTGGGAAAACCTCGACTTGTCGTTGAAGCGCGAGAGCAAGGGCGTCTTTGCGACCCTGATGAGCAAGCCGACGGAAGCCGAACGGGAAAAGATCGCAGAAACCTTGGAGACGATCGGGCTCAAA
>CAYNLM010000108.1:0-13769 GCA_964398045.1 uncultured Nitrospira sp. | reverse complement strand
GGATCGAAAAAGCGATCCGGGACCACTGTCCGGAGATCGTCACGATCAAGAAGGTCAAAGGGAATCCACCCGCCTCCAACGGGAATGGAGTGCCGGTATTCTTTGTCAGTCCGTTCGCCCTCGGCAACGAGACGGGCTGGCAGGAGGCACTCGCTCTCGCCGATATCCCCGACAACGGCATCAAGGTGCTTGAGCTGAATGGGCAGTCCCTCCTCTTTAGTCGACAGGATCACCGCGTGACGTGCTTTCAGAACGCCTGTGCCCATATGGGGATGCCGCTCGATATGGGGGCGGTTGCCGATGGCGTGATTACGTGCCCGTACCATGGTTTTCGCTACGATCTGTCGTCGGGGGAATGTCTGACGGCTCCGGAGGTACAGCTCGTTCCCGAAGCCGTGCGTGTCGTCGGAGCGAAGGTTGAAGTGAAATTGAAGGGATAAACGAGATGGGGCTCGCAGTTCGTCTCTCACAGCCTGGGCAGCGTCCGATTGCAGGCCGAGAGCCGGTTGCTCCCGTGCCCTTGTGGGACGCAGACGGACCTCCCATCATCTTGGGAGAGTGTCGAGATTCGCAAGGCTTTCCTCTTCCGGTCACACCGTCCCCCCAAACCCTGTTCGGGCCACGCGGCTGTTGCTTGGTTGCGAGGAAAGGACCCTTCTGGGTGGCCGACACCGGGCATCACCGCTTGCTCGGGTGGAGTGAATGTCCTTCTGTGGACGGCATCGCTGCCGATTGGGTGATTGGACAGCCCGACTTCATTTCGGAAGGCCGCAACGCGAAGACCGATCCGGGCCCCGCGACATTGAATGTCCCCACCGGCATCACGGCGTATGGCACGGGTCTAGCCGTCGCAGATGCATGGAACCATCGAGTGCTCCTGTGGCGACAGGTCCCGTCAGCCAGCCATTGTCCTCCGGACCTTGTCCTCGGACAGGAGAACTTCGAGGCTGTGGAGATGAATCGCGGACAGTCAATGCCGTCGGCCGATACGCTCTACTGGCCCTACGGCGTCGCGAGTTGGGGAGACATGTTGGTGGCGGCCGATACCGGCAACCGACGTGTGCTCGTCTGGTTCACGCCCCCAGAGTACAACGGCCAGCCAGCTGATCTTGTATTGGGACAAGTGGATTTTGATCGAAGGGATGAGAACGCAGGCGGAGCGCCTACGCGCATGAGTATGCGATGGCCTCATGCGATCGTTCGATGGAACGAGGCCTTCTGCGTAGCAGATGCGGGCAACAATCGGATCATGGTCTGGAACCGAATCCCGACAGAGCCCGGTGCTGGCTGTGACTGGATCTTGGGACAGGTCGACGCCTCTCTGGTGGATCACAACGGCGGACAGTACTGGCCCCATGCTGGGTCTCTCAACATGCCCTACGGTGCCGCAGCAGCGGGAGACTGGTTGATTGTGGCAGATACGGCAAATTCCCGTCTCTTGGGTTGGCACAAGGGAGATCTCGTGACGGGGGCGCCGGCACGTGCCTTGGCAGCCCAGCCCATGTTCGACATGAAAGGCGACAATCAATGGATGTTCCCCTCGCCAGACACACTATGTTGGCCGTACGGGCTTTCAACATGCGAGGGACTGCTGGCTGTTGCCGACAGTGGAAATAACCGGGTGGTGATCCGTTCGCTGCATCGAGAGGTGCTTGGATGACCCCTGTGTTGGCCCGCCAGGTCTCAACACTTGTCGCGGTCACGATTCGTGTCCGCGGTCTGGTTCAAGGGGTCGGGTTCCGTCCCGCGGTGTGGCGTCTTGCGCGGCAGCATCAGATTCGAGGCCATGTCTTGAACGATGGACAAGGCGTTCGAATCTATGCGATTGGCGCTCCGGATGGACTCCAGCGGTTTCTGACCAGCCTCAAGGAGCAGCCGTCGACTCTCGCGAGGATCGATGAGGTGGTCTCTGAACCGACCCCGATCCTGGAAATTCCATCCACTTTCACGATCGTTGAGAGCGGATCAGGCGCGGTGACAACGGGAGTTGTGCCTGATGCCGCGACGTGCCAGGAATGTGTGCAGGAAGTGCTCGATCCTTTTGCCCGGCGCTATCGGTATCCATTTACCAACTGCACACACTGCGGACCTCGTCTGACGATTCAAGAGAAGATTCCCTATGACCGGGCCGGCACGACCATGAGCCGGTTTCCCCTCTGTCCTTCGTGTGAAACGGAATATCGAGATCCGAACGACCGGCGATTTCACGCCCAGCCGATCGCCTGTCACGTCTGCGGGCCCAAGGTCCTGCTCGAACGGGCCGACGGGAAACCCATCGCGGTCGAGGCGCTTTCGATGCTGGATGCGGTCGATGCGGCCTGTACGCTTCTTCAAAAGGGACAGATCGTGGCCATCAAGGGATTGGGAGGTTTCCAGCTGGCTTGTGACGCCACGCAAGAAGAGGCCGTCTCTCGACTCCGCCGCCTGAAGGTTCGTGAAGGGAAACCTTTCGCGCTCATGGCGCGCGACATCGAGGTCATCCAGCGGTATTGCGAAGTCAGCGACGAAGAGACCGCTCTTCTCCAGAGTCCCGCCGCTCCGATCGTCATCCTGAAGTGCCGGGCTGAGGTGTGTGTGGCGCCTAGCGTCGCGCCGGGGATCCACACGTTGGGGTTCATGTTGCCCAACGCACCGCTCCATCATCTCATGCTCCGACGCATGGAGCGTCCGATTGTGCTGACGAGTGGTAATCGGGCTGATGAACCGCAATGGACCGACAACGAACTGGCCAAAGCACGTTTGGGGGGCATGGCCGACTATTTTCTCTTGCATGATCGTCCGATTGCCCAACGGGTTGATGACTCCGTGACGACGGTGATGGGCGGCAGCTCTCGGGTGTTCCGTCGCAGCCGGGGCTATGCCCCAGCCCAGATTCCGCTCCCGACGGGATTCAAGGAGGCACCGCGCGTGCTTGCCATGGGCGGTGAGCTGAAGAACACGTTTTGTCTGCTGAAGGATGGCCAGGCAGTGCTCTCCCACCATATCGGAGACTTGGAAGATGCCCTGACACTGGCCGATTTCAGGCGGGCACTCCTTCACTATGGGGAACTCTTTGAGCATGTTCCGGACGTCCTCGCCATTGACCGCCATCCTGAATACCTCTCCGGTAAAATTGGAAGAGAACTGGCAGTTGAACAGGCACTGCCTGTGTCTGAGGTGCAGCACCACCATGCCCATATCGCTGCCTGTCTCGTCGAGAATGGGATACCGATTGACCATCCACCCGTGTTGGGCATTGCGCTCGATGGGTTGGGTTATGGGGATGATGATCAACTCTGGGGCGGCGAGTTCTTGCTTGCCGACTACCGAACCGCCACGCGAGTGGGCACCTTCAAGCCCGTGCCGATGCTTGGTGGAGAGCAAGCCATCAGAGAGCCATGGCGAAACACCTATGCCCATCTGATGGCCGAGTTGGGGTGGGCGCGGTTCGCCATGAACTACGAAGAACTGGACCTCTATCGGCATCTCGCAAACAAGCCGCGTGTCGCCCTAGATCAGATGCTCGCGCGGGGAATCAACAGCCCCCCGGCGAGTTCCTGCGGACGGCTGTTCGATGCCGTCGCGGCAGCCATGGGTCTTTGCCGTGATCGGGTGAGTTACGAGGGGCAGGCGGCCATGGAGCTGGAACAGATCGTCGACCAGTCAACCTTGGCCCAGGAAGACGACACCTTGGCGTACCCATTCACGATTCCCTATCTGAAAGGGCTGAAACTGCCCTATATCGAGCCGCTCGCCATGTGGCATGCTCTGCTCGGTGACCTGATCCTCAAGACGCCGCGCTCCGTCATGGCTGCACGGTTTCACAAGGGACTGGCGAAGGCCATTTGTGCCATGGCGGACAAGATCACGCGGGTGAAAGAGGGCGAGCGGACGGTCCACCACATTGCATTGTCCGGCGGGGTGTTTCAAAACCGGGTGTTATTTGAATTGGTCACGGCAAAACTAGAAGGATTAGGGTTTACGGTGTTCTCTCATAGGCAGATTCCTCCCAACGATGGCGGGCTTGCGCTTGGCCAAGCCGCTGTTGCAGCAGCAAGAGCGTTATCCCACAACGGGTGAGGTTGTTATGTGCTTAGGAATTCCAGGACGTATCGTCGAAATCAGTAGTGAACAGCAAAAACTGGCCGTCGTCGATGTCGGCGGCGTGAGACGGACGGTCAACATCGCTTGTATTGTGGATGAGCAGCATCCCCCGGAGTCCTGTGTCGGAGAGTGGGTGTTGGTGCATGTGGGTTTTGCCATGAGCCGAGTCGATCCGGAGGAAGCCCAACGGACTGTTGAATTATTGACCCAGCTCGGTGAAGCGCAGGCCGAGGTACAAGCGATGCGCACGTCCAGTCAGGCTTGAGGGGATTTATGTCTTCTAAAGAGATTCTGGAGGGACTGTATCCATTCCTGAACGTGCAGGCGCCCTCGCCGGTTCGTCTCGATCAGGAACTGCTGGAATCGGTTCGCCTCAAAGCGGAGGCCAGTCTAGCGGTGAAGCGAGCCTTCTTTGAGGGACATGGAGAGCAGGTGGTGGCGGCCGCGAAGGCCATTGCCGACGTCTATCGCCGGAAGGGCCGGTTGTTCGCAATGGGCAATGGCGGGTCGAGCTGTGATGCGGCTCACATTACCGTCGAATTTCTGCATCCGATCACCGCCGGTCGTCCGGCCTTACCCGCGGTGAACCTTGATGCCGACGTGGCGATGCTGACGGCCGTCGGAAACGACGTGGGGTTCGACCACGTGTTTGTCCGCCAGGTGATCGCCCAGGCCCGTCCCGGCGATGGATTGATCGGCGTGAGCACGAGTGGGAACTCAGCCAATCTGCTGCGTGCGTTCGACAAAGCCAAGGAGCTTGGTGTGACGACGATTGCGCTGTCCGGCGGGAACGGGGGGGCGGTGGCTCGCTCATCGTCCGTGGATCATTGCCTTGTGGTGGAGACGGACAGCATTCACCGGGTGCAGGAATGTCATGTGGCCATCTATCACATTCTGTGGGACCTGGTGCATACCCTCCTGGCCAATGAGCGGGGCTGGGCGGGGGGAAAAGGGGTGTCATGAAATACGTCGATGAGTTCCGCGACCCGCAAAAAGCTCAGTGGCTCCTTCGGGAGATCCGCGACCTGGTCGGTCGGATCGATCTCTGTCGGAGGCGGCCGTTGGGCATCATGGAAGTGTGCGGGGGACATACACACACGATTTTCCGATACGGCCTCAACAAGATGTTGCCGGAGGAGGTGGAGTTCATCCACGGACCAGGCTGCCCCGTCTGTGTGCTTCCTCGCGGTCGCGTAGACGATTGCATCGCGCTAGCGCAGCGTCCGGATGTCATCATGACGACATTCGGGGACGCGATGCGCGTGACCGGCTCACACAAGAGCCTGCTTCAAGCCAAGGCGGAGGGTGCGGACGTCCGGATGGTGTACTCGCCGCTCGACGCGTTGAAGATCGCGAAAGCCAATCCTGCGCGAGAGGTGATCTTCCTGGCACTCGGATTCGAGACCACGATGCCCAGTACGGCCTTTACGGTCCTGCAGGCCAAACAGGAAGGAGTCTCCAATTTTTCATTGTTCTGCAACCATATTACGATCATTCCCACCATTAAGGCCGTGCTCGATTCCCCCGACCTCCAAGTTGATGCGTTCCTCGGTCCCGGCCATGTGAGCATGGTCATCGGCACGCAGCCCTACCAATTCATCGCTGACCACTATCGGAAGCCGATCGTGATCGCGGGTTTCGAGCCGTTAGACATTCTCCACTCTGTCTGGATGGTGCTGAAGCAAATGGCCGAGGGCCGATGCGAGGTGGAGAATCAGTACCGGCGTGTCGTACCTGAGGCCGGCAGTGCGCAGGCGCTCGAAGCAATCCAGGCGGTGTTCGAGTTGCGTGAGTTTTTTGAATGGCGCGGATTGGGTTCCATCGATTATTCCGGCGTCCGGGTCCGCCAGACGTTCGCCCCCTTCGACGCCGAACGGAAATTCTCGGTGCCGAATGTGAAAATCGCCGACCCGACGTCGTGCCAGTGCGGCGAGGTATTGAAGGGTGTGATCAAGCCGCCCCAGTGCAAGGTGTTCGGCACCGCTTGTACGCCGGAGAATCCGCTCGGCTCTCTCATGGTGTCGACAGAAGGCGCCTGCGCGGCCTATTACAACTACGGGTGGATTGATCGGGAAAGTCTGAAGCCGGCCAAGGTGCCGGCCTGATCGTCGCGATGAACGGAGGGTAGCCCATGCATCCTGCGCTCCTGAACCAGCAGCCGACGGACTCGACCCGAGCGGGAGGGTCTACGCCGTGGTTGGATCGCATGCGCGACAAGCGCATCACCATGGCTCATGGAAGTGGCGGCAAGGCCATGCGGGAGCTGATCGAGCAGCTGTTCGTGGAGGCGTTCAACAATCCGCTGCTGGCTGCGATGGAAGACCAGGCCGTCGTGTCGTTGGAAGAGTTGCGGCAACGGGGCACAAGGCTGGCCTTTACCACCGACAGCTATGTGGTCAATCCTTTGTTCTTTCCCGGCGGCAGTATCGGGGAACTGGCGGTGCATGGGACCATCAACGATCTGGCGGTGAGTGGAGCCACGCCTCTCTTTTTATCCTGCGGAATGATTCTCGAAGAAGGCCTGTCAATCGATGTCCTGGGACAGGTCGTGAGCCGGATGAAGGAGGCTGCCGCACAGGCCGGAGTGTCCATCGTGACGGGGGACACGAAGGTGGTGGAGCGGGGCGCAGCCGACAAACTGTTCATCAACACGGCCGGCATCGGGATCATCCGTGGCGACGTGGAGATTTCTGCGAGCCGCGCTCGCTCCGGAGATGTGGTCATCACCAACGGAAACATCGGTGATCACGGGGTGGCGATTCTCTTAGCTCGGAACGAACTGGCGCTTGAGTCTACTGTCGAGAGCGACACGCAGTCCCTCCACGACTTGATTCGTCTCATGTTGGAGGTCTGTCCTGACATTCACTGCTTGAGGGATGCCACGCGGGGTGGCGTCGCGACCGTGCTCAATGAATTTGCGACTGCCTCGGAGGTCGGGATTCACCTCGCCGAATCGGCAATCCCGGTGCAAGAAACCGTGCGGGGAGCCTGCGAGATCCTTGGATTGGATCCTCTGTACTTGGCCAATGAGGGCAAGTTAGCCGCGGTCGTGCCACGGGAATCGGCCGACCGACTTGTCGAGTTGATGCGCGCGCATCCGGCCGGCAGAGACAGCGTCATTATTGGAGAAGTGAAGGACGATCCGAAAGGCGCGGTATTGATGGCTACGGCATTTGGTGGCGTGCGGGTCGTGGATACATTGGTGGGGGATCAGTTGCCGCGCATCTGTTGAGGAGCAGGTTTGGAGATGCCGACTGCGAAACCACAATCTCTCGCCATTCTGGATGGGGGACGGCTTGAACTGCTTGACTATGACGGCCTGCTTCAGTTCCACCAGGGCAGCGCCATCTGGGGCGCGACAGTGGCGTTTCGCGCCTTACAACGGGCGGCATCTTGTCTATCGGTGCCGAGCTTGTGGGATCGACGATCCTTGATGGTGACGAGCGCACATCCCGGGCCTGGAGTGAGAGACGCCTTCGAGTACGTCACCCGTTGTGTCAGCCGGGGCCAATACCATCTGACTCATTCGCAACAGGAAGGACAGTGCCATAAGGACATGCAGTATGCCTGGTGGATTGATGACGGCACGAAAACGGTCTCAGTGAGCCTGCGCGAGGGCTTTGTGCCGGCGGAATTCTTTGCCCTGGTGGACCGGATCGAAACACCAACGGAACAGCCTGGCGATAAGGAACAGCTTGAACAATTGAAGGCTGAACTCACGAAACAGGTGATGGGGGAATCGTTGGACGAGCTGTTTCATGTGACCGTGTCCGCTTATCAGGGTGAGAAGTCGGAAACCACATGCATGAATTGAGCATCACCAGGAACATCGTCGCGATTGTGTGTGAACGCGCTAATGGCGCAAAGGTTACCCAGGTCACGCTCGAAGTGGGAAAACTCAGCGCCGTCATTCCTGATGCGATCAGGTTTTGTTTTGATGTCGTAGCCCAGGGCACGGTGTTGGAAGGTGCGCGGCTCGAGGTCATCGAGGTGCCGGGGCGGGGCCGGTGTCGCGTCTGTGGACTTGATGTGGAACTAAGGCAACTGGTGGAACGTTGCGCCTGTGGATCGTCGGATCTCGACCGTTTAACGGGCGAGGAACTCACGATCAAACAAATGGTGACCGTCTAATGTGTACGACATGCGGGTGCTCTGAGGATGCCATGCCACGGATGACTGATCTGAACACAGGAGTGACTGTGGACCTGCGATCCGATCACGGAGACCATGACCACCATCACAGTCATGATCATGAGCACGGTGACGATCATCACCCTGGTGACCATGTTCATGTGGAGGGGAAAACAATTGTGCTTCAGGAGGCGGTGCTGGCCAAGAACGGCCGGCTGGCTGAGCGGAACCGCGGCTGGCTCAAAGCCCGTCACGTGTTGGCACTGAACCTGGTCAGTTCGCCAGGATCAGGGAAAACGGCGCTCCTGGAAAAGACCATCCGTAACCTAAGGGATGAACTGCCGATTGAGGTCATCGAAGGCGATCAGGAGACGACGAACGACGCCGAACGGATTCGAAAAACCGGATGCCGCGTGGTGCAAATCAACACGGGGGCAGGATGTCATCTGGAGGCGGATATGGTGGCGCGGGGAATTGAGCAACTGAAGCCCCCGGCGAGCTCCATCGTGATGATTGAGAATGTGGGGAACCTGGTCTGTCCGGCGCTGTTCGATCTAGGAGAGCAGGCGAAGGTGGCTATCCTGTCCGTGACGGAGGGGGAGGATAAGCCACTCAAGTATCCCCACATGTTCCGGGCCGCACGGGTGATGCTGCTGAACAAGATCGATCTGCTGCCCCATCTCTCGTTTGACGTCGCGTGCTGCCTGAAGCACGCACGGACGGTCAATCCCGACCTGGAGATTTTTCTTGTATCCGCAATCTCAGGAGAGGGGATGCAGAATTGGTACGAATGGCTTCGCGCACAGATGCGGGCCTTGGAAAGGGCGGATGCATGCTGACACTCCTCGGCCTCGGCTTTCTGTTGGGGCTGCGCCATGCGGTCGAAGCGGATCATGCGGCGGCGGTCGCAGCGTTGGCGAGCCGCAGTACTTCCGTCGGAGAGACGGTTAGACAGGGGATTGCCTGGGGGGTAGGACATACCCTGACGCTCTTCCTCTTTTGTTCCGTCGTCTTGTCCCTCAATAGCATTGTCCCGGAGCGCGTGGCCTTGGCGTTGGAAATGGCCGTAGGCGTGATGTTGATTGGATTGGGTCTTGATGTGTGGCGAAGGATAAGGAGTGAGCGGATCCATATCCATGTCCACGAACATAAAGAAGGGGAAGCCCATTTCCATATGCACGCGCATCAGAGCGAAACCGATCGTCACCGCGCAGTCCATCAGCACACACATCAGATTCCGTACCGTGCTTTGCTTGTGGGCATGACGCACGGAATGGCCGGTTCGGCCACCCTGATTCTGCTCACCCTCCATGCGACCGTATCAATCGCGGTCGGCCTAACCTACATCATGCTCTTCGGCATTGGCTCTATTTTGGGCATGTCGGCGCTTTCCCTGGCCATCGCGATTCCACTGCGTCGATCGGCGCAATCCCTAGCCTGGGCCTATGACGGAATCCAGGTTGTGATCGGAGGCATCAGTGTGTTCCTAGGCACCAGCATTCTGTATGTTCAGGGTTCAGCATTCCTAGGTTGATGGAAACGAAAGACCTCGTGCCATGCCGAGCTCGTGCCTGCCCGACAACCAGAATATGAGGATTCATGCTTACGCCTGGCTCTGCTCGTTGTCGTTCCATCTGTCTTTCCTCGTGCTTTCTATCGAGTTCATCAGGCACGTCACGTCCACTCCCATTGTGGAGCCATTTCGCTGGGAGGTGGCGCTTGTCAGCCTTTCCTCCACAGCGACCGAGAGCATTCCAGCGGATACTCCGAAGACGATTGAGAATCAGACGGATCTTCCCTTTCCTTCGAATTCACCGTCCCATCCACCGGAAAATCAGGCGACGTCCGATCTAACAACTTCCGAGGAGAAGGTAGCGGTGCCGCGCCAAATAATGGCGGAGACGGAAAGACCCCAACCACCTGCATTGCAAGAACAGCCTGCAGGGCTTAGCCAATCTCCAGCCAAAGAAAGCCAGAGTGTTCCAGCCAAGGCCGAGGAGGTGCGTCCGCAGCAGACGAGGGAGCGGCAGATGGAGCAAGATGAGGTCGTTCATCCTGCCTTCGAACAAAGTGAGATGCCCCGAGGCCAGACTGACGGGGACCGTCTCGCTGTGGTCGAGCCTGGGCCGCCTGTAAGTCCGCCCTCTTTGCCTCCTGTCGTTTCCGCTCCGCCCGCTCAGATCGGGAGGGAAGTGACTGGGCAGGCACCTCCGGAAACCGTGACTAGTGCGGAAACAATCCACCCCGATCGTCCTTCATCGCAAGGACCGGCCGGTGTTGAAACACAATCCGAACGGACCACGACCGACCCGTCGGCCCCGTTGCATGCGCAAGTCCAGGCTCTTTCTTCAGGATCGTCCGTCGCGCGACCGGTGGCGGGTGACTTTGGATGGTTGCAGCGGGCTCTGTCCAAGAGACTCGAACAGCTGAAGCGCGAGTCTCGCCCCTTCCTGGATGTTTCGGGACGAAAGAAAGTACTGCTGCGGCTCGTTATTCTTGACGGAGGTGACCTTGGTGAGTTGAAAGTAGAACGTAGTTCCGGGGAGGATCATCTCGATCAAGAAGCCATACGCCTCGTGCAACGGGCCTTTCCCATGGCATTAGACTACGCATTGAGCCGATCCCAAGTGGTTGTGCGCGTGCCTATCACTTATAGCCTCTCGTCCGACTGAGCGGATCGAATCGGGGCACGGCTCTCCGGTATAGCGCGATACGTTCCGCTAGTTCTAATGTGCTAGAGTATGAGGGAACCCGAGGGCTTTTCGATCCTGCGCACACAAGGAAGGAGACATACTATGAAGGGCTCGCATCAACATAAGCATGAACACAGTCACGCTCATACCCATGGATCGTCAGTGAGTCACACCCACAAACACGTTCACCAGCATGCCCATGGTCATTCCCATGGGAAAACCGGTGAGCATGATCATCAACACAAGGGCAGCCATGGAGCCCACGGCCACCAACATCAATAATCGCGGGCCTATCCAGTTCTAGCAACCCGTTTCGATCTCGCCATAAGTGACAACGGAACCCCCCCCCCGGAGGACCAGAGGCTTCCCAGGAAAGCGATCCAGCTCTTCACGGCATGAGGGGGACCCCCTCCTTCGTCTCGTGCACGAGATTCATAAGCGCCCTCATGTCGCTCAGACTGAACGAGGTACCCTTGGGTCATTTGCCGGGCTGATCCTTGAACGGCCGGGAGAATATCGTCGTGAAGAACGGCCATCTCGCACTGGCGTTTTCAAAGATCGTGGTCTTCATGTTGCCACATCGCAGCGCGTTCGCCGGACAATCTAGGATATATCTGCTTTTTACGATGGGAGGACTGGATCAGGCCCGTATGGCCCGCTGATTAAAAGGAGCGGGCCGCGACGACTGATCTAGATCCCTTGTGCGAGACTGGTTCGACTTCTCTGCATGTCTAGGTGCTCTTCCCTTTCAGCTCGATGGTCTCCATGATCGGTTTGGCGAGGTACAGCTTCCCCCATGTCCGCCCAGTAATTTCCTCCAGCACGCCTTTTCTCTGGAGGAGTGTGACGGCTTGTCGAGCGGTAGGGTTCGAGACTTTCAGCACCTTCTCGGCTCTGGAAACGGACATATACGGGTTCAGAAAGAGTTCATCCAAGAGAATCAGGGCTTTGGGCTTGTCACGGAGACGACCACGAAATTTCTCGCGGAGATCCATCAGCCGACTGGCTTGTCCCACCGCTTCAAGCGCGATTTCCGTCACACCAACAATGAAGAATCGGAGCCAGCTCATCCAGTCTCCGTG
This sequence comes from uncultured Nitrospira sp., assembly GCA_964398045.1. GTDB lineage: Bacteria > Nitrospirota > Nitrospiria > Nitrospirales > Nitrospiraceae > Nitrospira_D. The sequence continues at coordinate 1,780 of CAYNLM010000108.1, read as the reverse complement.
TGTTCGGACACGCTGCAGCAAATCATAGTAATCCTGCCGATGAGCCTCGATATATGCCGATAGGTAGAGCAAGGGCTGAGGTAACCGGTCTCGTTCAATGAGAAAAAGTGTGATCAGAAGACGACCGAGGCGACCATTGCCATCGAGAAATGGGTGAATCGCTTCAAACTGCTCGTGCATGATGGCGCACTGGACGAGATCGGGGAATACGTTCCGTTCGTGGAGAAATCGTTCCCAGTCTCCTAGCAAGTCGTTCAAATGTTCCAGTGGCGGAGGGACATAGGGAGCGGTTTCGATGGTGCTTCCTGACGGACCAATCCAGTTCTGGCTGCGGCGAAATTCTCCCGGCGTCGCAAAGTCGCCCCGCACTCCTTTCATCAGCCGCTCATGGATCTCTCGAACGAGTCTGAGCGAAAGAGGCAGTTTGTCTAGCCGATCCAGGCCATGCTCCATCGCCGCCACGTAATTACGCACCTCACGCACGTCGTCCTCGGTACGCTGAGTTGGCCGTTCCATCTCATCGATCAAGAGATCGGACAGGCTGGCTTTTGTGCCTTCGATGCGTGAGGACAAGACCGCTTCGCGTCGGACATAGGGAGCAATCAGGAGGTGCGGGTTGGGAAGATGACGGCCTAATCCGGAGAGTTCGCTGAGGGCGGCATCGGCCCGCGACAGCGACAGTACAAACTGGTTATCGTATTCGAGCGTGGGCGGCAGTTTGGCCGGAATGAACGCCGAATAGCCTTTCGGTGTCTGGATGACTTTGCCCGCGCGCGGGTCGCGGAAGTCTTTCGGATTCATCGTCTGAGGACTCAGAATGTAAAGCGACTTTCAAAGCCAATTTCTCTTTGAAAGAAATGCAGCTCATTCTTTCAAAGACGGAGGGGCTTTGCAAGAACTCTTTTAGACCGGGAAATCTCGAAGGGAGGGAGAAGGCGAGAAGATCAGCGGCAGAAAAATAGTCGCCTTCCTTCTGTCTGCACGGTGTCTACACCGGCGACTGGCAAGAACGTAAGCTTCCCCGTCAAGGAGTCCTGGGTGTCCTTGCAGCGGGTTGCGAGGTCGCGGCAGAGTTGCCGGTCATCACGGTTGCTGGCGCTTAAGAGTCTGCTGACAGGTCAGGGGGCGGCGTCGGATCGTTAAGCAAATCCGTGCCCACAGATCATGGCACACGAAAGAACCTCAGCAGATGTCCTGACTCCCATCAAAAGTCCCACCTCTCCAAGGAGGGTCAATGCGCACATCCCAATTTGTCCCTGCTGAAGATGTTCACCAAGAAGCGGGAGTTGGTCGGTTTGGGCGGGAAGAGTTCGAACATTAAACAACGGGAAAGAGCGATGAAAGGCGCGATTCTATTGAAAGTGTGGAATTGTCAACACGAATGGAATGGACGACCGTTGTCTTATGAGTCCGCTGCTCTGCCAACTGAGCTACACCGCCACTGGCAGACCGAGAATTCTGCAGATAATACCCGAGGAGGGCTGGAAGTGTCTAGAGATGGTCATGGCCAAAAACGCGTCGCCCATCTGTGAGTCGTCAGGAGATATGGGATCTCACTCCAGATGGGAGCGGCTTATCAGCTAGGCGACGTGAAATCCGTTGAAGAAGAACTTTTCGGCGGCCGTCCTGAGATCTGTTTCTGGCGGAGCATTTTGGTGAAGTAGGTCCGCTGGAGCCCCAGCTCTTCGGCCGCTCTGGTTTGGTTCCAATCATTCTGCTGGAGCGCCTCTTCCAGAATCCTGCGGCTGTCGGCTTCCACTTTTTCATGATAGCGCCGGAA
>CAYNLM010000107.1:0-13834 GCA_964398045.1 uncultured Nitrospira sp. | reverse complement strand
GTATAATGTCGCCACACACATGGCCATCATCGTCGGAACATCCCTCCTCCTGATCAGCCTGACACTTTCGCTGTTCCTCCCGACTGCTGCCCAGGCCGCTGTGAATTATGAAGAGAGCCTCAAGCAGTTGGCGGAAGGCGTGATGGCCGAGGCCGTGAAAGCCAAAAAGCAGCGGTTGGCCTTTGTGGATTTTACCGATGCCAAGGGAAACGCCACGCCCATCGGGCAGTTCCTCGCCGAAGAAATCGGCACGCAGGTGCTGGTGGCCGGTGAATTGAACGTCGTGGAACGGACGCTGGTGCACTCCACGCTCAAGAAATTCCGCGTCGCTCAGATCGATGCGGCCCATGCCAAGGCAGTGCGGCGGGCGGCGAAGGCCATGCGAGCGGATGCGTTTCTCAGCGGCTCGTATCTTGATTCAGCCGACAACGTCCTCATCACAGTCAAACTCATCAGCCCATTGAATGCGCAAGTGGTCGGGGCTTCGCGCGGCACCCTTCCGAAAACCGGTCCATTGGGTGAGCTCTTCAAGGAGGCGGCCAAACCCCCTGTCGTAAAAATCGAAGGCCCCAAGGAGCCGCCGATCCCTGCCGGGCTTGGCTTCCATCGAAACGAATATTACGAGCTGGTCGTGCAATCGATCGAGCGTGAAGATCATCATGTGAAGCTCGACGTAACCATCGAGAATCGCTCCGTGCGCGATCTCAAAGTCTTGTGCCTCTTGCAAGAAACGATACTAAAAGACGATCATGGTGCGGCGTGGGTACAAAGCATCGAGGAGAATCGTGAAGGATTGTGCACCAGAGGGCTCGAATTGTCCCCCCGCGAAAAAGAGCGGGCCGTCCTCACGTTCACGGCGCCTTCCGATGCGGCCGCTTCGCAATTCACGCTCCACTATCATGAGAAGTCGCCGCGACGGGACGCTGTCTTTACGATCGACGGCTTAAAGATTGAGTCCGGCCCCGCCGCTCCAGCCATTCCTTAACCAAGACCATGAACGTATGCCGCACACACTCAAGCAAGTCTTGACCATTGCCGGATCCGATTCCGGCGGAGGCGCAGGCATTCAGGCCGACATCAAGGCCATGTCTGCCAACGGCGTCTTTGCCATGTCGGCGATCACCGCGATCACGGCTCAGAACACCGAGGAAGTCGCCGAAGTCTTCGAGCTTCCGCTCTCGATCATCGCCGCGCAGATTGACGCGATCTTCGACGACTTCGACGTCGCCGCCGTGAAGACCGGCATGCTGTCCTCCACCCCTATCGTCGAGATGGTGGCCAAGCGGCTCAAGTCGCAGCACGTGGCGAACCTCGTCGTGGACCCGGTGATGATCTCCAAGAGCGGCCACCCCTTGCTGCAGCCGGACGCCATCGAAGCCGTGAAGACGCACCTGATCCCGCTCGCGTTGATCGTGACGCCGAATGTCCATGAGGCGCAGCAGCTCTCGGGTATTCAGATCGCGTCGCTGGCCGACGCGCGCCGGGCCGCGAAAGCGATCCACAGCCTGGGCTGCAAGCATGTCGTCATCAAAGGCGGGCATCTGCTGTCCGAACGCGCCACCGATCTGCTCTACGACGGACGATTCTTCAACGTCCTCAAAGGTGAGTTCATCGAGACGAAACACACGCACGGAACCGGCTGCACCTTCGCCTCCGCCCTCGCCGCCCACCTCGCGCGAGAGCGACCGGTGCTGGATGCAGTGCAAGCCGCCAAGACCTATGTCACCGAAGCCATCCGCCACAGTCTCGCTATCGGCCATGGCCAAGGCCCGACGGATCATTTCTACTTTCTCGAAAGGTAGGAGACGACGACGCATGTTCCCACGACACTATCCTCCCACGGCGTTTCTGCTGACCGGTTTCGCATGGCTGGTCGTATCGTCGATCTTGGGGCTGGCCATTTTGATCGGCCTGATCCGCGGCACGCCGCTGCCACAATGGGTACGGCTGGTCCATGTGCATGCGGCCTTAGTGGGAGGGGTTGCGCAAATGGTCCTGGGCGGCTTCCTCGCCTTTATTCCGCCGCTGCTCATGACCGGACACACACAACGCGATTCTCACCCGTTGTTGTTTGCGACGATCAATGCGGGGGCCGTCGGCATGCTGGCGGGATTCTGGCTGCATCAATACGTGGTCGTGGGCGTTGCCGGCTTTTTGGTCGTCGGTGCATTTCTGTGGATTGCCCGCGATGCCTGGACGCAAGCCCGCCGGAGTCTCAACTCGTCGCCGCTCACTCTATGGTATTACGCCGCCGCACTGCTGTCTCTGTTTGCCGGCCTGGCCGCCGGAGAAAGCATGGGGCTCGGGCTGATGCAACAATCCTACGGCTATGTGCGGCTGGCGCACATCCATCTCAATCTGCTCGGGTTCGTCACATTGGCCATCGTCGGCACGATGCACAACTTGCTCCCTACGGTATTGGACACATCATTATCCAGTCCGCGGCTGGGACGGATCGTGCTGGTCCTGTTGCCGTTGGGGGTGGCCGTCCTGATCGGCGGCTTCCTGAATTCATCCGTTTTAATTGAAATGGCGGCGGGCGCGATTCTGTTTGCGGGCGCGTTGCTCTATGCGGTGAACCTGTTTAAAACCTGGATGGCCTCCGCTCATAAAGGAAGCGCCGCCTCGGATCATCTCTTGATCGGCACATTTTTCCTGCTGTTCACCATTGTCTTGGGCGTGCTGGTTGCCGCTAACAGCCTGACGACGCCACCCAAGATGCCCTATGGCACACTCCATCTGGTCGCCTATAGCCACATGGCGCTGATCGGTTTCGTGCTGAATACGATCATGGGCGCGCTGTCCCATTTAATCCCCATCACGCTCGCCGTCCGCCGCGTGCCGAGCAACAAGAAGCGCGGGGCCTATCTTAATCATCTGACGGCCATCATGGATCGCTGGAGGACGGTGCAGATCGGCGGGCTCAGTCTGGGCACCATGGGGCTCGGGCTCCTCGCTTCCCTCACCTGGAATGTGCCGCTCTCCTCCCCGTATATTCAGGTGACGATGTGGGTTTGTTTCGCCCTGTTGCTCAGCAGCCTGACCGTCTTTTCGGTGAAGCTGGCGGCAGTGCTGGGCAAGCGGCCTGAAGACTCGACTCAGTCATCGACCTAGCTGATCGGCTCCTGTTCGTCCCGTACCCTGATTCCTTCACCTCCTGAACAATCCTGGCCCGGTTGCCTCCTCTAAGCTGCCGTCTTTTCAGGATATCGAGAAGCCGTTTCCCCAGCCTGTTTCTTGCTCTGCCTTAACACCAGCACGTGTCCGGTCAGGACAGGCCTAATGAGGAGGGGCGCCCATGAACGATCAGTTGTCCCAGATGGTCCCGGATCCCTGGCAAAGCCTTTTTCACTTCCTCACGATGCCGCTCTCGTGGATTCCCGATATGCAACAGGCGCTGATCGGATTCGTGTTGTCTTCCGCAACCGGGTGGCTGGCTGGAATCTACTATCTGCTGCTCCTGTTTCCCGTTCTTTTGTGGATCGGCGCGGTCTGGTGCACGCATCTCACGCTCTATACATTGCTGTTCCGTTCCGGCCGTATCGAACTGATGAAGATGCTGCTGCTGGCCTGGTGGGACACGGCCTTTGCGATGTGGATGTACTGGGTCGGACTTGCCCGTTTCGTGATGGTCGTTGCCGGCTGGTTCTTTGCGTTGGGCCGGTTGGCCCTCAAACTGTTCGCCGAAACTATGAAACAGCTTGTCGTTCTGCCGTTCAAGATGACCGGTCAGATGACGCAAAGCTATTTTCAGCCCGGTGTGCCCTGGATCGCGTTTCTGCTCTTGATCTTCTGGTGTCTGCTGGAAGCGACGATCTTCACCTACACGCTCATGCCGACGGTCACGGAAGTGCTCGCCGGCATCACCGGTTCGGACGCGTCGATCATGACCGGGACGATTCTCTACTTCTTTCTGTTCCTGCTGATCATGGGCAGTTTCGCCTGCATCCAGGTGCTGGCGGACGCCATGAAGAACCATGAATACCGCTATCTCGTGCAGATGCTGCTTGTGGAAGTGTTCGTCATGATTTTCGAGGTCATGTTCCTGTACCGAGAACTCGTGGATGCCATTACGCCCTGGATCGCCCAGCAGACCGGCGAACAGTTCCTGCTCGGCATCGGCTTCACCCTTTCGCTGGCGACCTTCGGCTGGGTCGGCGTCCGCGGCATGACCTGGTTCCTCTTCGGGCAGTACGGCACGCCGCCCTTGCTGTCCTTCATCTCGCGGCGGCCGATGTACCAACCGACGACAGCAGAGGGCGCCCCGCAACTTCCTGCCGAGCCGCCGGTCTGGTGGCGGGCTCCCATGGACGATTTCAAACAGGAAATCGGCTGGCTGCACGGCAAGGCCCAAGAACTCATGGAGTTCCTCATGCTGCCGGTGCTGCACGTGGCGGCAGCTCTGCTCAATTTCACGATGATTCTGGTCACGGGAAAGCCGGTCTTCAGTATTCCGTTCAAGAGTTTGAAGGACGTCATCGACGCGCGCGAGCTGCTCCCCGCCGTCCGATGGGAGCCGAAAAAGGTGGCGTCATGAACCGCAGACCAACCTTCGCCATCGCCGGGGCCCTGGCCGGCGCCGTCCTGTTGGGAACGCTCGTGAACTGCGTGGGAGAGCCGACGGAGCCGCGTAAGCCCAAGTCGACGCTCTTCATCGGCGTTGATGCGAGCGGTTCGTTCCGGAACTCAGGTCATTACGAGAACGCCCTCTCGTTTTTGGCCCATTACATCTACGGTCATATCAATGAACTCGGCGGGCTGGAAAAGCCGCAGGCCATGTTTATTGCGAGCGTCGGAGGCAAGAACCTCCACGAGCCGAAAAGCTTCCACCCCATCCATGAATTCGAGGGGAAAGAAGTCTCACAAATTGAAACCGAATTGAAACAGTGGTTTCCGCCCACCGACGTCGTGACGGATTTCAACCCGTTTTTTCATGAAGTGGCGCGCATCACCAAGGAACGGAATCTCGTCCTTGCACCAGTCAACGTCGTGATCATCACGGACGGAGTCCCCGACTCCTCCGTCACCGGCGTGAAGGCCGGAGCGCAAGAGCTGTATCAGCGGATCGACTTGAAACCATTGGAATATCTCTCTCGCAACGTGACGTTGCGGCTCGCCTACGTCAGTCCCAAAGTCGGCGAACAGTGGCGTGCCCATGTGCCTCGTCATCGAGTCCGTCTCTGGACGGTGGACGCGGATGTCATGAAAGGTTGGAAAGCCCAAATGCAGCCCGGCATGGACCTGCAGGAGCAGTCCAAATTCTGGCGCTGGCTTCGTGACAATGTGGACTTCCGTATCCGCGCGAACAAGTGACTGCTCCACGCGCACCGGTCACGACGCCTGACCGCACGTTGAGACTCTGCTACAATCCTTCCTCGTGGAAGAGCCATTCTCGTTTACTGATTCCTTAGGTCACCGAGTCGCCTCCATTCTGACTGTCCCGGACAGCGGAACGGAGCGGATCGCCGTCTTGTGCCACGGGTTTCTCTCCAGTAAAACCAGCACGACGAATAGAACGCTCACCCGCATGCTCACAGAACGCGGGATCGCGACCTTTCGCTTTGACTTCTTCGGGCAGGGCGAGAGCGAGGGGCCTTTCCAAGACATCACCAACACGCTGGCTGTCGCACAAACCATGGCCGCAGTGGATCTGATGAAACAGAAAGGCTTTCGGCTGATCGGATTGATGGGCTCCAGCTTCGGCGGACTCGTCTCGATCCTCACCGCAGCTCAGCGGACAGACTTGGCCTGCCTCGCCTTGAAATGTCCCGTCGTCGATTTTGCGGAAGAGTTACGCTTGGAATTCGGCGAGCAGGAAATGGCCCGCTGGAAAGCGACGGACACGATTCCCAACATCATGGGTGGCGCTGGGCGCATCCCGCTTCGTTATGCGTTTTACGAAGACAGCTTGCGCCGGATTGCCTACGAACCGGCCCGGTCGATCACCGCTCCCACGCTGATCGTGCAGGGCGATCGCGACGAACATGTCCCGCTCCATCAAAGCAGACGGCTCTATGAGGCGCTGACAGTGAAGAAACACTTCGAGATGCTGCCCGGCGCCGACCATCAGTTTACCCGAGGCGAAGACTTCACCCGCATGACCAGCGCCATCGCCGATTGGCTGACGACCTATCTCACATGATCACGGCGGACGAGAAACGCACCACGCTGCTCACGCTTTACCCGCTCTTCAAAGAAGAAGTCTATCGCCGCCGAGAGCAGATGATGCGCTGGACGGCTATCGGTGCCGGCTCCTTATTTGCGATCCTTTTGCTGGTGCTGCTGACCCCGGCCGCCCGTCAGCTCACGGTCGCCAGCCGCGTACTCTTGTGCAGCGGCGTTCTGCTGCTCACCACCACGTTCGTCACACTCATTCTTCAGCAACGACGGCGCCATCAGCAGGCCAAGCACACGTCGATTGAATTAGAAAAACCCTGGGTCTGTTCGACGCGGACGTGTTTCTCGACCATCGCCCGCTCTATCCCGACCGTTGGCAAACCGATTGGACACAGGACCGCAGCACCGCCCTGTTACTCACGGTCTTGGGCTTCATGGCGATTCTCACCCTCTCAGCGGCCCTCCTCATCTCCTAGCGACTGGAGCAGCCGCTAGATTCTGAATATTCGCCTTTACAATCGTCATCCTATGAGAACATCTGACCTACGTGTGGCTATGGCATTCAAGACGGTAGACTCCACCCACTCGCAGCAGCCATCGTGCCGCTGTTCCTGGCTCCAGTCAGGATGTGGTGCCGGCAGGTTTTGCGAGTGAGAGCGTGGTTTCAATATTCGTGCTGGTCTCTCTCAAAATCACCTCGGTTTTGGTTATACCCATGACCCGAACTGTTCCCTCAAGGGTATCGCCTGCCCGAATGATGAAGATTTCCTTATCTCGTCCGAGAAATGCGCGTTGTTCGCCTTTCTCCGTCAGAAAGCCCAGGGGGCGGAATTGCGCCAACTGACGACGCACCTCCTGCTTGTGAGCCTCTTCCTGTGCCTGTTTCTGTTGCTGTGTGAGTTGCTCGGGTGATGGCGGCGGTGGGCCTGGTAGAGGGGCTTGCGGAATAGGCGCAGACGCAACGGGAGGGGGCGTCGTAACTCGTGGCAGGCTGCTTGTAGCTTGCGGGGTCGTCGGAGGAGACTTGGGACGTTGACTTGAGGTTGTCATTGGTTGCAGAGATGCGAACAGATTCCTTTTGGGGAGAGGAGGACTTTCCCGTGCCGAAAGACGCATGGGTTTGATCATCATTCCCAAATCGTGCGGTTTTTTCGCGCGGGTCTGTTCCGCCGATTGCCCAGATCGAAACGCCAGCGGGACTTCCTGCGGAGAATCCAGCATGATCTGATTCAAGATAAGTGTCACTAGAATGGCTACAAGTCCTAAGAGGCTGAGTACTTTGACGCGATTCGTCATGACATCCTGGGCGTTGGGGGATTCGGTCGTAAGAATGTGCCTAGCCGTAACTGAAACTCGACCATTCGGTTCTTGGTCAGGCCGGAGGTGCGCGAATGCGCCACATCCAAATGTTCAACGATGACATAGGAATCGGAAGTCTCAAGACGACGAAGAAACCGATATAGAGCGGTATATTCTCCTTGAACTGTGAATGACACCGAGGCCTTCGCCGGTAGCCCAGACTCTGTCTTCTGAACCTCGTACGTCATGCCGGGTATCAGGACGCCTTCTCCACGGCCCAATTCCGTCACGGCCAAGGCAAACGGCGCGAACTCTTGTTGCGCCGGAAGCTTACTCCAAATCTCATCAAGATGACGTCGCACAACTCGCGCTTCCTCAAATTGCCTTCGGGAAGATTTGAGCTGGGCTTGATTGTCCTTCTCCGTTTGAAACACCCGCTCGGCGTTTCTGAGTCTTTCCTGCATGGGAGACAGATGAAGAACATACGAAGCGCACGTACCGAGCGCACACATCACCATGACCAACGTCAAGGGACCAAGTGTACGAAACAAGGGAGAAGTTGGCACGGAGGACACATAAGATAGTTGCATTCGTACCTGCTCCGTTTGCTTAAAAGACTGGACGGTATACAACGGTCAACGCGAATTCGACCAAAGACTGGCGCCCTCCTTCGGTCATGCTAAGAGCCCCTGCAGAATCCTGGCCGGCGGAAGTTCGCGCCAGTGCGTGATGGTCTGAGAGAGTCGCCTTCTGAAACAGCTCGTGCTTCTCCAACTGGGCAACCAAATCGGTCACTTCTCGATGAGACGCGGCGATGCCTCGAAGAAAGAGCACCGATTCTCGAAAATCCATCCGAATGGATATCAAAGAAACCTTTTGGGGCAGGACCTCCTCCAAAGCACTCAACAGACGCGACCAGGAGAAATCACGCTTTTCGGAAAGCTGATTGGCAAATGTCACCTCGCGTTTCAAATCACTGAGCTGTTGAGGAGTCAATATCAACCCATCCTGCCGAAGAAGTTCCGCGACTTGGCTATTCTGCTGACGGAGTCGTTCGGCCGCACGTTCATACTGAGCCGCCTCCTCTGCCAACTGTTGACTTTCTTGCGAAATCCAGGCGGCGGCCACTATTGCAGCGCTGATCAGAATCCACAGCACCGTCTGCAAGAGCTGTGCAGCTGAAATATGCGGCGGGTGAAAAATGAGAGATACCGAAGTCGGGCTAGACGGTTTCTGAGACGTGTCGGATCGTTCGGCTGGTTTCAGGCGATGGAAGTTGCCGAGCACCACATTCATGAGTTCACCTCCGAGATCAAACGACGCTCGCCAGGGCTGACAGTACAGCCAACGACATCTTCATTGGTTCTTCGCTGACGAGTGGATGCTCAGTCCGGTTACGAATTTCCACCCGCCATGCCGCTGATCCGGTTGATATGACCATGGTTTTCCCAAGCTCCTGCACACCGTTCACCGTCATGTTCACTGGACCAGGCAAGGGGTCGCTAAACCAGTGCAGGAGAGACGCTCGGGCTCCTGGGGCCAGCCCTGCGTGAGGGTAGTAATCGTCATATCGTTGCAGGGTTCCCATCACTTCTGTGAATGGATCGGTACTCGGCACCCTACGGCTCTTAACCCGGAGAAAGACAGGGCAGCCCTCCCGGAGAGCGAGGAAGAAGAAATGCTGGCCCGAGGAATGCACAAAGAACTGTTCATGAGAAGCTCCACTTGTGTCTCCGTATAGATCGCAGAGCTGAAGACTATCCAGACCACAGGAGAGAGGTATACAGCCGGCCCGTTCACAGACCTCTCGATACTCTCGAAATGTCGCGGTGCTGAGCGCGGCAGCCAGCACATAGAGTGGAGTTGGACGGACGGCTTCGCTCGACAGAACGCTCGACGGTCTCATCCACACTCGGTATGCCAGCTGGAGATCCCCAGAAACCTCGGGATGATCTCGTCGCAATCGCCACAGAATGAGTTGTCGCCGCTCTTCCGCATTGTGTGGAAGTGAGTCAAACTCCAAGAGGGCGAGCGATGCGGACTGGACGGGAATACTCAGCGCAACCGTTTTACACCGAGAGGGGCCTACAAGCGCCGCCAGCTCCTTGACAAAGGCAGTCTGATCCATAAAGTTGGACTTATCGCTCGATGGACAGAGCAAGCCTGCAGGCAGAACCCGTTCCTCAGTCTTGATATGATCGCGTTTCCACCCCCACCTTCGTCGTTTCTCCACCAGACTGATTCGTTTCGATCCGATCGAGAGGCCGCAGGTCGGGCGACGGATCGGCGCGAGAGTCCACATGGCACTACCCCGTGAAAGTCATACGATTGACTTCCCGCATGGTCGTGTCTCCGCAGAGAATCCTATTGATGCCGGCGTCTCGCAGGCTCGTCATGCCGTCGGCGTAGGCAGCGCGCTTGATTTCTGAAATCGGCCGGCGCTCAAGAATCAATTCCTTGATAGGATCGGTCAGCAGTAAGAATTCGGTGATCGCGAGGCGCCCCCGATACCCAAGCCCATGACACTCGACGCACCCCTTCCCTTCAAAGATTTCCCGCCCTTCAAACGTTGCGAACTCGTATCCGAACTCTCGGCATTGCCCTTCCGTAACGGTCGCAGGGCTTTTGCAAGCTTGGCAGATCTTGCGCACAAGACGCTGAGCCATGATGCAGTTCAGGGATGACACGAAGTTGTAGGGCTCTATGCCCATGTTGACGAATCGACCGATCACGTCGAAGGCATTGTTTGCATGAACGGTTGTGAAAACCAAATGCCCCGTCAACGCCGATTGGATCGCAATCTGAGCCGTTTCCGCATCACGGATCTCGCCGACCAAAATCTTGTCGGGGTCATGACGTAGGATGGAACGCAGCCCCCGGGCAAATGTCAGCCCTTTCTTCTCATTGACGGGGATCTGCACCACTCCTTTCAGTTGATATTCGACGGGATCTTCGATCGTAATGATCTTATCCTCTTGGGTATTCACTTCGTTGATGGCCGCATACAGTGTGGTCGTTTTCCCGCTGCCGGTCGGCCCCGTGACCAACACCATGCCATAGGATGCCAGGCTCGCCCGCCGAAACCGCTGAAGATCTTCCGGGCGAAAACCAAGCGCCTCGAGGTGCAGCCCTTTCTGACTGTTCGTGAACTCCTCTTTCGCAAGAATTCGGATCACCACTGACTCGCCGTTCGCGCTGGGAAGGATCGACACGCGGAAATCGATCGTCCGGGCGTCGATGCGGAGCTTAAAGCGCCCGTCCTGTGGAATCCGTCGCTCGGCGATATCGAGTTCTGCCATGACTTTGATGCGAGACACGGCGGGATTGTGGAATCGAGCATCGAGTGGTTCCATCGCGAGATACAGTACGCCATCGATACGATACTTTACTTCTGTGGTGGCCTCTCCGGCTTCAATATGAATATCGCTGGCACGTTTCTGCAGGGCATTGAGGATGATGGTATTTACCAGCCTGACGACTGGACTTTGATCGGCATTGATCTTCTCCAACGATAAAACCGGCTCCGTGTCGTCGTCATCGCCCGAGACGACGAGCGGACGAAATTCCTCGGTGACCCGCGCCACGACCTGGCTACTCCGTGCGCTATCGGACAAGACGACTTCGATCATCCCCCGGGGGGCCACCACGAGGCTGAACGGCCGATCCAGGCAGCGCTCCAGTCGGTCTAATTTTTCCAGGTCATAAGGATCGGCGAGGGCGAGGGTCAACAGGCCGTCATGATCTGCTATCGGGACGAACCTCAACTCCCGCATGAGTTCCAGGGAAAGGCCGGGAAACTCCTCGAACGCGATCCGATGGTCATGAAGCGGGTGAAAGGAAAGGCCGTACTGATCGGCTATTGCCTGTGCGAGTTCGTCCTCTGGCACCAGTTGGCGATCGAGCAGCAGTCTGATTAGTTGGAGCTGTGATCCATGCGCTTCACCCAGAAGACTCTCCAGCTGATGAGCATGCAACGTCCCGCGGCGGATCAAAATGTCTGAGAGCGCTGCCTGTCGAGTCAACGTGGACATATACTCTTGGCGGAGCTTTTATTGAACCGGCGGCAACAGTGCCGGAGTGAGTGACCAGAAATTCGGCGTAACATGATTGTCGATAGAAGGATTGCCGTGACGCATCGACATTCCGGCTTCCTTTGCAATGCTATGAACACTGCCATCAAATTCTGCAATGCGGGGTGATGAGCCCCCGGATCCGTCCAATGTACCGGCCATACGAAGCCGACCCCCTCTACCCACCCTTCTCATGCTGAGGGATGGTCGTCCCTCCGATAGGATTATTTCGGATTGATCGAGCGGCCCAAGAAATCCTTGCCGCAAAGGGACTGCAGATGAGGGCTGGTTCTCCGGAACGGCTCCGCTCATTGCGCCGGCTGCCAGCCCTTGCTTCAGCTGTTCCAAGTCCTTGGTCAGCGTTGAGACCAGGTCGCGAAGCGAATTCAACTGCTCGTCGCTCTTCGTGTGCAGAAGTTGCTCGCGCTCCTTCCGCAGAGCGGCCGTTTCAGCCGCACTAGCTTCCTGGGCCCGTCTCAGCTCAGCCATGGTTTGGTGCAAAGTGGTCGCATCTTGTCGAAGTCCGGCGACCGTTCTGCGCAACTCCTGCAGCTCAGCTTCTTTCTTCGCTCCAATAATCCGGGCAGTGGCGATGTCCGCTCGGAGTTGAGCGAGTTCGGCTTCACGATCGCGCACAGCAGGAACTGCCGAGGTCCCACTCTGCTTGTACCAGACCGGTTCGGACGCACAGCCCATTATCGAGAACGTCAAGGTGGTCGTGAGAGCCCAAAGTATGACTGTCATGATCCGATTCATGCCGTGTTACCAGGCGTTATAGGGTGTGCCATCCAGTGCAACCAAGGTGCTCCCGCTGTGCACATCAGCGATGCCGCCTTCGTCGGGATCAAGAAGCGTTTGCCAGCTTGTGTCGGACTTGGTGAAAGGATCGGCTGGGATGGTGCGAAGGTATCCCGCCGTCCGTAGCACTCCCAGAGACGCTGGATACGCCCCTGTGTCTGCCCGGTATTGATCGATGACGTCACGTATCGTAAAGAGGTCTCGTTTCAATGCTGTCTCGTTCGCTTTGATGACGGTGTGCCGATAGGAAGGAATCGCCAGGTTTGCAAGAATGGAAATAATCGTGACTACTGTCAGCATTTCGATGAGGGTGTATCCGCCGGAAGACTTGTATGGATTCAGACCCATCCGCTGCTCCCCTAACGCACTTGGACACGCATCCGCTGCAACGCGCTGGGATTGGCTGTCCCAGTACCACCATTGGCATCAACTCGCTCAAGAGTGATGGTGCTCTCTCCGGTAGTCGTGCTTTGAAAGAAGAGAGTTGCCAGTGCGCTGCCTGGTGCCACGGCTTGGTCGGAAGTGCCCAGCTGTACCAAAACCACCCCCTCCTCGACTTGAGCCGAAATAGGAGCAACATTCGACTCCGCACGGCGGAACTCCAAACGCGTTGGATCGAAGGCCACTCGAAGCTGACTCTCACCCACGGACCCTGGTTGAGCCGTTACGAGTTCGATGCTCACCTCCTGATTCACCGTCGTTGAAGTTTCCGCCGTTTGGAAGGTGATCCCCGCTGGCGCTCGTACAATAAGTTCTCCACCGGAGGACGAATCAACCGTAGATGGGATGGGCGGCAAACCCGGCGGCATTCCTGGCAGCCCTGGTGGGACAGGAGCAAGCGATGGAATTCCAGGTACCTGCGCTTCAGCAGAAGTAGAAGGACCTGGAGCACCAGGAGGGCCCGGTTGAGATAAGGGAGGAACGTATGACGCGGGACTTGCCGAGGGAAGAGACGAAAGCGACACGGGCTGAGAAGAATACAGTGGCTGCGTCGCAAAGGTCGATTCGGTTCCTGACCAGATGCCCTGCGCGACGGCGGTGGCCGTTGATCGCCCATGAAGAATGTGTGGCGTGATCGTCAAGACCACTTCGGTGGCGACAGAATCGACGGTAGTCGAGGAAAACAGATTGCCAATCACTGGGATATCGCCCAGCCAGGGCACCGTGGTCTTTGTTTTCCGATCCTCATTTTGAATCAAGCCGGCCAACACGACTGTTTCATCGTCTTTCAGCATGAGCGAGGTCTCTGCCGTCCTCGTTCCAAACTTGAACTGTTTAATTTCCGGACTCGCCTGCAACGTGATTTGATCGCCTAATCGTGTCACCTCTACCTTCAATTTCAGCGTAACCTCGTCCATAAGGTGAATCGTGGGTTCCACAGTGAGCTTTACGCCGGTATCCTTGAATTCGATCGACGTCACAGTGGATGTCGTCGGAATCGCGCCGGTTGCAGCCTGGCCCAGCAGCACGTTCGTGGTCGATAGGAGAATGGGCTGCTTGTCTCCAATATTGACCGAGGCGGATTTCCCGTTGATTACACGAAGCTTCGG
>CAYNLM010000106.1:0-14222 GCA_964398045.1 uncultured Nitrospira sp. | reverse complement strand
ATCGAGCAGCGGCCACAAGAGGTGCAAACCGTTCTCGCCGCGAACTGGCAGTAAGGGACTGACCAGGGACTGGCTCCGGCACAGCCGGTGCCTGTCCCGGTTCCGAGATACTATCCCGCTTCCCAGATCCGGTTCCGAGATCCGACGGGGGACAGTCCCAGTGGGAAGGGTGACAGTCCCCCTAGCTTGTCGAAAAGGGGCGCGAGACAGAAAAGAGGACAGTCGCCAGTCGGAAAGGCGACAGTCCCCTGAGAAATCTCCTTGACAGGGGGTCGAAGGGCTCTGTACATTTGCCACCCGCACAGTTAGGAAAACACATTCACAAGTTCTGATGGTGCGTATCGAGTGGCAGAGGCGACACGTCCCCCATCGACCCATGCGAGCAATCCCGCTGCTACTCCGTTGCCTGACACCGGGCTGATCTGCCTGCTGATTCTTGCCAGATTTTACGATCTGCCGGCCGATGGCTCGCAGGTGCGGCATCAATTCGCTCAATCCGGCCAAGTCCTTTCCGATACGGATCTCCTCCGCGCCGCCAAGCACCTCGGTCTCAAGGCCGGCCAACTGACGACCACCTGGCAGAAGCTCCAAGGCCTCCCGCTTCCGATCATGGCGAAGCGAACGGATGGCCGCTATGTCGTCCTCGCCAAGCTGGAGGCCGACAAGCTGCTCATCCAGGATCCCGTCGAAGCCCGCCCGCTCATCTTGTCGCGCGAACAATTCGAATCGGCCTGGAGCGGGCAGGTTCTGCTGTTCACCAAGCGGGCCAATCTGCGGCTGCACGATCTGAAGTTCGATCTCACCTGGTTCATTCCCGCCGTCGTCAAGTATCGGAAGTTCTTCGGCGAAGTGCTGATCGCGTCCTTCTTCCTGCAGCTCTTCGCGCTGCTGACCCCGCTGTTTACCCAAGTGGTCATCGACAAAGTGCTGGTGCACAAGGGGTTCACCACCTTGCACGTGCTGGCAGTCGGCATGATCGCGCTGGCATTGTTTGACGCCGTCCTGGGCGGGCTCCGCACCTATCTGTTTTCTCATACCACTAATCGGATCGATGTGGGACTCGGCGCGCAGTTGTTTCGGCACATTCTGGCGCTGCCGTTGGCGTATTTCGAGGCTCGGCGCGTCGGTGATACGGTGGCGCGGGTGCGCGAGTTGGAACAGATCCGCCAATTTATTACGAGCCATTCCGTCACGGTCGTCCTCGACCTGTTTTTCACCATCGTCTTTCTCGCCGTCATGTGGCTCTACAGTCCGATGCTGACGCTCGTCGTGATGGCCTCGCTGCCGCTCTATGCCCTGTTGTCCATCGCCATCACACCGATGATTCGGGCGCGCTTGCATGAGAAGTTCAATCGGGGAGCCGAGAATCAATCTTTCTTAGTGGAAACCATCAGCGGCATTCAGACCGTGAAGGCGTTGGCCGTGGAGCCGCCGCTGCTTAGAAAGTGGGAAGAGCAGCTGGCCGGCTATGTGCGGGCCAGCTTCCGCGCCACGAGCGTGATGACCATCGCAGGCCAGACGGCGACCTGTATCCAAAAAGTGACGGTAGTGGCGGTGCTCTGGGTCGGCGCCTATCGTGTCATCGAAGGCGATCTCACCATCGGCCAATTGATCGCGTTCAACATGCTGTCGGCGCAGGTGACCGGTCCGCTGCTGAGGATGGTCAATCTGTGGCAGGAGTTTCAGCAGGTCGGCGTGTCTGTCCAGCGGTTGGGCGACGTGCTCAATGCCCAGCCGGAGCCGTCGTACAATCCCAATCGGACGACCTTGCCCCATGTGAAGGGCCTGGTGACGTTCGAGGACGTCTCGTTCCGCTATCGGCCTGACGGCACGGACGTGCTGCGGAAAGTATCATTCAGTGTGGCGGCCGGTCAGGTGATCGGCATTGTGGGGCATTCAGGATCCGGGAAGAGCACCATTGCGAAACTGATCCAGCGGCTCTATGTGCCCGAGCGTGGACGTATCTTAGTGGACGGCGTGGATCTGGCCCAAGTCGATCCGGCTTGGCTGCGGCGGCAGGTGGGCGTCGTCCTCCAAGAAAATTTTCTCTTTAATCGCTCCGTCCGCGACAACATTGCGTTGACCGATCCTGGCTTGGCGATGGAGCCGGTCATGCAGGCGGCGAAGCTGGCCGGCGCGCATGAATTCATCCTCGAATTGCCGGAAGGCTACGACACGCTGGTCGGCGAGCATGGCTGTTCGCTTTCCGGCGGGCAGCGTCAACGCATCGCCATCGCGCGCGCGTTGGTCGCGAATCCGCGGATTCTCATTTTCGACGAAGCCACCAGCGCATTGGACTACGAGTCCGAGGCGATCATTCAACAGAACATGGCCCAGATTTCCAAGGGCCGCACCGTCTTCATCGTGGCCCATCGGCTCAGTACGGTCAGGCCAGCCCATCGCATCTATGTAGTCGAGAAAGGTGAGATCGTCGAAGAGGGCCCGCATGAGGATCTCTTGCGGGTCAATGGATTCTACGCGCGATTGTACCGGCATCAAAGTGGTCCGGTTTCTGTGGCATAGGTGAGACAGACATGGCGTTCGATGCATTGTCACGACATTGGGCGGTCTGGCGCGCGGCATGGCAGGCAGAAAAGGGGTCAGGAACCATTTGCGCAAAGCGCCCTGCGGGTCGTTCCGACAAATGGTTCCTGACCCCCCCGGCGTCCGGAAACCGTGCGACTGAGTTTCTTCCCGCCGTGCTCGAGATTCAGCAGGCGCCTCCATCGCCGATCGGCCGAGCGATCCTGTGGACAATCCTGGCGGTTTTCACCACCGGCGTACTCTGGGCCACCTTCGGCTGGATCGATATCGTGGCGACTGCGCAGGGAAAGATTATTCCCAGCGGCTATTCCAAAGTCATCCAGCCCTATGAAGCCGGTGTCATCGCGGCGATTCACGTGCAGGATGGCCAGGTCGTCAAGCAAGGGGACGTCTTGATCGAGCTGGATCGCACGCTCAATCGAGCCGACTATGATCGGGCTGCCAATGAATTGCACGCAGCCAAAGTGGATGCGGCAAGACTGCGAGCCCTGATCGCAGGCAAGGACACCTTCGAAGCTCCGGCTGATGCGGACGCGCAGTACGTCTTGTTGCAACGGCAACTGCTGCGCGATCAACTGTCTGAATATCACGCCAAACTGGCGGCGGCTCAGCATCTGATCGATCAGCGCAAAGCCGCGGTGGATCAAACACGGGAAAATATCGTTCGCCTTGAAGCGACCGTGCCGATGGAGGCCGAGCGGGCGGACGCCTACAAGAAGCTCTTGGAACATGACGCGGTCACGAAGATGGATTTTCTGCAGGCGGAAGGGCAACGCATCGACAAAACGCAGGAGCTGGCCGGCCAGAAGAAGAGACTGAAGCAGGATCAGGCCGCGTTGGCCGAAGCGGACAAGAACTATCGCGCCATGCTGTCGGAATTCCAACAGATGAAACAAGCCGAATTGTCGGCGGCTGAAACCAAGGCGGCTTCGCTCGCGCAGGACGTGACGAAGGCCGGCCAGAAGGCCGATTTGCAGCGGTTGATCACTCCGATCGACGGCGTCGTGCAACAGCTCGCCGTGCATACCGTCGGCGGAGTGGTGACGCCGGCGCAGCAACTTTTGATCGTCGTGCCGCAGGACCATCCGGTGGAAGTCGAAGCGCAGGTGGAAAACAAGGACGTGGGGTTTGTGAAAGAGGGGCAGCCGGTCGAAATCAAAGTGGAAACCTTTCCGTTCACGCTCTATGGCACCATCCCGGGACGTGTAGTGACCGTCTCCGACGACGCGGCACCGATCGAAAAGGTGGGGTTGGTCTATCCCGCGCGCGTGAGTATGAATCGGGGGACCATTCAGGTCGAAGGCAAGCAGGTCAATCTGTCCCCGGGCATGGTCGTCACAGTGGAAATCAAAACCGGCCGGCGTCGCGTGATCGAATATCTCCTGAGCCCTCTGCTCAAGTCGCTCAAGGAGAGTTTGAGAGAGCGGTAAGTCGGCCTCAGATCCATCACAATGAAGCCTGACGATGCCTTGTCTAAACGGCGAAGGACTCTTGTGGCTTGTTCCACGGGCAGGCGGCTGCCGATTGCTGGAGCAGGACTGTTTCTGATTCTGTTCATGTCGATGGGATGGGCGGAAGAGCCGCCCCATCGAGCTGCGCCTTTGCCCCCGGCTGTGTTGAATCTGTCCTTACGGGGGGCCTTGGCGGCGGCGATCGACAACAATCCAGACGTGCAACTCTACCGGGAACGGATCGATGCGGCGAAGGGACAAGTGCGGACACAACTTGGCACCATGCTGCCGAATCTCTCTTCGACCGTCCGCCAGACGAGGCAAACCCAATTTCTCGGTACGCTTGGTCTGGCTCCGATCCGAACCGATCCCTTCAGCATCTTTGATACGCGCGTGAACGCGACGCAGAATATTCTGAGCGTTAGTCTTATCCAGAAGTGGCGCTCGTCGCGCGAGTCGTTGCATGTCGTCGAGTTGGAGTCGGACAGCCGCAAGTTCGATACCATGGCGAGCGTGGCGCTGCTGTATATGGAAGGGCTCAAGGCCATGGCGATGGTCAAGATGCACGAGGCGAATCAGCAGGTGATGACCGACCTGTTGGGATTGGTCAAACAGCGGCAGCGCGGAGGAGTGGCGACAGGGCTCGATATCGCCCGCCTTGAGGCGCAGATTTCAACCGAACGTCAGCTGGCTTCCGCGGCGCGATACGACGTCGAACACAGCAAGCTCAGCCTCATCAACCTATTGGCAATTCCGTTCGAGGTGAAGCTCGCTCTCACCGATGAGCTGAAACCGGACATCGGCGAGGCGCCGGTCTCACAAAGCGCAGTCGAAGAGGCGTTGACCAATCGACCGGAGGTGCAGGCGCAGTTCACTCGAGTCAAAGCGTCCGAGCTGACCTATTCATCCATCACCGGCGAGCGCCTTCCGTCCTTGGTGGCACAAGGCGATTATGGGCTGATCGGAAATCGCTGGGGCAACAGCCTCGATACCTACAACGTAGCGTTGCTGCTTCAGATTCCTATTTTCGACGGGGCGCAACGCGAAGGCCGGATCGCCGAAGCGCGGAGCCAGTTGCGGCAGGAAGCGCTTCGCATGCGCTCCGTGCTCAATCAGGTGAAGATGGAAGTGCACGATGCGTTGGCGGCAATGGCGGCGGCGAAAGAACAAGTGGGAATTGCGCAAGTGGGCATGCAGATGGCGACGAAAGAACTGGATTTGGCCCGCGAACGGTATGCGGTCATCACAGCCGCCAGCTATTTTGAATTGACGAACGGATTGTTTGCCGTGGCGCGAGCGAGAGAAAATCTCGTGAGCGCCCTCTTTCAACTCAACGCCGCCCGCGTCAATCTCGCCCGTTCGACAGGGACGCTGAATGCGTTGAATTGAGCGACCTCACTTCACCAGCCACACGCGATAGGTTTTTGCGCCCAGCGGTTTCGGAACTTTCAGCACGCCGAACATGCCAGGATTCATTACGTCTTGATTCGTGCCGGAATGGCGGGCTGGGTGCCGGTCGGTGCGGATCAGCACGCCGGTCTCATCGTAAAAATCCACCATGATGTCGGCGCTCTCTCGGAGGGTGCCTTGATAGGCGGTGTTGAGCCAGTCCAATCGCTTCAACGCTTGGAACTGGATTAACAGATAGCCGCCTTCTTCCTTGGTGCTCACGATTCGCAGCGCCCGGTTCTGCTCGGTCCCTTCCGACGGCGCTCCGGCCAACTGCGTGCGGATGACTCGGGCGGTCTCCTCAGCCGGAAGATACCCATGCACCCGGCAACTGATGGTCCGTCCCCGCTGCGTCTGTTCGACGATCTGTGGATCTTGCACGGCGCCGGCCAACGTATAGGCGAGGCCAAGCAACAGCGGTGAATCGACGATCGAGGCGGTCTGCTCGCGATAGACGGGAGAGTTGGCGACGGCGAGGCGCCAGGCTTCCCGGCAGGCCAAGGTTTTGGCATCCGCAATCGGCTCGGACTCCCGCACGGCGTACCGATAGTCGGCTGAGATTTCGACCCGTCCATCGGTCTCGACGGCTTGTCCCACCCCGGTCATCAGGAAGCACAGTGAACACGTGAGGATCGTATCCAGGATGCGGCGGGGTCTCATGGGAACCTCCTCCAGTACAACGAGAGAAGGGCAGGTCTTTCGGTGCTGACAATGGAATGCTACCACGCGGACGGTTGGTCAACAATGGGGTGGAGCGACTCGAGCTGCTTCATGGCCGGTCTTATCCTTCATAAGGACGAAGTCGGCAACCACGAGGCATTCCAGGCCGAAGGGCAGATAGCCGGCATAGCCGAGCAGCGGCATCGCGAACAGGTGAAAGCGATCGACGTAGGGAATGGCGTAGCTCCAATGAGCGAGACTCCGCCAGTTCCATAATTCCCAGAAGATCCCGCAGATCAGCGAGGCCAAGGCTGCGGTCCAGATGGGCCGCCAGTCGCCACGCTCGAGAGGTTCAAAGATGGTGGATTGTCCCGCAAGCACCTGAACGCCGACGATCAGCACGAGTGGCGCCACCCAGACCAACGGAAACAACCAGTTCGGCTGCACACCGAGTCCCATCAGCCCGGCTCCGGCGAGGAGCACGATGGCGAGCGCCCCCCGACGTGCATGTCGGATGACCAGGGCCGGCCCACGGTCGAGACCGCACGACAGCCGGGGCACTGTCGCCAGCAACTGATCGGTGCTGACGACGGCTGGAAGCACTGTTGAAAAGGGAATGGAGGCTTGGAGGAAATAATCGAGCGGGCTCAACTCACCCGCGCCGGCGTAATACCAATTCTGGACAAAGCGGTTCAGATATTCGAAAAGCCACCAGAAGACGGCGCTCAAGGGAAACAGCGCGGCAAAGTTGGCCGGCCGTTCCATCAGGGTGCTCGTGCCGCTTCGCACGAACGTCCAGGCATTTATGACTACGATGTAGCCGATCCACAAGGGTGTAAAGGTCCAGGATTGAAAGGGCGTCATCCAAGAAAACCGGTTCCAGGCGAGGATCCAGGCGCAGAGGGTCCAGCCCGCTCCCAGCCATCCCCACCAGGGAAATGGACGACGCGTATCGGGCGAGCGCACTTCTTTATTATGAAGTGACGAAAGGCAGCGACTGATGCGAATGAGAAAGGAAGACAGGACCGCGACGATTACGAGTGAAAGACCGGCAAAGACGGGCCAGGAAAATGCTGCATGTGCGACGAAGTGTGTGCGCGGGGGAAACTCCAGATAGTCTTTGACCGATTGGTCTGCGAGTTTCACTCCGAGGAGCGGAAGACTTATCAACAAGAGAAGGGCGATTCCGAGGACTGGCAGCCGGTTCATACGAATGCATGCTACACGTTCTTCTAGTCAGGAGTCACACCAGTCGGTGAAGGGAACATCGAGTGCCAGGAACTGCCGCTCAGCGCGCCTGCCGGACGTTTCATTTCCGGTGCTTCATGGAGTCGGTGGACGAGTTGCTCGAATCGTGAATGACGGTACTTGCTCGGAAGAACAAGCGGATATCTTGACTTGATAGGTATCTTCACTCACACTCTGCCGAATGTACGACCAGCCTGAAGCGGAACTCCTTCGCCTCCTGGCGGAGCGAGCGGGAATTGCTGCGGAATACCACGACATTGCTGGCGCCCACCATGTCACGAGCGATGACACCCGGCGCGCGATCCTGGCGGCCATGGGATTTCGGGTGGCGGATCGGCCGGCCTTGATTGAAGAATTGACGGGATGGGACAACCGGCCCTGGCTTCGCGGGTGTGATCCTGTGCGCGTGGCGCATCTCGGCCAGGATTCCGGCACCTGGTCGCTGCATCTGCCCTGCGAAAATACCGACGAGGCCCGCATCCAAGTCCATTGGCTCATTCACGCGGAGAACGGCGAGAAGCGCCATGAGCGAGAAGAAGGGCCGGGCCTTCCGGTTGAAGAGGCTCGCGTGATCGGCGGCCGCCGGTACATCCGGGTGACTTTCGCCCTGCCGCCGGATCTTCCCATGGGCTATTACGACGTGAAGGCCTGGGCCCAGGGCGGCGGCGCGAACGCCGAAGCGAAGTTTCGCCTGATTATCGCGCCGGATCGCTGCTATATCCCCGACCTGATCGAGAAGGGCGCGCGACTGTGGGGTTTCTCACTGCAACTCTACGGTCTTCGCAGCGACCGCAATTGGGGGATCGGGGACTTTCAAGACCTGGGGACTCTCGTCGAATGGGCCAGCAGGCTGGGTGCCGGTGTGCTCGGGCTGAATCCGCTCCATGCGCTCAAAAACTCGCAACCCTACCATATCAGCCCCTATTCACCGAACAGCCGGCTATTCCTGAACGATCTGTACATCGATGTGGATCAGGTGGCCGAGTGCAAAACGTCACCGGAGGTGCAGAAGCGGCTGGCCGATCCGTCGTTCCGCGCGCAGCTTGAGGCGGCGCGCAGCAGCGAATTCGTGGATTACAACGCCGTGGCTTCGGCCAAGCGAGCCGTCCTCGACCTCTGCTATCGGGCGTTCCTGCGCGATAACTTCGAAGGGCGCGAGCCGGATTTGAAACCGAAGACGGCGCGCGGATGGTTCTTCCATCAGTATGTGCAGCAGGAAGGCGAGCCGCTGGTGCGCTACGCCCTCTTTCAGGCGCTGGAAGATGAGCGGCAATTTGTCCAATCACGATCCGTCGTCTGGGCGGATTGGCCGGAGCAGTACCGGACGCCGGGCTCCGAGGCCGTGGGCGAATTCAAGCGCCGGCACATGAAACGCGTGCGCTTCTTTCAGTATCTCCAGTGGTTGGCCGCCGACCAGCTCGGCGCGCTCGTCGGCAAAACCCATGAGGCGGGCATGCCCATCGGCTTCTATCATGATCTGGCGCTGGGCAGCGACCGGTACGGCGCCGATGGGTGGCGCTTCCAAGACGTGTTGGCCATGAAGGCGGACTGCGGGGCGCCGCCCGATGCCTTCGCGCCCGAGGGCCAGAACTGGGGATTGTCGCCGGCCGATCCGGTGCGGCTCCGCGCGAGCGGGTATGAATACTTCATCGAAATTCTGCGGAACAATCTGCGGTACGGCGGAGCCATCAGGATCGATCATGTGATGGCCTTGTTCCGGCTTTTCTGGATTCCGCGCGGTCTGCCGGCTTCCAAGGGCACCTATGTCCATTATCCCGCCGATGATCTGCTGGCGATTCTCGCGCTGGAAAGCAGGAGGGCGAAGGCGCTGGTAATCGGCGAGGATCTCGGCACGGTCCCCGATTGGGTGCGCGACCGGCTCACCGCCGCCGGCGTCCTGTCCTATCGCGTATTTTATTTTGAGCGCACGGGGTCCGGCGCCCTCAAACCGCCCGGTGCCTATCCGGCCCAGTCGCTGGCCGTCATCACCACGCATGATCTGCCGACGCTGAGCGGCTATTGGGAGGGCACCGACATTGAGACGCGGGCCAAGCTGGGCCTGTTTGCCTCCGAGCAAGCCCGCGTCAGCTTGCTGGCCGAGCGGCAGATGGAGAAGACCTGGATCTTGGCGGCGCTGAAGTCGGAAGGCCTCCTGCCGGCCGGCGTGCCGGACGATCCCGCTCAAACGCCGGCGATGACGACCGAATTGGCTGAAGCGGTGCATCAGTATCTGGCCCGCACCCCCGCGTGGATGGTGCTGGCCAATATCGAGGATGTGATCGGCGCGCGGGTCCAAACGAATGTGCCCGGAACGGTCGATGAACATCCGAACTGGCGCCGCAAGTTGCCGGTGTCGGTGGATGAGTTGATGGGGGATCCTCGGTTCGAACACCTCGCGGCGCAGTTGCGTTCGGCGCGCCCTCTTGTGTAAGAACAGGGTGCGCAGCACGTGTCCCCGCTTCGTGCTCCGCAGACAGACAGTCCTCCTGCAACAGTGAACTGCGACCGCGCAGTCGACCGACTATGGTGCATCGCAACCGTCTCGTGCTCGCCGTTGCCGCGGCCTGTTTTCTCATCATCGTAGTCATCGAAAAATTCGCCCCGGCGAACGTCGTGGGCGCCTACGGCTACGTCCTCCCGATTCTCCTGGTCGCGATTCTCCGCAACCGCAAATTGATGCTGGCGACGGTGCTGGCCTGCGTCGTGGCGACCTACGCCGGCTTGCTGCAGCCGACCAAGCCGGGCCGGTTCCAGGCGGCGGTGATCAATCGGAGCGTCGTCGTCGGCGTGCTCTTGGTCGTCGCGTACATCGGCATGAGGTGGGAAGAGCGCAAGGCGCGGGAAGAAGCCGCGCGCGCGGCGCTCGCCCGGCAGACGGAAAATCTCTTGAAAGCGAACGCGCAGTTGGTGGAAATCAAAGATCAGTTGAATCGGTCCGAACGGCTGGCGGCGGTGGGACAATTGGTCGCGTCGGTCGCCCATGAAGTCGGGACGCCGCTGCATTCGATCGCATGGCATGTGCAGGCGTTGGGTGAAGAGCCGAGCGTCACGCCCGATATGAAAAAGCGGATCGCCGTCATCGATGGGCAGTTGAACCGGGTCGTCCGCATCATCCAAGATCTCCTTTCCTCCACCCGCCAACGGAAGCCGGAGCCGGTCTGGCTGTCGGTCGATCGTGTGGTCGGCCCTGCGGCCGCGCTGCTGGAGCCGGCCTATCATGGCAAGGGGGTGTCATTGCGCGTCGAGATCGGAGCGGACGTCCCGATGGTCTGGGCCGATGCGGAAAAGATTCATCAGGTGCTCGTCAATCTTCTGACCAATGCGTTGGCGGCCACGCCGGAAGGGGGCGAGGTGGTGATTCGCGCCGGTGCCAGACCGGCCTCCCCTGAAGAAGTGGAAATGGGGAAGCGCTCGGTGGAAGGGCTGTTCTCGACCATGGTGACGGTGTCCGTCAGCGATACCGGTTGCGGGATGCCGACTGAAGATCTCCAAAAGGCCTTTACGCCGTTTTTCACCACCAAGGCGGTGGGAAAAGGCACGGGGCTCGGGCTGTTCTTAAGCCGTGAAACCGCGCAGGCGCACGGGGGACATTTGTCCATCGAAAGCGAAGTAGGGAAAGGGACGACGGTCGTGCTATCCTTGCCAGGTCTCAGTTCCCCTTTCGTTGCCGTCGCGTAGGAGCCTCTATGGAACCAGCGAAAATATTGGTCGCCGATGACGATGCCGTGGCCCGCGAGTTGCTGGCCGAGGCGTTGAAAAAGGAAGGCTATGACGTGGAGGCGTTTGCGAACGGCGCCGATGCGATCGAGCGCGGGAAACAGCAGCGGGTCGACGTCGTC
The DNA here is from genome assembly GCA_964398045.1 of uncultured Nitrospira sp. Classification (GTDB taxonomy): domain Bacteria; phylum Nitrospirota; class Nitrospiria; order Nitrospirales; family Nitrospiraceae; genus Nitrospira_D. The sequence continues at coordinate 3,031 of CAYNLM010000106.1, read as the reverse complement.
CTCACCGATATCCGGATGGGGACGGTCGATGGCTTTGCGGTCTTGCGGGAGTTCAAGCGATTCAGTCCCGACACGTCGATCGTGCTGCTCACTTCATTCGGCTCGCTGGAAGGCGCGATCGAGGCCATCAAGCAGGGCGCCTACGACTATCTGGCCAAGCCGTTCAAGAAAGAAGAAATCAAGCTGGTGGTGCAGCGCAGCCTCGACCATTGCCGGTTGGTCCGGGAGAATGCGCGGTTCCGGGAAGAGCTGAAAGGGAAAGACGAGTGGTCGCCGTTGGTCGGCAGCAGCCCGGCGATGTTGGAAGTGTACAAACTGGTGGCCCGCGTGTCGGAGAGCAGGAGCACGGTCCTGTTGCAGGGCGAGAGTGGAACCGGCAAGGAACTGATCGCCCGCGCCATCCATTCGAACGGCCCGCGGCGGGACAAGCCCTTCATCCCGGTCAACTGCGGCGCGCTGCCCGATACGCTGCTCGAATCGGAAATGTTCGGCTATGAGAAAGGCGCCTTTACGGGCGCGGTCGGGACGAAGGCCGGCTTGTTCGAGGCGGCCAACGGGGGCACGCTGTTTCTCGATGAAATCGGCGAACTGGGACCGGCGTTGCAAGTCAAATTGCTGCGCGTGATGCAGGACCAGGAAGTGCGCCGTGTCGGCGGCACGGGGTCGCTGAAGGTCGATGTACGGATCATTGCCGCGACCAATCGGGATTTGGAGCAATTCGTCAAAGAAGGGAAGTTCCGCGACGATCTCTACTACCGGCTTAATGTCGTGCGCATTACCCTGCCGTCATTGGCGGACCGCAAAGAGGACATTCCGATGCTGGCGCATCATTTCCTTCACAAGTGCGCCGCAGGGTCGCCCGGCGTGGTTCGGGGACTCTTGCCGGAAACTATGGCGCTGCTGACGCAATACCGCTGGCCCGGCAACGTCCGCGAGCTGGCAAATGCCATTGAGCGGGCGGTGTCCCTGAGCCATGGGCCGTTGTTGACTCCGGACGATCTTCCGGAAGCCATTCGCAACAGCGCTGCACCCGAGGAGGAGCGATCTGCGAAAGGCGATCGCGACGACGAGGCCTGTCTCACGCTTGAGGAAGTGGAAAAGCGTCATCTCGTCCGAGTGCTGAAGGAGACGAAAGGCAATAAAGTGAAAGCGGCCAAGATTTTGGGCATCGATCGCCGGACGTTGTATCGGATGGCGGAACGCTTTGGATTGGATCTGGGAGACGAAGCGGAAGCTGCGGAGAAAGAGTCGGGCTAGTCGGCTACAAAATGTGCAAGGCGTTTTTGATGAGCCGAAGCTGGTTTTCGGCGCTCTGAGGCAGCGCGCTTTGCACGTCGTCCCAGCTCGTGAAGATCCCGTCTTTCCCCTCCGTGAGGACCTGCAATCGTAACCGGGTAGCCAGTTCGCTTGACGGCGTCACCTGAGCTTCCACCCGGCTCTTGATGGTCCCGAACCGCCAACGGTAGAGCCAATCCCATGGACCTCCGGCTTCTTCTCGATAGCTTGTGCTGACGGTCTGTTCGTCTTTCCAGTCGACATCGTAGCCGCCGCGAGTCAACACGTCGGTGACGGCGGTTTTGACCTGGTTGGCCGAAGCGGGCAGCGTCACATCGATCATATCCGGCTCATAGGAGCGCGGCATGCTGCTGCAGCCTATGAGCAACACCGTGAAAAGGGCGGCCGGGCCGAACCTGCGAATCATTTTGCTTTCGCTTCCTTCAGGCGATACACGAGGTGCGTATCGGTCTGTGTGACGCCTTCGATCGCGTGGATGCGGCTCAACACCAATTGAGTCAGCGCGTCTTGGTCGGGCACGTCCACGATGCAAATAATATCCGGTTTGCCCCAACAGGGGTCGATGGTTTTGATTTCCTTGATCTGGCCCAGGGCCTTGACCACGAAAGAGGTCTGCCCCGGCAGCACGTTGATCAAGATATAGGCGCGATCCGACATGAGAGGTTCTCCGGAAGTGGGCGCGTGAATCGTAAAGGGAACCGCCGCGGGAGCGGGTTGCGGTTGACCGTAGCGAAGTCCTTGCGGTCCTGTCAACAGCGGGGCCGGGCCGGAGGATGAGGAGGGGGTCGGTGAGACGGTCTTGAGTTTTGGTTTGGGCATAATGTTATTTTGGCGCGACAAGCACTTCGATGGTATAGCGGTCGCTGACGCTGGTGAGGTCCGTTTCCAGCCGCTTCGGACTTCCGATGCGGCCTTCCGGATCGTAAATAAAGCAAAACAGAGTGGTGCACTTGTTTCGGACGCTGTACTTGGCCGAATCCGCCGCGACCTGGTCGGCGAGTTCCTTCATTGTCAGCCCCGGTCTGGTCTTCTTGGCCACCACCGCAATTTGCTCGCGATGCAAGAGGAACGTCGTCCTCGGAGCGCCTTCCGCATAGGGCGGAGTCCATTCATCGACGCCGACTTCATCAAACTCCACTTTCAGCAGCGCGCACAGCAGGTCTTGTAAATCGTAGTCGTCTTCCACCTCCAAGGTGGCTCGGTAGTCTTTCCTGAGCCGAAGCTGTCGGGTGACGGCGTGGAACCGCAGACAGACTTTGCGGATGAGCTCGAGCGGGTCTTGTTCTCTCAACGGGGTGGCGAATTGCGATGCCGATGGCGTGCGAGGGGAAGAGAAGGGTTCCTCTGGTGCCGTCGCTGATACGGGTGTCGGGGTGGGCTTGGCGGTTGGTTCCTGGCTTAGGGGTTCGGCTGAAACGACCGAAGGCACGGGAGCCTCGGGAGGAGATGGCCGAACGGCTGGAGGAGGCGAGCTGGTGTCAGCTGGAGGGTGCACAGTAACAGGCGTGGGAACGTTTTCAGGTGCGGGAGGTGCCCCGGCCGACTGAGGTTCCACGGATGACGTGAGAGGAACAGTTTGAGTGGGAAGTGGAAGAAGCGGCGCCGAGGGTTGTGCAGGCGGCTGAACCTGTGTTGCCGGTACAGGTGGCGGCTGACTCGGTGCCTGAGGGGCAACCGGCATTACCAGATTGGGCGTCATGGCAACCGAGCGAGTCGTGGGTGGCGTGGCGCTCGT
>CAYNLM010000105.1:0-14257 GCA_964398045.1 uncultured Nitrospira sp. | reverse complement strand
GGCCGGTCGAGGCGTAGGTCTGGATGTGGTAAAGCGAGTCATAGAAGGGATGAACGGCCATATTAATGTGGAGTCTGTCCCGGGCGTCGGGACAAAGTTTACACTCGACTTGCCGCTCACCCTGCTGATCGCGACCGCGTTGCTGGTCCGGGCCGGCAACGAGCGCTATGCCATTCCCTTGCCGAGCGTGCGCGAAGTCACCATGCCGACGGCCTCTTCCATGCAACAGATGGGAGATCGAGCCGTGCTGCGTCTGGGTGAGGAGGCTATCGAAGTACAGTCGCTCAGGCATCTCCTCCGACGAGAGCAGGGGACGGTCGACATCGCGATGCCGATCGTCATTGTGCGGACGATCACGGGTCCGATCGGCATCGCCGTCGATGAGCTGCTGGGACGACAGGAAATCGTCATCAAATCCCTGGGCTCGTTGAAGCCGCTCGAGCGCTCCGTGTTCGGCGGGGCGACGATCGATCCCGAAGGGCATGTGGTGTTGGTGATCGATCCAAGCCGCTTGATGGCGCGAGAATCGAATGAATCCGTGGCCGTCGCGGCGCCGGATGATGGCGCGCTGCTGACCGACGGAACGACGGCACTGGAGGACGCACCAGACGAAAAAGCCGGCGCGGCGATTCTCTTGATCGACGACTCACTGAGCATCCGCAAATTCGTCGGAAGAATGTTGGAGAACGCGGGATATCAAGTCGATACGGCGGTTGACGGGGAGGACGGATTGAGGAAGGCCGCCGCGCAATCCTATCGCTTGATCTTTACGGATTTGGAAATGCCGAAGCTGAATGGATTCGAGGTTATCCAAGCGCTGCGAAGCCGTCCCCAGACCCAGCAGACTCCCGTGGTCGTCATGACGACCAGAGCGGGCGACAAACACCGCCAAATGGCCATCAGCATCGGCGCCAGTTCCTATGTCGCCAAGCCGGTGGAGGAGCGGGCTCTCTTGCAAGAAGTGGAACGGTGGGTGGGACGCGCTCCAGCCGTTCGAAAGTAACCGCTTTATGCCGTCACGGCATCCGGGTGTGAAGGGCATGGTCATGCGTAAGGTTATGGAATGAGTCTGCGGAATCGTCACGCCAAAACATTCTTCGCGCCGACGGTCCGATTTCTGATCGTGACGCTTGGCGGAACCCACTTTGCCCTGCACGCCGATCACGTGCAGGGGTTACTGACAATTGAAGAGGCCGGGGCCGTGCCGGTGTTGACGGTGCAGGGGGAGACCTACGTCAGGATCGACTTGGCCGCGCGACTTCAATTGCCATCAGATCTGAATGGTCCGGAGACACGCGTCGTTCTGCTCAGGAAGGAAAATGCAAGGGGACATCTTCACGTGGATCAGGTTCATGGGCTGAAAGAGTTGGAACCATCCCAGGTGCTTCCGCTGCCCCGCCAGTTTCAGGGAGAGGAACAACGGTGGTATCAAGGGTTGATATTATTTGCCGACAGCGTGGCGATGATCCTCAACCCTGCCTGGGTCATGGAAGGATGTGACAAGGGCGCTGTCATCGGAACGGTCGAGCGGCAGGATGAGCGGTTTGTGACGGTCCGACAAGCCATAGTCGGAGGCCAGGTATAGACATGCTCCGCTCTTCACTCGGCCGAAAACAAAGATCCGGCCCGCAGTCGTGTCCGCTCTTGGTCTTTTCCGTAGGCGGCCGTCGGCTAGCGGTAAAAACCGATGAGGTGGCCGGCATCTCCGAATGGCAGGGGAGCATCCCGGTTCCCAGCCGGACTCCGTTTGTGTCGGCAGTGATGCGGAAGGATCGGGACGTGTTGCCGGTCTTCGACCTGGCGGATTCGCTGCGCATGACCTTGCAAGGCGAAGACTTGTTGTGCTTGACGGCCAAGCATCCCCTGGGACCGATGGCTATCTGTATTGACGAGGATATGCCGGTTCTGCACACTCTTGATAGCGCAGCGATGCAAGCCTATGAAGGAGGAGAATTTGAAGCGGTGGGCAGTTTTGTGAGCGGTCTCGATCAGATTCCGATTATGTCCTTCGCAAAACTGGGAATGGCTTAGGATGAGAATTGTAAGAACTGGGTAGAAGGGAGCAGGTATGCCGAAGGTTCTGGTTGCCGACGACAGTATTGCAGTCCGGAAAGTCGCGGAGCGTCTGCTGACCGAGGCGGGGCTTGGCGTGACATTGGCGGCAAACGGAGAAGAAGCGCTGGCCTATCTTTCGAAAGAGCGGCCGGACGTGATTGTGTCCGATGTCATTATGCCCGACAAGAGCGGCTATGAGGTCTGCGCGTTCGTACGCGGCAATGCGATGCTTGCCACGACGCCCGTGCTGCTGATTTCGGGCATCGTCAATGAGGAAGTGACAAAGCAAGCGGAGTCCTGCCATGCCGATGGGGTGTTGAAGAAACCGTTCCAGGGTACGTCCCTCAAGGATCGAGTCCTGGAACTTCTTGCCAAGCGTCAAGAGCCCGCGCCGGCGGCGGCTCCTCGCCCGGCGGCCTCTGCGCCGGCAGCCGAGCAGCCAAGCGTGCCTCGTGTGTCGGAGGAGCAGATCGAGACCTATCGCCAGGCAGTCGCCGGCCTGAAAGAAATGGAAGGGCAGCTTCATGCTGAACAGACGCGATCCGCGGATCTGGCAAGGCGGGTGGCGGAACTTGAAGCGGCTGCGGCGCGCCAAACGGAACTGGAGTCGCAGTTACAGGCGGAGCGGCAACGATCCGCGGAACTGGCGGGCCAGGTCTCTCGGTACGAGCAACAGCTGGCCAAGCTGTCTGAACTGGAGCATGCTCTCAAGGCGGAGCAGGATCTCACCGCGAAGCTGAGACAGGAGGCGCAGGGACTGCAGAAAGCGTTGAACAAGGTGGCCGAACTCGATGCCACGCTCAATGCGGAGCGTGCCGCCGCTGCGCAACTGGTTCAACAATTGACCGGCTTGGAAAAAGCCGCCGCCCGAGGAAAGGAATTCGAGACGCGTCTGGTTCGTGAAGAGCATCGCGCCGCCGAACTGGAACAGACGGTCAAAGAGGCTGAAACAGCCCTCGTGGGCGAACGGGCGCGTGTCGGTGAGTTGAGCGGGAAGTTGGCTGAGGCTGAACGCCACAGCCGGCGTGTCACCGAGCTTGAGGAGCTGTTGGCCGGAGAACAACAGAAGACGGCCGACAGTGCCCGCCGATTGGAACAGACTGCAGCGAAACTGAAAGAAGTCGAATCGCTTCTGGCGACGGAGCGGGATCGGAATGGATTGTTGGCTCGCCGGGTGTCCGAGACTGAACAGGCGGCGGAGCATGCCACCAAGCGATTCGAAGAGATGGCGCGCAAGCTGGGTGAAATTGCCGGGTTGGCCTCGCAGCTCGGGAACGGGAAGGGTCGGTCCTGATTCACATCACCGGACTGTCCGCATGACCAGGATGTCCCTGAGGAACCAAGACCGATGGCCGTCGAAGCAGAAGATGCCTTTCAAAAAGAGCTCATCGAACTCTTTGTCCAAGAGGCGCATGAGTGGCTTCAACAGATTCATGTCGCGCTGGATGAATTGCAGCAGGGTCCGGCGCCTGACCGCCATCTGAAGCTCGCCCAGACGATCAAGGCCGGCATCACCAATCTAGGTGGCTCCGCGGCGACGATCAGTCTGAGCGACGTCGAGCGGGCGAGCTTTTCGGCTCTTCCGTTTGCCGAAGCCGTTCAGAATCCCGCCGCCAAAATTTCGACCAACGATTTCATCTTGCTCTGCAAGCAACTCGGCCACATTCACACCGCGCTCACGCGGGCGACCGGCGTGACGTTCGAGGCCGAGAGCGCCGAAGCGGTTGAGTCTCTCCCCCTGACGATTCCGGCGAGCGAGTTGCTCTCGGCGCTTCAGAGTTTACAGCAACGCCAAGCCGGCCCCGAAGCCTCTCCCCGCAATCTGGTGCAGACAGTCATGGCTCAGATTCAAGGATTGATGAACAACGGCGTGTCACTATGCGATGTGACGTCGATGCGTCAATTTCTCGATCGATTGGCGGAGGCGGAAGAGGCATTTTTTGCGGCTGTACAGCAACAGCTGCCGCATGTGACCGAAGGCATCGCTCAACTAAAGCAGGAAGCGGACCTGCCGACCGGCTCTCTGGAGCGACTGCAAGCCGTTCAGGAACAAGTGACTCAATTGTGGACGGCGGCTCAGCAGGTCAATGCATCGCACGCCATGACGTTCTTTATGGGATTGCACAGTTTTCTGACTCTCGTGACGCAGCGACGGGTGGCGATTGCCGCAAAGAAATATGAGGCGGTCGAATCACGTCTTCGGACGTTGATGCTGACCATCCAAGCGTGGGTCGACAGCGGCCGAGCGGAGCGCGCCGCCATCGGTAATCTGTTGCCCACTCATGGCTAAGGCTGTACTCAAGTCAATGGGAGCAACTGTGCCCGTATCTCTCACCGAGACAGCAGCGGTTTCATCCGGACCGATGGACTGGGCGTACGAGCCCCACTGGGGCCTCGCCCTGCGTCCGTTTGAAAACGTTCCCGATCCCCGGTTCTACGTGCCCTCGACGAAGCATGAAGCGGCCAGGAAGCGGATTCTATACGGGATTCACGGGCGTAAAGGGATTGTCATGTTGACCGGCGAGATCGGCAGCGGCAAGACGTTGATGACCCGCTCGCTCATCCTCAGCTTGCCGCGTTCGCAGTACGAAGTCGGTCTGGTCGCGAATCCTTCGATGCCGGAGGGCGAATTTCTCGGCGAGATTCTGTTTCAGCTCGGGGTGGATCCGACCGGCAGCAAGGCCCAGCAGCTGCGCCGTTTAAACGACCAGCTCCTGGCAAATTATCATCGTGGAATCGAGACGGTGATCCTGGTCGATGAAGCACAGGCGATCGAGCAGGACGGTGTGTTTGAAGAGCTTCGCCTGCTGAGTAATTTCCAATTGAACGATCGATTTCTCATGACGTTGGTCTTACTTGGTCAACCGGAGTTGCGGCAACGTGTCGCCGACATCCCGCAGTTGGCGCAACGGGTGGCGATCCACTATCACCTCGAGCGTTTCAATCGAGCGGAGACCAAGGCCTACATTCACGGGCGTCTTGCGGCGGCAGGCTGCACCAGGGAGATCTTCTCGCCCGCCGCCGTGACGCTGATTTATACTTACTCGGGTGGCGTGTGCCGCCTGATCAACTCGCTCTGCGATTTATGTCTCTACGCGGGAAGTCTCGCGAAGGCGTCCCGCATCCGACGAGGGGTCGTGAAGCGGATCGGCGAGGGGATGCTGCTGCAGAGTCATGCCGAGAGAAGGGATAGAATGGTGTATGAACTGGTATCGTGAGGCGGAAACCGAATTGGCCGATGTGGCCTCGGCCATCCAAAGTCAACGCCCGCTTCGAATAGAACGGCTGGAGGCGCTGGCGTCGAGGCTGGTTTCCGCGCTGAAACAGAATGATGAACTCATCGTGGAAGCCCTTTCCAGTCCATCCGGCTCGCCCTTGATCACCAACCTCATCAATGTCGCGATCGTGGGCACGAAGGTCGGCGTGGGCCTGGGATACTATGGCAAGGAACTGGAGCGGCTGGCTCTCGCCGGGTTGGTGCATGATATCGGACTCTTTGCGGTGCCGCAGTCCATCATCGCCAAGAGCGGTCGGTTGACGCAGGATGAGCGGATGTTGATCGAACAGCATCCGGAACTGGGTTATCAGGTCATTCATCGGGCAGGAGCCGAGTATCAGTGGTTGGCGCAAGTGGTCCGCCAAGCGCATGAGCGATCCAACGGCCAAGGCTATCCCAATCGGCTGAAGGGGCGGCAAATCAGCGAGATGGCCCAGATCCTTGGAGTGGTGGACGTGTTTGATGCGTTGGTGAGCGAGCGCCCCTATCGTCGGCGGCTCCTTCCGCATCAAGCCGTGAAGGAGTTGTTGGTGAGCGAACGAACCACGTTCCCGCGCGAAATTCTCAAGGCGCTCGTGGAACAGCTCTCGGTCTATCCGCTGGGAACCACTGTTCGGCTGACGACGGGAGAAGTGGGAACGGTGATTCGCGTCAATAGCCGCTATCCGCTCCGTCCGGTGGTGCGGGTCACGGAGGACGACAGCGGCGACCTCCAGGACGTCAGACAGGTGGATCTCAGCCTGACGCCGCTGGTCTCCATCATCGAAACGGTGAATCCTCCCGTTGTCGGTCGGGTGACGTTTCCGGAGAGCGGGATGAAAGCGGAGGCGGCAACTCCGGCAGTGGTGGCGTCCGATCACTTCACGTCCTTGCTGGAGAGCCTCGATGCCATCGCCACCGCGATTCAAGGAGTGGTCGAAACGCGGATCACGCCTCCGCAGGAACCGGCGGCATCTCCGGAAGAGCCGGCGACCGTCCCACCGGTGTGGACGACTTCCGGGGATTGGGCCGATCAAAACTTTCGAAAAGAGATCGTCGGCTTGTTCGCACTCGAAGCGCGCGAATGGCTGGCCCAGATCCAGACGGCCTTGAAGAAGCTCGGGACCGGAGCGCAAGGTCCTGTCCGTTCCAAGCTCTATGGGTTCATTCTGAACGGCATCACGAATCTCGCCAAATCGGCCTCGACTGTTCAACTTTTCCACATTGAAGCCATGGCATCGAATCTGTTGCCGATCTTGCGGGATGTGGGTGGCGCCCAGGTCGAGTCCATGTCGGAGACGATCCGTTCCTTGCAATCGGGGCTCGATCGGATCGCCGCGGCCGTGCATCGCTTGGCCGAGGGTGAGTCCGGTGCCGAACAAACGACGGAACAGGATATATGGCCGCCTTCGACCTCTGAACGGGAGGAGCCGAGGGAAGCGGCCAGCGAGCCGACTCTTCCACCGATGGTGGAACGAGTAGCCACGTCGATGCCGTTGCTGAGCGCCTTGCGGGAACTGCAATCGGTGCGTGCTCGTTCGGTCCAACCGGCGCGGGATGTACTGGAAGCCGTCATCCAGCGCGCCGAACAGGAAAGCGCGGAGCCGGATCAGATCGGTGTCGGCACGATCGAACGCATTCTGCGCGAGCTCGATCGGTTGGACGAGGAGTTTTTACGGGAAGTACACGAACGTGTCCCTGCCATGACGGCGGTGCTCGCCCAGTTGCGAGAAGAGGGCGCCCCAGATTTTGTGACCGCGTCGCAATTAGACCCGATTCTCGCGCATGTGGAGGCCCTCTACGAATGCGCGAAGACGATCCATGCCGCGACGATCACGATGTTTTTGCAAGGGCTCAAATCGTTTCTCACGGTGACCGCGTATAAGAAATTGGACACCTTGCCGCAGCGTTTGGAGGCCGTTGAAGAGCGGCTGAACGCGCTCGTTCCGATGGCCGAGCAATGGGTCACACTGGGTCGTTTGGAGCGGGCTGCCATCGAAGAAATTCTTCCCGTCTAAGCACAGCCTCCCTTTACTTGAGAAGACAACGTTCAGCTGAAACATAACCCATTGATTTCCAATGTGAGCCCTATAGATGGTGGTCCCCGATTTCCACCTCCCTATTCCGCTTAACCATCCGATTCTCTTATCAAAGTACTGCCCAACAATTGGGCAGTATGGTTGAAATCGCCGCGGGAACGCCTCCCGGCTGCTCATTCACATGGATATCCACAAGTCACGCACAGATTTTGTGGACATGGTTGCCGGCGCATGAGCGATACGGACAGCAAATGCGCTGCAGGCAGAAGGCGTGGCGCTGTCGAGGACACGATTGTCTCGTTGCCCAGCGGAAAACAACCGTCGCCGGCGCTTTTTCTCAACAGCGAAAGGGCAACGCAGCCGATGAGGTGTCGAGCGGAGCGTGCCTAGAAGCATTCGCCACCCGGCGATCAAAAAGTGCCGGCCCTGTATGAAAAAAATGAACCGGATGATGGATCGGGATGCCGATGCGGGCATCGTGCATGGACGCGTTCATTGTTGTACGCGTTGAAGTCTTGTGCAGGATCGCTATAATGCTGCCTCGTCAAAAAATATTTCCAATCAAGGTGAGGATCTGGTGCCAAGACTCGTCACCGTTTGCCGACCGGAAGAAGTCAGGGAGCAAGCACAAGAGTACGTGAAGTCCTACATCTTGTTTCCGTCAGGGCTTGTCGGATTGATTTGTTTGATCGGGGGCGTCGGTGGACTGGGCTATCAGTTGATGGCGACCGACAGCTATACGTGGGACACGTTTTATCAAAGCTCCGCATTGATCGTATTGGGTCTCGTCCTTGGCATCGCCCAAGCCCGCTATCATCAATTTGTCTTCAGACGGTTTCCCGAGGTCCTCGCGGCTCGTATGAGGAGGGTGTCGGCTGTTAAGCCGGGCGGGAAGGTGAAGAAAGAGCCCCAGCCCCTGACGATCGACCATGCGGGGCGTCCGCTCGTTCCGTTTGCGTATGCGGCGGGCATTGCCTTGCTGATCGGCAGCGCCCTTGCGGCGGCCTTCTATGGGCAGGTGAACGTCATACCTGCGCTGCTTATGCCTTGGGCGGGGTTCTACTGGGCCAGACTCTTCTTGTGGCGGAGGGTGCTGAAATAAACCGGCGAGCGCATGCTATTTCTTGCCGCGTGGATTCCGCTTCCCTTCACGTGATGCACTGCTCAATCGGCCTTCCAAGGTCGCCACCCGTTGCTCCAGACTGCGGACGAGCTGCCGGAGTTCCGGGAGGCGCGGGATTACTGCTTGAGCTTTCATCCAAGTCTCATGCGGCATGACAGGAGCGCCTGACACAATCTGGTTTGGTTCCAAACTCCGGTTTACACCGGCCCGCGCGGCGATCATCACTTGATCTCCGACATGAATGTGGTCGCCGAGACCGGCCTGTCCGCCGATCATGACGTGATGACCGACGGTGGTGCTGCCGGCGATGCCGACCTGCGCGACCACGATGGAGTGCTCTCCGACAGACACATTGTGGGCGATCTGCACCAAGTTATCGACTTTGGTGCCTTGCTTGATGATGGTGTGGCCGAGCGTGGCCCGATCGATCGTCACGTTGGCTCCCAGTTCCACGTCGTCCTCGATGATGACGCCTCCGAGTTGAGGAATCTTGTGATGACGGCCCTGATGCTGCACATAACCGAAGCCGTCTGCGCCGATCACCGTGCCGCTGTGCACAATGACTCGCGCGCCGAGCGAGCAGCCTTCCCGAACCACCACATTGGGGTACAACACCGCATCGTCTCCGATGGTCGAATCCGAACCCACGAACACACCGGGATAGAGCGTCACGCGGGCTCCGATCGTCACGCGATCCCCGAGCGTGACGAACGGCCAAATCGAGGGATCGGCCCCGATGCGGACATCCGTGCCTTGCGTCACATCTGAGGCAACCCCCCGTGGAGCCGGCTTCTTCACAAAAAACTTCTGAGCGACTTGCGCGAATGCGAGCAGGGGATTGCCCACGACGATCTGTGGAATAGCGAGATTGTTGAAGTGGCGATGGACCAGCAATGCGCCGGCACGCAGATCGTGAACGGACTTGAGGGCCTTGTCGTTGGCGATAAAACACAAGGCCGTGGGATCGGCTTCTTGAAGACCGGCGAGCGTGAAGATGGTCGCCGTGCCGCTGCCGTGGAGTTCTCCACCGACGAGCGCATGAACGTCAGCGAGGGTGACGGCGACGGATGATTCAGTGGGGGTCATCGATCGTCACCGTTTCTTTTTCTGAGGCGTGGATTTGGCGGCTGCTTTTGTTTTCGCCGTTCGAGAGGAACCTGTTTTGGCTGGCGCCGCCTTCGTCGCCGTTGCCGGAGCGGCCTTTGCCGGAGCCAGGCGTCCTTGGACATAGGCAGCCACCGATCCCACGGTGCTCAAGGCGGTCAAATCCTGGTCGGGAATTTGGATGTTGAAAGTTTCTTCAATCTTGTAAAGCAGCTCGATCACTGCCATGGAGTCCAGGCTCAGGTCATCCCGCAGATGATGCTGTTCCGTGATGGAGGAGGCGTCCCGCTTCAGATACTCGGCAAGGGCTTCAATGATCCTTGAGACAATCGTGCGATCGGTCATGGCGCGAATCCTTCATCAAGATGACTGTGCCGGAAGAGTCTCTCAGGCCACAAACTTCTTTAGGACGACCGCCGCATTGTTGCTGCCGAACCCGAAAGCGTTCAGGAGCGCAGCGCGAATCTTTCGCTCCTGGACCGCGCGGCTGATCCCTGCCAGACGGCAGGCCGGGTCGGGGTGGTCATAGTTGGCCGTGGGATGAATGGCTCCGGTGTGAATGGCAAGAGACGAGGCCACGGCGCCGATCGCGCCGGCCGCGCCTAACGTGTGGCCGATGAGCGACTTGGTGGCATTGATGGCGATCTTATCCGCCCGGCTCTTGAAGAGATGCCGCACGGCTTTGGCTTCCACCGCATCGCCGATAGTCGTGGACGTCGCATGGGCATTGATGTAGTCCACCTGTGCGGGGGCGACGCCGGCGGATTTGAGGGCCAGATTCATCGTCATGGCCACTTCTTCGCCGTCCTCCCGCGGGATCACCATGTGATAGGCCTCGCTCGTAGCCGCATAACCGGCCAGCTCGACATAGATGCGGGCTTTCCGTTTCTTGGCATGGGCTAAAGATTCCACGACCAACGCACCGGCGCCTTCACCCATGACGAACCCATCCCGTCCTTGATCGAACGGACGCGAAGCCCGCTCGGGGGTGTCATTGTATTTGCTCGACAGCGCGCGCAAGGAACAAAACCCGGCAAAGACCAGCGGCGTAATGCTCGCGTCCGCGCCCACCGCCACGACTACGTCCGCTTGACCGCTGCGGATGCACTGCAGCGCCTGGCCGAGCGCATGGGCGCTGGATGAACAGGCCGTCGAAATGGTGAGGTTCGGACCTTTCGCCCCATAGGCCATGGCGACGATGCCGGAGGCGGAGTTCAACGTGATGACGGGAATAAAATTCGGATGGACCCGATGCGGCTTCTGTTGCTGATAGAGTTGCGTGATTTCCCGCTCCCCCATCACCATCCCGCCCATGCCTGCCCCGACAATCACGCCGACCCGATGCGGCGCTTCCTTCGCCATCATCAGATCGGCGTCGGCCAGCGCTTCCTTGGCGGCGACCAACGCGAATTGCGCATAGCGATCGACGCGGTCGGCTTGCTGGGAGGGCAGGTACTGTTCCGGAGAAAAGTTGCGGACCTGCCCCGCCACCTTTGAGCGATAGCCGTCCATGGGAAACGGGTCAAAGGACTCGATGGCGGAGATGCCCGAACGGCCGGCCAGCGCGGCTTTCCAAAACTCGCTCACGCCGATGCCGATGGGCGAGACGACTCCAAGACCGGTGATGACGACGCGCGTGGGCACGAACGCTCTCCTTCTATCGCAGACTCATCGTGTCTCTACTTACCGGAAGGCCCGCACGCAGTCAACTCGGAGGCAGCGGATTTCAATAGCGGACTTTCAGCAGCAGATAGAGGCCGAAGCTCGCAAACAGCACATTGGCCATCCAGCCGGCCAGTATGGGAGCCAGGATCCCTCCACGGCCCAGCGCAATTGCGATGGAGTGGGTGGTCCAATAACAGAATCCGACGATGAAGGCTTGCCCGATTCCCATGGCCATGCTCCCTCCGCGGACGCCGCTGCGCCGCAGGCTCAACGAGATACCCACGATCACCATGATGACCGTCACAAACGGAAAAGCTAGCCGGCCATAGTAGTCGGTCAGGAGCCTGGTAAAGGAAAAGCCTTCCTGACTGAAGCGGCCGACGTAATTTCGGATTTCCCTGAACGTCATCGTTTCCGTATCGCCCGACAACGAGGTGGCGAAGTCATCGGGAATGAGTGGAATATCCACCAGCTGCTCGGTAAAGGCGATCAGGTTCACCCGGCTATCGGCATGGAACCGACGCTGATTGCCGTTCACGAGCACCCAGCCCTGCGGCGTATAGCGTGCCTGCGCCGCCTCCGTTATGCGATCCAAGCGGAACCCTCGGTCAAAATGGAAGAGCCGCACCCCTCGAATCGTCGCGCCTCCCACGTCGATTTCGTTGACTTGCATGAGCGCGTCGGCGCCGACGCGGGCCCAGGGCTGCGACGCCTTGATCGTCAGCGGCGCCGGTTTCTTTTCGATCTGCATGAGCCGGATCTCTTCCGCCTTTTCCGACGCCAGCGGAATGATGGTTGAGCTGAAGGACAGGAGAACCAACGCGATGCCTGTGGCAAAGACCACAAAGGGGGAGCTGATCCAGGGGAGGCTGATGCCGCAACTCCGCATGGCCGTAATTTCATTGCTGCGAGACAGCAGGCCCAGCGTGAGCAGCGTGGCCATCAATATGGCGAGCGGCGCGATTTGAAACGAAATGGCCGGAATCTTGAGCGCGAAGTAGGTCAGCAGGGGCAGGATGCTGACGTCGTAGCGGAGAAAGCGTCGAATTTTTTCGAAGAAGTCGATCACGAGATAAATGGTGAGGAGGCCGGCGAAGCACATGAGGAAGATCTTGGCGTATTCCCGGAAGATGTAACGGAATAGAATGGTCATGGCGTTATTGCCGGCTCATCTGGAGAAAAGACAGGATCGTGACGACGACGAAGATGCCGTTCGGCAGCCAGGCCCCGGCAAAAGGCGGAATCACCCCGGTGGTCACCAGAAATTCGCACGCCACGTTCAAGACATAGTAAATCACGACGATCAGCACGCCCACGGCAAAGCCGCCGATGCGGCCGGAGCGCTTCGACACGATCCCGACCGGCACGCCCAGGAGACAAAACACCAGTGAGGCGGTGGGAAAGGCCAGGTCTTTGTAATATTCCATCAGCCGCCGAAGCGCGGTCGGATCTTTTCCCCGCGATTGTTCCAATTGCGCCATGATCGCCTCGTACGTGGGGCGTTCCTCGGCGGTGGCGTAGCCGCTCTGGCTCAAATTCAGTTTCAGATCGTAACTCGTGAACGCGATCTGCTCGTATTGATCGATTTGATCCGGGCGGCTGTGGATCACGCCGTTGAGCAGGCGCAACGCCACTTGATCGTTGGCGGGATCCATCAGAACCTGATATTGCTCGGCCACGATGACGCGGGGTTCCTCCGCCGTGCGCTCATCCGACACGAAGATGCCTTTCGCCGCGCGGCCGTTCGCGTTGTCCTGCACGTAAATCATCATCTTGGGGATGGGCTCGTTGAACGTGCCGCGTTCCAAGGAGAGCACCAGCTGATCGCGCAGCAGATTGAGCGCCACTTTTTTGAGATTCAGCGAACTCCACGGTTGTCCCCATTGCGACAGCAACAGCGTGAGGCTGAACACCGAGACGGCAAACAAGAGCACCGGCTGCGACAGCCGCAGCAGGCTCAACCCCGCGGCGCGCATCGCCACCAGTTCTTTATCGTAGGACAACCGGCCGAAGGCGGTGATCGAGGCAATGATGCCGGCAATAGGGAGCGTGAGCACCAGAAAGGACGGCAGCAGGATGGAGAATACTTTGAGCACCGACCAGAAGCCGACCCCTTTCGAGACCAACAGCTCCACAAGGCGCAACAGTTCTCTGGTCAGCATGACGAAGCAAAGCGCGCCCAGACTGAGGCCGAACGGGGAGAGGAGTTCGGTGAAAATGTAGCGATCAAGCAGGGTTCGTAAGATCACGGGGCTCTTGGATTGGAGGCCTGTCGGACACTATAGGGGAGTCACTCCGACATGTAAACCGAGAGAGAGAATTCGCCGGACGAAAAGATCCGCTTGACAGGGTGTCGATGCTATGTTACATGCCAGCGCGATTTTTATTTTTTAGATGGGTCCCGTGAGCGATTCAACCGTCCTGCAGGTGCCCGTCGGTCACACCCGCCACATTCGTGTCACGTTCCCATTCATAGGTTTCCATATACGGCTTATTGGGCCGGCTACGTAACTGCGCGTGGTCGTTGAGGAAAGGAGGGGGTTTGTGAAGACTAAAGGTACCGTGAAGTGGTTCAATGATCGGAAGGGGTTCGGATTTATCCGGCTCGATAGTGGGGAAGATGTCTTCGTCCACTATTCCGCCCTGCAAGGCGACGGGTTCAAGACGCTGAAGGAAGGCGAGAATGTCGAATTCGACATCGTGCAGGGAGCCAAAGGACCTCAGGCGGCCAACGTCCTGAAGTCGGCCGTCCCGGCTTCGTAAACGAATCGTATCACAGGGGTTTATGTTGATGGGCCTGTCTTCCGATAGGGGGACAGGCCCATCGTATTTTCGTATTTTGTCGAGCAGTGCGTCCGTCTGACTAATGCATTGTGATTCGTGCATTTTCTAGACAAAACCTATTGATACTGTTAGCGTTTGCCTATTCTTCTTGATAGAGGGTTTCTTGTGGCTTCCGATCGTAGCAAAGTTCTCCAACAGGCCCAGTTGCTCGCCTCGCGCGGCCAGTATGAC
>CAYNLM010000104.1:0-14585 GCA_964398045.1 uncultured Nitrospira sp. | reverse complement strand
CGGCGATCTACGACACGCTGGTCCGGATGGCGCAGGACTTCAACATGCGCTATCCCTTGGTCGACGGCCAAGGCAACTACGGGTCGATGGACGGCGATTCCCCGGCGGCCATGCGGTACACCGAAGCCCGCATGACGAAGCTCGCCGAGGAAATGCTCGCGGACATCGACAAGGAAACGGTCGACTTCGGTCCGAATTACGACGAATCCCGGGCGGAGCCCCTCGTGCTTCCCACGAAGGTGCCGAATCTGCTCATCAACGGCGCCGGCGGGATCGCGGTCGGCTATGCCACGAACATTCCCACGCACAACATCGGCGAAGTGATCGACGGGCTGCTGCTTCTGTTGGAAAACCCCGACGTCACCATTCCTCAGTTGATGAAGAAGATTCCCGGGCCCGACTTCCCCACGGCCGGCTTTATCTACGGCATGAGCGGGATCAAGGACGCGTATGAGACCGGACGCGGGCTCCTGAAGTTGCGGGCGAAAGTCGTGGTCGAAACGGACGAACGGACGGAACGCGAGCGCCTCATCGTCACGGAAATCCCTTATCAGGTCAATAAGGCCAAGCTGATCGAAAAGATCGCCGAACTGATCCAGGAAGACCGGATCAAGGGCATTTCCGATTTGCGCGACGAATCGTCGGATCGCGAAGGCGTGCGGGTCGTGATCGAGCTGAAGCGCAACGAGATTCCGCTGGTCGTCTTGAACAATCTCTACAAGCATACGCAGCTCGAGACGACGTTCGGCGTGATCATGCTCGCGCTGGTCAACAATCGCCCCGAAGTGCTCAATCTCAAGCAGATCCTGCATCACTTTCTCGAGCACCGGCGGGAAGTGGTCGTGCGGCGAACCGCCTATGAACTGCGCAAGGCGGAGGAACGCGCCCATATTCTGGAAGGCCTCAAGATCGCCCTCGACAATCTCGACGCGGTGATTGCCTTGATTCGGCGATCGCAGTCTCCCGATGAAGCCCGCGCCGGCTTGATGCGGCAATTCGGGTTGAGCGAAATCCAGGCCACCGCCATCCTCGACATGCGGCTGCAGCGGCTGACGCAGCTGGAGCGGGCGAAGCTGATCGAGGAGTATCAGGAAGTGCTCAAGCAGATCGAATACCTCAAGTCGGTCTTGGCCAGCGAAGCGTTGGTGCGGACGATCATCAAGGACGAGCTTGCGGAGATCCGCGAGGCGTACAAGGACGATCGGCGCACACAGATCGTGAAGGAAGAGGCGGAGATCAGCCTGGAAGATTTGATTGCGGAAGAAGAAGTGATCGTCACGATCACGCATACCGGCTACATCAAGCGGAATGCGGTGTCCCTCTACCGCGCCCAGCGGCGCGGCGGCAAGGGGAAGATCGGCATGGGCGTCAAAGAGGAAGACTTCGTCGAAACGCTGTTTACCGCCTCCACGCACGACACCCTGCTCTTCTTCACGGACGCGGGGAAGGTCTATTGGCTCAAGGTCCACGAGATTCCGGAAGCCGGCCGGGCGGCGAAAGGCAAGGCGCTCGTCAATTTGCTCGCGCTGTCGAGCAACGAGAAAGTCACCGCCACGCTCCCGGTGAAAGAGTACCGCGACGATCGGTACGTCATCATGGCGACGAAAAAAGGCATCATCAAGAAAACGGAGCTGTCCGCCTACAGCAATCCCCGCCAAGGGGGCATCATTGCGTTGGGTCTGGAGGAAGGGGACAAGCTCATCAGCGTGCACCTGACGGACGGCCAACGTGAAATTTTGCTCGGGACGAAGCAAGGCCTGACGATTCGCTTCAAGGAAGAGGAAGTCAGGCCGATGGGCCGGACCGCCTACGGCGTGAAGGGCATCACGCTGGAGGAAGGCAACGAAGTGATCGGGATGGAAACCATTACGCCTGACTCCACGACGGCGATTCTCACTGTGACGGAAGGCGGCTATGGCAAGCGGACGCCGGTGGGGGAATATCGCATCCAGGGTCGCGGCGGCAAGGGCATCATCAGCGTCAAGACCACCGAGCGCAATGGACCAGCCGTCGGATTTCTGCAAGTCCGGGACGGCGATGAAATTATGCTGATGGCCGCCCAGGGCAAAGTGCTCCGCTGCAAAGTGGACGACATCCGCGAAGTCGGCCGCAACACCCAAGGTGTGCGGGTGCTGGATCTTGAGGGAGACGAGGACCGAGTCATCGGTGTGGCGAGACTTGCGGAGGTGGTCGAGCGAGAGGACGTCGGGCCCGACGAGGGTGCCGGCGCCTAAGCCGCGGGCTGGATCCTATGCGTCATTGTCTCCTCTTCCTTCCATGGACGACGTGAAGCCCCAGGCGCCGGCCGCTCCCCCAAAAAAACCGCTGGACATCGTCGTCAAGCTTGCATTGATGGTCTTCTTCGGATCGTTCGGCTTGATCTGGGGCGGCATGTACCTCAGCCGGCCGGACCGATCGATCCCGCCATACAGCATCGGCTCGCAGGAAGGCTCGGCCGTCTCCGTGCATGTGCCGCCCTGGACGAGCGACACCGAAATCGAAACCCTCATCGAGCGGTTTCGTAAAGTCGGTCATGAGACGAGAAACTTCGGCGGGATGAAAATCAGACCCACGACGCCCGATGATCCGCAAAGCCGCTATCGCCGGATTACCATCTATATCTTTACGCATGACGCGTGGGCGGAAGCGGAGATTCTGCACAAGTATCTGACAGGGGAGGACAGGGAAGTCCGCGAGGGATTTAGACGGGCACTCAGGGGATTTTATCAACTGACCGAGTCGGAAGAAGAAGGCCGGATCGGTCCGCTGGTCGAGGGTCCGGACTCGGCGGCTACGGCCGCTTACTCCAGGCAGCTGTTTAAAGAAGCGGTCGCCGCGAAGCCTTAGTGACCGGAGCGGGATAGCGCGTCCGCCATCACCTGTGCCAGCCGGGCCCGCAAATCAGGATCCTGTACGGCTGCGGCATGGGCCGAGGCTTCGGTCAAGGCTTGGTCGCTCGCGGTCGAAGAGGCCGCGGCTTTTCCGGCGGCGGCCGTGTGCTTGTCAGCAACCGGTATTTCACCCACGCGGAAGACGATTTCGGTGATCAAGTCGGGTCCCGTTGCAGCGTGAATCTTTGCCAACAGAGTCGGCTTTAAGAAGGTCAGCTGCTGCAACCAGACGGAGTTTTGCACGACAAGGTACAGCTTCTTGAAGCGGATCTGGTCCGGCCAGGTATGCGATCCGGTCGGCTCGCCGATGATGTCGCGCCAGTGGTGCTGAAGACGGAGTTCAGCCAGGCGGGATTCCAGGCCCAGGCGTTTCGCCAGTCCTGAAAGGATCGTACCGAACGAATCGAGCGGATGAGAGCGGGCCATGCCGGCATCTTAGTGCCAGGGTGTGGAAGGGTCAAGACTCCGAACCGCAGGAAGCCCATGTCAAAAGAAGAGAGCGACAAAGCCGTCGTCACCAACCGCAAGGCGTACCACGAGTATTTCATTGAAGAGAAGTTCGAAGCCGGGATCATTCTGCAGGGCACCGAGGTGAAGTCCCTGCGCGACGGGCGAGCGAACTTGCAAGACAGCTACGCCTCCGTGCGCGACGGAGAAGTTTTTCTGCACCATTGCCACATCAGTCCGTACAGCCACGGCAACATCATGAACCACGATCCGCTCCGTGTCCGCAAACTGCTGCTGCACAAGAAAGAGATCAGTAAGCTGCTCGGCAAAACCCAACAGAAGGGCCTCACGCTCATTCCCCTCCGCATCTATTTCACGAAGCGCGGCCATGCCAAGGTCGAACTCGGGCTGGCAAAGGGCAAGAAGCTGTACGACCGCCGCGAGTCGATCAAAACACGCGAAGCCGGCCGCGAAGTCGAACGAGCCATCAAAGAGAGAAAGTAATCGGGCGCGGCCGCACTCGCGATTCCTCTCAAGGCCATTTCCCACTTGACTTAGTTCTAACTAGAACTATTATACTATCGTCAGGGGCAAGCGTTTTGGGGAACCGGCTCAGTCAACGGGAGGTGGGCGATGCGGCGACTATTCCAAACAGATGATGGCTGGATTGGGCTCATTCTTCGTTTCAGTCTCGGCATCGTGATGTTTCCACACGGCGCTCAAAAGTTACTCGGCTGGTTCGGCGGATTCGGGTTTGACGGCACCATGGGATTTTTTACTCAGAAGCTAGGGCTTCCATGGGTCATCGCGTTTCTCGTCATCATCGGAGAATTCTTCGGGAGTCTCGGATTGCTGTCGGGATTCCTGACGAGGTTCAATGCGGCGAGTCTCATCGTGATCATGCTGGGAGCCATCACGATGGCCCACCTTCCGTATGGCTTCTTTATGAATTGGTTCGGGCAGCAACAGGGTGAAGGGTACGAGTATCATATCTTGGTGATCGGGATGGCCGCCGCCTTGTTAGTGACGGGAGCCGGTCGATGGTCGATTGATCAAGTGATTGCTGAACGTCTGGAAAGATAAACGTCGTCATGTTTCCTTCGGAAGCATGGCGAGGGGACATGGCAGAAAGGAGAGTACCATGACTACTGAAACGGTAATGACGACAAAGGACATCCTCGGCGTGTATCAGCCTGGGTCGACTCATATGGTGGGCGATGGATTCCCGGTGAGGAACTTGTTTCCGAGCAACGATCTTGATCGCGACGTGAGTCCGTTTCTGATGCTGGATTATGCGGGACCGCAGTACTTTGCACCGACGGACCATCCACGCGGGGTGGGCGAACACCCGCACCGCGGATTTGAAACGGTCACCATCGTCTATGAGGGCCGGTTGGCGCATCGAGACTCGGCGGGACACGCCGGCGTCATCGGTCCCGGCGACGTCCAGTGGATGACGGCCGCCTCCGGTGTTGTCCACGAGGAGTTCCACGAAAAAGAATTTGCGAGAGAGGGCGGCACGCTCCATGCGATCCAACTGTGGGTGAACCTCCCGCGCGCGTCGAAGATGTCGGCGCCCGGCTATCAGACGATTCTGAGCGCCGACATTCCGGCCGTCGCGCTCGATGGCGGGGCCGGTGAGCTGCGGGTGATCGCCGGATCGTTTTCGGGACACAAGGGCCCGGCGCACACGTTCACGCCGGTGGAGTTGTACGATCTCACGCTCAAGGCCGGGCGTCATGTCCGACTCGACGTGCCGAACGGGCAGAACACGTCGATCTTTGTCTTGCAGGGTCGCGCGTCCGCCAACGGTTCGCGTCAGGCACAAGAAGCGGAGCTGATCGTGTGCAAGCGCAAGGGATTGCAGGTCACGATCGAAGCGCATGAAGACAGCCGGCTCTTGGTCATGAGCGGCGAACCGATTGAGGAACCGATCGCCCGCTACGGACCATTTGTCATGAACACGAAGGCGGAATTGATTCAGGCTGTGCAGGACTATCAAGCGGGAAAGATGGGCCATTTGTCATGAGCGCTCGTCTGTTCACGATCGAGATCTATTCCGACGTCGTCTGCCCCTGGTGTTATATCGCCGCAAGCTCGGCATCCGCGGCGTGCCCTACTTCGTGCTGAATCAGGCCTATGGCATCTCAGGCGCGCAGCCGATGGAGGTGTTTGTCTCAGCGATAAACAAGGTACGAGCCCAGGCGTCCCTTGCTACAGAGGGTATGGGCGGGAGGTGACTGATGGCGGTGCGGGTCTATGGATGTAACCATATCGCGATCGAAGTCACCGATGCCAAGAAGGCGGTTAAATTTTATTCCGGCGTCTTCGGCCTCAGGATGCTTCGCGGCGGCGAAGGCGCCGCCTGGTGCAAGCTCGGCGAACATCAATTCATGGCGATTTTTGAAGTCGAGACACTCCAGCCGGATCGCGTCAAGCATTTCGGGCTGATGGTCCGGGATGCCGACCAGATCAAAGAAGTTCGCCGCAAGCTCACGAAGAAATATAAATTGAAGCTACATCCGGATTTTCGCTGCGACTTCCGTGATCCGTGGGGGAATCGCATCCAGGTCGGCGATCTATCCGACGAGTCGTTGATCTGGCTCCTCCCCTACCAAGAGGTCCGGAAGACCGGCATCGCGTTCGGGAAGATGAGCAAAAAAAGGTGAAGTGATCTCCCGCTTCACGCCCATGTCCGACGGGGGTGGAACATGAAGGCACACTATCTGGGCCATGTGGTGTTCTATGTGAAGGACCTGGAGCGGTCGCTCCGCTTCTACCGGGACCTCCTCGGGTTCCAGGAGGTGGGGCGCATTTTCAATGGAGCCGCCGCCGCGCTCACGTCCGGGCGGACGCACCACGAATTGTTGCTGATCCAAGTCGGGGATGCACCGGGACCGCCCGCCGGTCGCCGCCGCGGCTTGTACCACATCGGCATCAAGGTCGGCGATAGTCTGGACGAACTGCGCCAAGCGAAACAGGATCTGGAAGAAGCCGGTGTCTCCATCGACGGCATGAGCGATCACACCGTCAGCCAAAGCCTGTATCTGCGAGACCCGGACGACAATGAAGTGGAAATTTACGTGGATGCGGACGAATCGCGCTGGAAACAGGATCCGGCGGCCGTCCTCTCGCCGATCAAGCCCTTGCGGCTATGACCATGTTGCGAAACGGCGTACACGCCCTCATACTAACGGCATGAACGACGCACTCCAGGCCGGTGTGGAAGCAGAAGGGGCCGATCAACGCGCCGCCCTCCTGCAGGTCGCCGAGGCGATCTCCATCCATCACGACCTGCCGTCTCTGTTTCGCGATCTCGCCCAACGGCTTCCGGCCGTGGCTCCCTTCGACTTTATCGGCCTCGTCCTTCACGATCCGGCCAACAACGTGATGAAAGTGCACGTGTTGGAAACCGCAGCAGCCCATCGGCTGACAACCAGACTGGATGGACTGCAACTTCCCATCGAGGAATCCTCCAGCGGCTGGGTCTGGACCCACCAACGGCCGTTGATCATTCCATCCCTTGCCGAGGAAACCCGGTTCACCATGGGCATGGCGGCGCTGCGCGAGATCGGCGTCCAATCCGTCTGTCTCTTCCCTTTGACGACGGCCAAGCTGCGTCTGGGCGCGATGGGATTCGGCAGTCTGAAACCCTCTGCGTTCCGTGATGCGGATGTCGAGTTTCTGGCGCAGGTGGCCAGACACATTGCGGTGGCGGTCGAGAATGCCTTGAATTATGAACAGGCCCAGGAAGCTCAGCGTCAGTTGGCGAAGGAGCGGGATCGGCTGCAACTGCTCCTGGAGGTCAATAACGCCGTCGCTTCTCACTTGGAGCTTCGCGACCTCTTCGGCTCGATCACCGCCGGCATTCGACGTGTGCTGAAAGCCGACGTCATCAGTCTGACGCTTCTGGACCAGGATCTGAACCAACTGAAACTCTACGCCTTGGATTTTCCCAGACGGAAGGGATTCATCGAAGAAGGAACGACCTGCACGCTGTGCGGCTGTCCCGCGACCGAAGCCATCACACAGCGAGAGCCGGTGGTGCTCAGCCGGCAAAACTTGGAGCAGTCGGAGAGCACCGTGTCCAAACGTCTTGTGGCCGAAGGCGTCAAGTCCGCCTGTTGCGTGCCCCTCCTCTTGAGGGACCGAACGCTCGGCGCCTTGAACATCGGCAGCCTGCAAGAAGAGGCGTTCTCGCCGGCCGATGCCGCCATCCTGGGGGAAGTGGCCAAGCAAATCGCCCTCGCCGTCGCCAATTCGTTGGCCTACCAGGAAATCGCCGCGCTCAAGGATAAGCTCGCAAAGGAAAAGTTGTACTTGGAGGAAGAAATACGGACCGATTACAACTTTGAAGAGATCGTCGGCGAGAGCCGATCGCTCAGGCGCGTGCTCAAACAGGTCGAGACCGTGGCTGCGACGGATTCCACCGTCCTGATCCTTGGAGAAACCGGCAGCGGCAAGGAATTGGTGGCGCGGGCGCTCCATAATCTCAGCGATCGGCGGGAGCGGACGTTTGTGAAGCTGAACTGCGCCGCCATTCCGACCGGCCTCTTGGAGAGCGAACTGTTCGGCCATGAAAAGGGCGCGTTCACCGGCGCCATCGCCACCAAGATGGGGCGGTTTGAGCTGGCGGACCGCGGCACGCTGTTCCTGGATGAGGTGGGGGAAATTCTGTTGGAGCTCCAGGTCAAGCTCCTCCGCGTCTTGCAAGAGCAGGAGTTCGAACGGTTGGGCAGCACGCGCACCATTCGCGTGAACGTCCGGGTGGTCGCCGCCACCAATCGAGACCTCGCTCAGATGGTTGAGGAGCAGACGTTCCGCAGCGATCTCTATTACCGGCTCAAGGTCTTTCCGATCACGGTGCCCCCTCTGCGTGAACGGGCGGAGGATATCCCGTTGCTGGTCCGCCATTTCGCGCAGAAGTTTGCCTTGCGCATGAAGAAACGCATTGACACGATTCCCGCCGAGGCCATGAAAGCGCTGCAAGCCTACCATTGGCCGGGGAATATCAGGGAACTCGAGAACTTTATCGAACGGGCGGTGATTCTCTCCTCGGGCAGCGATCTGTTCGTGCCGCTGGCCGAGTTGAAACGCCCAGCCCCCGCAGGGAACGGATCGATCACCACGCTTGAAGATGCGGAGCGCGACCATATTCTCAAGACCTTGCGAGAAACCCACTGGGTCATCGGCGGTTCCTCCGGTGCAGCCGCCAAGCTCGGGATGAAGCGCACCACCCTGCAATCCAAGATGCAGAAGCTGGGTATCTCCCGCCCCCACTAGCGCCGGTCATTCGGCAGGCGCCGACATATCGGCGGTCCCACCTCGGCACTAGCCATTTCAAGTAAACCGGCCTTCATCGCCGTCGTCCTTTAATCTTCATTTTGACAATGACTTAGGGCGTCCCTTGCTCCCATCCTTCCATTGGAACGGACCCTGCTCTGTACGTTTGTCTGTCGGCGTGAGGAAAAATGACAGGCGGAAGAAGGTCGTTGCCGAGTGAGCGGGTGGGAACGTCATGCACAATGCCATGCTCTTCTTAATGCAACATGGCGCGATGGTGCTCTTTGCCGTCGTGTTTGTCGAACAGATCGGATTGCCGCTGCCGGCGATTCCGGTCTTGATTGCGGCCGGGGTGCTGGCCGGATCCGGGCACATGAGTGTGTGGACGACCATCGGCATCACGGTGGTCGCCGCGCTCATGGCGGACTGGATCTGGTATGAATTGGGCCGCCGGCGTGGTCGCAGAGTCCTTGGTTGGCTCTGCCGTATCGCGCTTGAACCGGACTCCTGCGTGCGGCGGACCGAAGATTTCTTCGTCCAGCACGGCCCGCATTCTCTGGTGCTCGCGAAGTTCATTCCCGGACTCAGCACGGTTGCGCCGCCGCTTGCCGGGATTGTGGGTTTGGGCGCTCCTCTCTTCCTGCTCTATGACGGCCTCGGGGCGGTGGTCTGGGCCGGCTCGTCGGTCGGCCTCGGCTATCTCTTCAGCGATCGCATCGAGCAGGCTCTCACGTACGGGAACCATCTGGCGCCGGTCGCCACGATGGCCGCACTTGGAATGCTGGTGGCGTACGTGGCGTACAAAGCGGTCTCCCGGCGTCGACAGCTACGTCAGGTCCCCCGGATTACGGTCGAGGAGTTGGCCAAGAGGCTCAACGGAGGCCGTCCTCCCCTGCTCATCGACGTGCGTGGACGCGCAGCTGCCGAGGCGGAAGAAGGTTTGCCCGGCGCTCAACTGATGCCGGTTGATGAGCTGGGTCGGCAATACAGGAACCTCTCGCGGGATCGCGATCTCGTCTTATACTGCGCGTGCCCGGGGGACGCGAGCAGCGCCCAGGGGGCGTTGACGCTGCGCCGTCTGGGATTCGACCGCGTGTGGGTGCTCCAGGGCGGCATGATGGCCTGGCAGGCGCACGGACGCGCCGAACAAGCCGTCGCCCTCATGCCCATCGCATCGATGACGAATTAAAACCGAAGCAGGCGATCGATCAGCGATCGAGCCACGATGTTGAAGATTACGATCGACCACGATGCTCAGCCGGTGAGACTTGTGTTGGAAGGACGATTGGCCGGCGCCTGGATCGACGAGGCGCAGCAGGCATGGCGCGCCTCGCCCAAATCGGAAGGCGTGCCCCTGGTGGTCGACCTGACCGGCGTTACGTATGTGGATGCGGAGGGCAAGGCGCTCTTAACAGCCCTGTGGCGGGAAGGAGCAGTTCTGCAGGCGGCGGGCTGTTGTACGAAATTTATCGTGGAAGAAATTACGAGAAGCAGCAGAGGGGCGGTGTGAGAAGGAACAGGAAACCGGCTTCTATGTATTCGAAAATCATGACGGTTCGTTATTGTTGCCCTTAAGAGGAAGCTGTTAATATCACTTCCGATGAGCAAGAGCATGATGATTGTTGAAAGACAGTGCCCACGGTTTATCTCGATGGTCGGCCCCTCGTGGCTGCTGGCGGCTGGTTTGGTTTTATGGGCCGGCGGCTTGGCCGGCTGCAAGCAGGACGCGGGCTCGGCTCCCGCGCCGCAGATACCACAAGTGGAGGTCATCACCGTCACCATGCAAACCGTTCCCGACGAACCGGAGTTCATCGGCCAGGCGGAGGCCTCGCGGCCGGTGGAAATCCGCTCGCAGGTCACGGGCCTCCTGAAGGCCGCGTTGTATCCGGAAGGCCGCGACGTCAAAAAAGGCGATCGCCTGTACCAGATCGATCCCGTTCCCTTCCAAGCCGCGGTGGCGAGCGCCAAAGCCAAGATCGCCCAGGCTGAGGCTCGTGTGGTGCAGGCCAAGCAGGATCTCGCGCGGGTGAAGCCCTTGCTCGCCGAACAGGCGGTGAGTCAGAAAGATGTGGATGACGCGATC
This sequence comes from uncultured Nitrospira sp., assembly GCA_964398045.1. Lineage (GTDB taxonomy): Bacteria > Nitrospirota > Nitrospiria > Nitrospirales > Nitrospiraceae > Nitrospira_D. Next base: position 3,881 of record CAYNLM010000104.1, on the reverse strand, counting down.
GCCGAAGACCTCTCGGCCAAAGCCGCCCTCCAAGGCGCCAAGGCCGATTTGATCAAGGCGCAGTTCGATCTGGATAACACGCTCATCACGGCGCCGATCGACGGCTTGATCGAACGCAGCCGCTATTATGAGGGCCGCTTGGTCTCGGCGCAGACCGATTTGCTGACCATCATCCATCGCGTCGATCCCATGTATGTGGTCGTCAGTGTCCCGGAGACGTTCATTCTCAAACGCCGCCGCGACATCGAATCCAAGAAGATCACCCATCCGGGCGTCTATGAATTGCGCGGCGCCCTGACGCTCATGGACGGGACGGCCTATCCCCATGAAGGCGTGCTGGACCTCATGGAGCCGGGGCTCAGGACTGAAACCGGTTCGCGTCAAATCCGCATGACCGTTCCGAATCCGAACCGGACGTTGCTCCCGGGTGAATTCGTCCGGGTGCGGCTGAAAGGCGATGCGAAACCGAATGCCGTCCTGATTCCGCAGCGGGCCGTCTTGCAGGGCCCGCAGGGTCCCTTTGTGTACGTCGTCAATTCCGAAGAGCGCGTTGAGATCCGCCCGGTCGACGCGTCGGTGTGGCGGGGCGATCAATGGCTCATTGATGCGGGCTTGAAGGCCGGCGAGCGTGTGGTCGTCAACGGACTCATGAAGATCGGTCCCGGTGCGCCGGTCAAGGCCGTGCCGATGGAGATCACCCCTCCGACGGATTCCTCTCCTCCCGGACCGCCGAAGGGATAACAGGTGAAGTCGCACGTCTTCATCGATCGGCCGATTCTGGCATCGGTCGTCTCCATCGTGATCGTCGTCATGGGACTGCTGTCCGTGCAGTTCCTGCCCGTGGCGCAATTCCCCGAAATCACGCCGCCGGTCGTGCAGATCGATGCGGATTATCCCGGCGCCAGCGCTGAAGTGGCGGCGGAAGCGGTGGCTCGCCCGATCGAAGTGCAGTTGCCGGGGATCGACAATCTCGCCTATTTCAGTTCCACCAGCAGCAACGACGGGCACGTGACCATCGCCCTGACCTTCGAGATCGGCACCGATCCCGATATCGCCCAGGTGCAGACGCAGAACCGCCAAAAGTTGGCTGAACCGCAATTGCCTCCGGAAGTGATCCGGCAAGGGGTCACCGTCCGAAAGATCTCGCCCGACCTGGTCGCCGTCATCGCGCTGAAGTCCACGGACACGAAGCATGACGCCGTGTTTCTGTCGAATTACGCCATCCTGCGCCTCGTCGATAATCTGCGGCGGGTGAAAGGCGTCGGCGACGCAATGGTGTTCGGACAGCAGAACTACAGCATGCGGATCATTTTGAATCCGCTGCTGATGGCCAAACTGGCCCTCACGCCGACGGACATCGCCGCCATCATCCGCGAGCAGAACCGAGACTACCCGGCCGGACTGATCGGGCGGGAGCCGGCCTTGAAGGGCACCCAATTGACGATCCCGGTCATCACGAAGGGTCGGCTCACGGACGTAAAGGATTTCGAGGAGCTCATCGTGCGCGCGCTGCCGGACGGTTCGCTGGTGCGCTTGAAAGACGTCGCGCGCATCGAACTCGGCGCGCAATCCTACGCCCTGGAGGGCCGTTGGAACAGCAGCCCGACGACCTTCATCCTGACCTTCCTGTCGCCCGGCGCCAACGCGCTCGACACGGTGCGGCGGACGCGCGCCGAAATGGACGAGCTGGCCAAGGATTTTCCTCCGGGGGTCTCTTACGACATCCCGTACGACACGACCAAGTTCATCGAGGTCTCGATCAAGGAAGTGGTGAAGACCTTGATGGAAGCCATGGTGCTGGTGGTGCTCGTGGTCTATCTGTTCTTGCAGAGCTGGCGGACGACCATCATCCCGACCGTGGCGGTGCCGGTGTCGCTGATCGGCACGTTTGCCGGGTTGTATGCGCTGGGATTTTCGATCAACACCATCACCTTGTTTGGAATGGTCCTGGCGATTGGGATTGTTGTGGATGATGCCATCGTCGTCGTCGAAAATGTCGAACGGCACATGCGGGAGGATCGTCTCTCCCCCAAGGAGGCCGCCAAGCGGGCCATGGCCGAAGTCACGGCGCCGATCATCGCAATCGTCCTCGTTCTAGTGTCCGTGTTCGTGCCGGTCGGTTTCATCGGCGGGATCACGGGCGCCCTGTACAAACAATTCGCCGCCACGATAGCGATCTCGGTGACGGTCTCGGGCTTTGTCGCACTCACGCTGAGCCCGGCGCTCTGCGGCATGGTGCTGGTTCCCCATGCAGGCGAGCGCGGAGGGTTTTGGGCCTGGTTCGATCGGCTGTTCGGGAAGACCCAGCGCGGGTACACCAGGACCGTATCCAAACTGGTGGTGCGTCCTGTCGCCGTGATGCTGGCCTTCGGCCTCGTGTTGCTGTTGTCGTTCGGCATGTTCGCGACCTTGCCGCGCAGCTTTCTTCCGGAAGAAGATCAAGGATACTTCATCGTGGTCGCCCAATTGCCCGACGGCGCGTCGAAGCAACGGACGGACGCCGTGCTGGAGCGGGTGGAGCGCTTCTTTCAAGCGAACCCCGCCGTCCATTCGACGGACGCGCTGTCCGGTCAAAATTTCGTCTTCAGCACGCGGGGACCGAACGCCGCCACGATGTTCGTCCCCTTGAAGCTGTGGGATGAACGCCGCGAGCCGCATCACCATGTGCAGTCCTTGATCGGCATGGCCTACGCCGAATTCGCCAAGATTCCGGAGGCGCTGTTGTTGGCGTTCAACGCGCCATCGCTCCGCGGCGTCGGATCCGTCGGCGGATTCTCGGCGCAGTTGCAGGACCCGAGCGGCGGCGATTTCAAGAAGTTCGCCGAGGTGGCGCAGCAGTTTGTCGAAGGGGCGAAGAAAGAGCCGGCCATCGGTCAAGTCGGGACCAATTTCCGCGTGTCCGCTCCACGACTCTATGCGCACGTGAACCGGGAACGGGCCAAGGCGTTGGGCGTGCCGATCTCGGATATCTTCGACACCTTGCAAGCCTATTTCGGCACGTTCTACATCAACGACTTTCTGAAGTTCGGACGCATCTATCACGTGCAGACCGAGGCGGACGCGGAGTTCCGTTCCACGCCGCAGGACATTTCCCGGATCTACGTACGCGCCCAGAATGCGCAGAGGACCAACATGATTCCGCTCGACACGGTCGTGACGACGGAATACCAGAGCGGCCCCGATCCGGTGAACCACTTCAACGGCTACAACACGGCGCTGGTGCTGGGCGCCGCCGCGCCGGGCTACAGCTCGGGGCAGGCGCTGGAGGCGCTCGACCGCGTCGCCAAGGACGTGCTGGTGCCGCAGGGTTACGCGATCGACTGGAGCAACATCTCGTTCCAGGAACGCCGCGTCGGCGGGCAATCCAATCAGGTGTTCCTGATCGGGCTGTTGATGGTGTTTCTCGTCCTGGCGGCGCAGTTCGAAAGTTGGGCCGTCCCTTTCGCGGTCATCCTGGCGGTGCCTTTTGCAATCTTCGGCGCCTTGTCGGCGGTCTGGATACGAGGCTTCACCAACGATATTTACTTCCAGATCGGCCTCGTGACGTTGATCGGCTTGGCGGCGAAGAACGCCATTCTGATCGTCGAGTTCGCCAACACCCGCTATGAAGCCGGCCGGCCGCTGCTCGAATCCGCGGTCGAGGCCGCGCGGCTCCGGTTCCGCCCCATTATCATGACCTCGATGGCGTTCATCTTCGGGATGTTTCCGTTAGTCGTGGCGACGGGGGCGGGGGCGGCCAGCCGGCAATCGATCGGCACGGGGGTGCTGGGCGGGATGTTGGCCGCGACCTTTTTGGCGATCTTCTTCGTTCCCTTGTTCTATGTGCTGATCAGAAAGGTGACCGGGCGTGCGCCCGCTCCGGCGGCGGAGCGTCCTGAGAC
>CAYNLM010000103.1:0-14700 GCA_964398045.1 uncultured Nitrospira sp. | reverse complement strand
TCGCACGTGTCTGACTCGCCAATCACCCTATGGGTCCATGGAGTGGCAAGCTCAGTTCGCGAAGACGGCCGATATGACCTCGACACTTCGGCCGCGCGGGCGACCCCGAAAACCTCCGAATAAGTAGCCTGTCCCCCTTTTTCCCCCATGTCCCCCTTTTTCCCCAGAAGGTGTTCAGATGAATTGTTTGAGAGAGAGCCGGCTCGAATGCCGGCTCGCCTCAAGACGAGAGGAAGGGATGTTCTGGCCCGCTACTTCTCCGCCCCGAACGGCGGGAGGTTGATGCCGATGCGCTCGAGGCCCATGATGACGGTCAATGCCGTCGGCGAATGCTGGACGATTTCTTTCTGCACTTCGATGCGGCGCAGATCGACGAACTCGGGAGCGGTCAAACCGAGCGATTCACGGTAGGCGCGATCGGCGATGCCGCGCTGTTTTTCCGCTTTTTCACGCGCCTCTTCCGCCTTTTGGAATTCCACCATCGTGATTTTCCGTTGTTCTTGGATGATCGTCTGCGTCGTCTGCTCAACGACGCCTTTCGGAGGGAGGATACTCCCGACGACCACGCGATTCAGCCGAACCGGGATGCCCTGCTTCTCAATCAGCTTCGTTTGGATCTCTCGCGCGATGGCGTCCTGCAACTTCGCTCGCGTCGTCGGATCGGTCGTCAACTGAAACAGCGGGTACTTCTGCACTTCTTCCCGCACGAAGGTCCGAAAGGCTTCCTTCACGTTGTTTTGATACCAGTTCGGACCGTACTTCGAGATGAGCTCGGGCGAACGTCCTTCCACCACGTTCGCAATCAAAAAGGCATCGAAGGAGACGGGGGCATTCTCGGCGGAGATGATATCGAAGTGTTCGGAGTATTGGATCGGCCTGATATCGACGTAGATTACCTTCGTAGTCGGCGCGACGACCACACGACCGGTCTTGGTGAGAACCGGATCGACGCCGCCGTGGCCGAAGAAGAATGGCTGCTCCACCAACACGCCCTCATGACCCGCTTCGATCGCAACACATCCATTCAGCATCAACATCGACAACGCTGCACAACCAGCCACGATACTTGTATTCATGACCCCCTCCTCTCTGACAGCCCCATTCTCCGAGGGACCGCGTAGTTGAACGGCCGGCACCCGCTACACCTTGCTCTGCGCTACGGCAGCATCACCTTACGAAGCGGTTTAATGGAAGTCAAACCGGGGTCGGAAGAGGTCCAACAAGCACTGCGCTGACGGGGAAAGAAAGGGCAAAACGAAAGGAAGGATTAAAAAATACCGGCTTGCTTCTGAAGCCACCGGATATATTTGATGATCTGGTCGACGTCTTCCGGCGTCACGGTCTCGATCTTCGGCATATTGCCGAACTCCCAGTGATGGGCGCGCACGCCGCTGGCGGCAGCCCGTTGGAAGGCGGCGTCACCATGATGATTGGGCTCGTAGATTTTGTGAACGAGCGGAGGACCCTGGCTGGTGCCCACCGCACCCACTCCGTGGCAGGCGGCGCAATTCGCCTTGAACTTGGCCTCGCCGGCCTGCAACTCTGCGGGGACGGGAACGGACGGGCTTTTCGACGGCGTCTCACCTTGGCTGCATGCCGGTGTGGCACCGAGTACCAGCCCACAAAGACCGATGAGTATCATCCGGTAAGTCATTCTACCTCTTTACCGCGGACTGATCGCTGCCGGTTGTTCCCTTACCGAATTGCTCCCGGAGCATGGCCTGCGTCTGTCGCAAGGTCATCCGCCGATAGAGTCTTGCGCCGATCGGCGCAAGCACGATGAGCCCGATGGTGAGATACATGAAGAATTCTTCGGGCGACATGGGATTCTCCTTCCATTCCACTCACGCACTCATCATGCGTCACGTCCTCAAGGTATCGCATATGCGATCGGATCTACAACTCCCGCCTTCGCGAAGCCCTGTTTGCGGATCACACAACTGTCGCATTGCCCGCAGGCGATCGTGCCGACCGGATCATAGCAGCTGTGCGTAAGATGAAAGGGAACGTTCAGCGTCAGGCCGAGCTGAACGATCTCTGCTTTCGTCATCATCAACAGCGGCGCGCGGACCTCGATCCGTTTCCCTTGGACACCCGCTTTCGTACCGGCTTGCACGGCGGCCTCAAACGCGCGAATGAATTCCGGGCGGCAGTCGGGATAGCCGGAGTAATCGAGCACGTTGGCGCCGAAGTAAATCACCGACGCGCCGAGGACCTCCGCGTGCGCCGCAGCCAGCGACAGAAAGATGAGGTTTCTTCCCGGCACATAGGTCACCGGAATGTCGCGCCCTCGTTCGGCGTCGTTTCGGTTTTTCGGAACCGCGAGATCGCCCGTGAGCGCCGATCCGCCGAGCGCCCGCAGATTCACCTCTAGAATCAGATGCTGTCTGGCGCCCAGCGCCGCTGCAATCTGGCCGGCATGCTCAATCTCCACCGCATGCCGTTGCTGATAGGCGATGGTGAGCAGATGGAGATCATACCCGTCCCGGCGTGCGACGGCGGCCGCGACGGTTGAGTCTAAGCCCCCGCTTGCCAGGACAACGGCCGGGGGCAGCGTCTGGGCGTTCATATCTGCGGTGAGCACACGTTCGGTCCGATCGAAATACACCTGCGCGCTTGCGGGTTGGTCGAATACAGCGCACGGGAAAACTCACCGAGGCGGGATGGAACAGAGAGGGCCAGCGCTTGCACGGACGCCGGACCTAATCGCGCTCTTCTTCCTTCTCGATTTTCTCGAGCAACTCCGCGCGCGATTGACATTCGACGCACAGCTTCGCAAACGGCACGGCTTGCAGCCGCTTCTCGCTGATCTCTATACCGCACTCGGCGCAAATTCCGTACGTCCCTTCGTGCAACCGCGTCAACGCTTCATCGATGGACTGTCGGCGGCGATTGCGCATTTCCATCAACGAAATGCCGAGCTCCCGCTCAAGATCCATCAAAGCCTGGTCGCCCACATCGCGGGCGGACTCCAATCGCCGCTGCTGGTCCTCGGTCAAGGACTGGCCGAGACTGCCTTCAATCTCCTTGATGATCTCCTGCCGTTTCCCGAGCAGCATCTTCTGGAGCACTTCCTGCCGACGCTCCCGCGCTTCTCGTTCTTTGGCCGTTTCTTTGGGACGGACCGGTTCGACGACCACGGCTGCCGGTGTCACCTTGTCTGCGACCACCGTCGCCGCCGGGCGACTTTTTGTGTGTGCCGTTGGAGTGGATTTTGACTTTGCCATGGGTTTCTTCTTGGCCTGTGCCTTGGTTGCCATAGAGTGCTTACTCCTTCGATAAAGGTCGAGGAGCCGAAAAAAGTTCGGCATCTATATCACGGGCGTGTCGGCTTTGACAAGGGCTTGTGGAGAGATAAAACTTGGAGCCCTACGGATAGAGGATGGTGGAATGCACGTTATAACCGGCGAGCTTTTCTCGCCCCTTCAGTCCCTTGAGCTCAACCAGGAAGTCCAGTCCGACGATCTCCCCGCCAAGCTGGCGCACAAGATTGACGGTCGCCTGCGCGGTGCCTCCTGTGGCCAGGAGGTCATCGACAATGAGTACCCGCTCCCCTATCTGAACCGCGTCCCGATGGATAGCCAGCGAGTTGGAGCCGTATTCGAGACTGTACTTCACTTCATAACAATCGGCGGGCAACTTCCCGGGCTTTCGCACCGGGACAAATCCCGCGCCTAAGCGGGCCGCCAGGATTCCCGCAAAGATAAATCCGCGCGATTCGATTCCGACCACTTTGGTGATGCGCCGGCCCTGATAGCGGGCCGTGAGCTCATCGGCAAGATTGCGAAGCGCCGCGGGATCTTTGAGCAGGGTCGTGATGTCGTAAAAGAGAATGCCGGGTTTGGGGAAATCCGGCACTTCACGGATGAGCGATGTGTAGTTGAACGCCGTCACGCAATTAGAGCAGGTCAGCCTGTGTCATGGTTTTCCGCTCGATGGTGTGCCGAAGCCGAACCAGCGCCGCCATTTCTATCTGCCGCACCCGCTCGCGGGTCAATCCCATCTCGCGGCCGATTTCTTCCAGCGTCTTCGCTTCGTCTCCATCGAGGCCGAACCGCGACACAATAACAGTTTGCTCTTTTTCAGGCAACTCCTTGACCCACGCCATGAGTTCCGCCCGCCGCCGCACCCCGTCGGCCGTCTCGTCGGGGGAGAGGCACATCGGATCTTCGATCACGTCACGGAGGAAGGTATCGGTCCGATCGTTGATCGGGCTGTCGAGCGAACAGGTGGTTCTGACCAACTGCTTGAGATCCAACACTTCTTCTTCGGAGGTTTTCATTTTGACGGCGACTTCATGGGCCATCGGCTCGCGCCCGAGCTCTTGCACCAATTGCTCGACCTTGCCGAGATAACGATTGAGCCGCTCGACCACGTGGACCGGCAGGCGAACCAACTTGCCCTGATTGATGATGGCGCGTTCGATGTATTGCCGAATCCACCAGGAGGCGTAGGTGCTGAAGCGGAAGCCGCGCTTGTAATTGAATTTTTCGACGGCCTTGATGAGCCCGAGGTTTCCCTCCTCCACGATGTCGGAGAACGGAAATCCACGGTTCATGTAGCGCTTGCCGATGCTGATGACGAGCCGGAGATTCGACTCGATCATCTGTTGCCGCGCCTGTTCATCGCCGGCCATGACCCGTTTGCCGAGTTGCTGCTCTTGCTTAAATGTGAGGAGCGTCGATCGGCGGACTTCCCGCAGATAACTCTTGAGGGTGTCGAGACCCTCCGAGCGGTTGGATTCTTTCTCCACGTGATCAGGAGCGCTCTCGCGTTCCGGATCGTCGACGTCGTCAACGACTTGTCTCCGAGCTTGCCCCATATCGCTCTGCCCGTCGTCGTGTCGGCTCATGCCGCGTCTGCTCCTAGTACCAAATGCTGAAATTTGAGAACCGTTCCGTGGCCGCTCCCCACTCCGTCTCGATCTTCGTCACGCGCGCAGCAGGCGGGCCGACTTTCAGTTCAAGCAGCACAGCCTCGATTACGGCCTTCTGCCCTTCCACATCGAGCTCGACGCGGCCGTCATCGCGATTGCGGACACCGCCCAGCAGTCCTCGGGCTGTCGCCACTCGCGCGGCAAAGGCCCGATACCCGACGCCCTGCACACGACCACTCACGAGAACACGAGCACGGACCGGCTGTTCTGCTGCTGATTCCGTCATCTGAATGGATACGATCGTTCACGAAGCCGGTGTGGATCGTTTCTGCTCGGATAATCGCACACCTCTCCGAACGCGTCACGCGTTTTGCATTTCCGCGCGCTGCAAAGTGCAGCGAGATACGAAACTAGCAAAAGAAAAATGGCAACGGACCAGCAAGATCGGTTTGGCATTGGGAAAGAAGGCACTGAAGGGTTTATCCGCCCGCATCAGATTCGATAAAACGAAAATGAGCGGGCGGCACGCACAAAGTGAGGTTTGGTATTAAAGAAAGATTACTTGAGGGCTTTTATCCGCTGGCCGCAATAACGATAAATCGTAAAAGAGGCCAGCGGCACGAGCAAGCTTGGTTTGGTCGGGGCGAGAGGATTTGAACCTCCGACCCCTGCGTCCCGAACGCAGTGCGCTACCGGGCTGCGCTACGCCCCGACAAGATCTCAAGCGTGAGAAACGAGCTGGGATTGTCTTACAGGATGGGGGTGAAATGCAACCCGTGCGCCTCCGCCACGCCCTGGCAGGTGACCTGTCCGTCCTTGAGATTGACGCCCTTGGCCAACCCGGGATCAGACCGAATCGCCCGCTCCACACCATCAGAAGCGAGGCGCACTATATAAGGGAGAGTGGCGTTGGTCAAGGCGAAAGTCGAGGTACGGGGCACAATGCCCGGGATGTTTGCCACGCAGTAATGAAGCACGCCGTCAACGACATATACGGGGTCAGAATGGCTGGTGGGCCTGGTGGTCTCAAAACATCCGCCTTGATCCACCGACACATCGACGACCACCGCGCCTCGCTTCATCTGCGAGACGAGGGAGCGGGAGACGAGCTGCGGCGTCTTCGCCCCCGGAACCAGCACGGCGCCGATCACCAGGTCCGCTTCGCGTACCGCTTGCTCGATGGCGGCGGCGCCGGCTGCGCGTGTCACGATACGGCCTCCATAAAGGTCATCGAGAAACCGGAGACGATCCACATCGAGATTGACCACTGTCACCTGGGCTCCAAGACCGACCGCGATTCTGGTCGCCGAGGTCCCGACGACACCCGCCCCCAAAATCACGACCTTTCCCGGCTCCACACCCGGCACACCGGCGAGCAGGACTCCCCGGCCACCGTGGATCTTCTCCAAGTACTGCGCGCCCACCTGCACCGACATGCGGCCGGCGATTTCGCTCATCGGCCTCAGCATCGGCAAACTCCCGTCCTTAGCGGTGGTTGTTTCGTATGCAATGGCCACCACTCGGCGATCGAGAAGCGCTTTGGTGAGATCTGTGAGGGACGCCAGATGGAGATAGGTGAAGAGGACTTGTCCCGGCCGAAAGAAGGGGCACTCGGACAGCAGCGGTTCTTTCACCTTGACGATCAGCTCAGCCTCGGCAAACACCTCTTCTTTGGAAGCCGCAATCGTGGCGCCGGCCCGCCGATACTCGTCATCCGTGAATCCACTCCCCTCACCCGCGGATGGCTCGATCACTATCTTGTGCCCGACGCGGCACAAGGCCACCGCCCCGTCTGGTGTGAGACTCACGCGATACTCGTGATCCTTGATCTCTTTCGGAACGCCAATGACCATGACGAGAGGCTAGGGTGCGGACCGCAACGGTTGACCGGTCGTTATTTCGTACGCTTCAGCCAAGGATGACACTTCTCTCACTTTGATAGATCGTGCCATTCCTTTATCGGTAATAGCAAATGTATTTTGACCGACCGGCAACAGCATTTCACGAAACTGAGGGAGAAGGTGGCAGCCTTCGATCTTGTGTTCCAAGCCGCCGACCGGACCGACAACCAGGTTCAGATTGATCGTTCCCGAGAGACACACATCCGCTCTGAGTGGATCTCCAAGTAAGGCCGAGGTCACAGCAACCGCCCAGGCGGCTCCGGCACTGGGCCCATCCACACGCAATCCGCTTTGCAACATTGACCCGACCGGTATTGTCAGGTGCGCGCGAATGAATCGTGGATCATAGCGGACAGCCTTGGCTGCGGCCAGGACGGCAACCCCCAGCGCCTGCCTGGCCTCCTCCATGACATGGTGATCGGTGGTGAGAGAGGGGCCGTTCCCCGCCGGCCAATAACTCACGTCAACGTGCACCATCATGATGTCGCCCTTGTTGGGAATATTCCACCCTTTCGCCCGCAATCCGGGAGAGAGATCATGGTAGCTCAGCGAGGGAATCGTACGGGAAGCCGGCGTAAATGGTCGCGACGAGAGTGCCGGCGCTTCTTGGTTGGATGGCGCAACAACGACTTCGGCCGTCTTTGATTGTGGCTCGCTCGGTACTCGAGCGGACGGAATCTCCGTGGATTGCAGCTCCGGCAGGGCTCCAACCGGTCGGCAACCATGCCCTTCTCCATCTTTGAAGAGGACACTTCCATCCGGCTGGGTACATCTCCAGATCTCGGCATCAGTCGTATGCGGCCCCAACCACAGGCCGACCATAACCACACTCACGATCACCCAGTTCAACGGACGCATGATCGCTCCCAACGGCTTCCTCAGAAACTATAGCAGGGCGCCGGGTGCGGGTAGACAGCTGAAAAACCCCTGGGTTAAGATACGCGACACTTCATCGCAACCTGTTGAAGGAGACCTGAATGGACCTGTCGAGCGGATCGTGCAATGCCTGCGGCGCCACCGGGACGGCGCTCATGAAGTTTTCCTTGGGCAAAGATTTCTTCGGTCGACCGTATGACCGTCTCTCTCCGTCATCCGATCAAAGCCCCAAGTGGTATTGCGAGACCTGTTCAATGCAGAAGAATCTTCAGCGCGATTTCCGAGACATCCGCGCAGAATACGACAAACTGACTGTGGGGCAGAGTTCCGAACTTTCAAAAGGTGACGAATTTCGTCGGGCGTCGTTGCGGTTACGAGAGATCAACACCATCCTTGGAGCCGCCAAAGGGCAATCGCCGCTGATCACCGGCCGCGAGGTTACATTGTTGATAGAGCGGCTCAACACGGCCACCATGCCGGCGTAGCATCACATCATGTCAGGATTCAAACGACATATCTTTGTCTGCACGAATCAGCGCAGCCCCGACGATCCGCGCGGGAGCTGCTCAAAGCTCGGCTCAGAAGCATTGCACGCCCATTTCAAGCAAGAGGCCAAACGGCTCAACTTGAAAGGGGTGGTGCGCGCGAACAAAGCCGGCTGCCTCGACCATTGCTCTTTGGGCCCGAGCGTCGTGATTTACCCGGAAGGAGTCTGGTACCAAGTCAAATCGGAAGCCGATGTGACGGAAATCATGGAGCGGCATGTCATCAAGGGCGAGGTGGTCACCCGCCTGGTCATGGCCGATCACCAGGCTCCCACGAAACTTCCTCTTCTGAATCCATAAGACACCACTATGGCGGTTGAGGAAAAATGGAAGGCCAATCAAGAAAAAGTGGCCTTCGCCAAACAGTTCCCCGGTCTGACGCTGGATTGGAAAGCCTGCGAAAGAAAGACCGTGCAAACGGTGATCCCCTTGACCGGGAAGCAAGGAGCCGCAGTCGTCGTGTTTACCGATGGCTCATTCACCGTCGTCCCACCGCTGAACCCGGAACCCTGGGAGCTGGGACAAGCGCTCGTGGATGCCCGCGCGCAGCTCGAACCGACACACCAGACCGCCTATGCCGAATATGATCGATTGGCAAAGAAGGACAAGGACGCGCTCAAATCCGCGCGGCTCGAAAAGATCGTGGGGGCGATTCAAAATAATTTGGAACAGATCCCGGAATTGAAAGAGCGCCTCAAAGCACTCGTGAAGGAGTGGAAGTGAGCAGCCTGCCGAAAAAGAACATGTTCGAGATCTTCTCGCAAGGTCTCTTTGAAGGAGTCAAACCGATGATGGTCATACGCGATCACCTGGTCCGCCACCCGGACCGTTGCACCCATCAAGCCATCTGTGTGCCGATCTGTCCGACCAGTGCGTGGCTTTCCACTCCACCCTATAAGTTCGATCCCTCCCGCTGTCTCGAAAGCTGTCGGCTCTGTCTCGACGCCTGCCCATCACAGGCGATTTTCGCCGTGTTCCGGAAGGGTGACAAGCTGTTGGAGACGCAGAAGAAGTAAGAGGGAGTCGCGGCTGCGAACGGCGCGCGTGACTCAGACGATCTGCTTCCTCAGATGCCCCCAGTAGGCCGTGCCGACATAGCCGCAGGCGCCGGTAAAGGTGGTCAGCACCATGATTTGGTAAACCGTACTGCGCGGTATCTTGACTTTGACGGTGGGATTCAGAAGGTCCGGCGAATTCATCACCAGCTTGAGGGACTCGCCGGCCGAGAGGATCGGCCACATGCAGGCCAGTCTAAGGCGCATTTCGTAACGCGGGATCGCCATCGTGTAGAGCCAGCCTTGATCGAGATGCTCTGACGCCAGGCGAACGAGCTTGCTCAGCACCGGCCTGAAGCGTGGAAGAGACTCCTGGCTCAAGAGATCCGGGGGTTTCAGTCCTGCCTCGGCAAGCATCGCCTCCGGTATGTAACAGCGCCCCTTCTGCACATCATGTGCGATATCTTTCACAATGTTCGTCAGCTGCAGTCCCTTCCCGAACCGCACACCGACTTCGGACATCCGGCGCACATTCCACGAAGCCAGGGCCTTTCGATGGGCACACATCAGGTCGGTCCAGAATTCACCGACACAGCCGGCCACGTAATAGGTGTAGCGATCAAGGTCGTCCAACGTCTTCAAGGCGACGAGATCGCCCACTGATTTCCCCGGAAAGACGCTGAGATCCATTTCCATGCCTTGCGTGAGCGTCGTCATCAGCCGTTGCACGCGACGCCGGTCGTCAGGAGACAATGACTCGAACAACTTGAAACAATCGTCCAGCCGTTCGAGCAGCACACGCTCAGACGAGTCCTGTTGCAGCGGTCCCATGGCTCGTTGAATCTCCCGGATCTGGTTCCATGCCAGATGATCGCCTATGAATTGCCCCTTGAGTTGAGCGAGATAATCAAGACGGCGGGGCCGATCGATCAAGTCGGTATCGGCGATCGTGTCGGCGGCGCGCGCAAACAAATAGGCGAGACTCACCTGATCCCGCACGTCCGCCGGAACCACGACCAACGTCGTATAGAAAAGCCGGGAGACTTGCTTGAGAAGATCGCGCAGCAGTTCGTGTTTGGTAGAGACAGTACTCGTGGCGGACCTGTTATTTGACTTCGAGCTTGCCTTCCATCCCTTTGTCCCGATGGCTCGGGAAGGGCCAGAGGCGTTTGTCGCAATAGATGGGGAATGTGCCCGGCTGAGTCGGAGTGAACTTCACGGTGACCGTTTTCCCGGCGCCGACATCCTGTTCGATCGACATACCAGGAGCGAGCTCTTTGATAATGAAATTGTGCGGGGTGATCGTGGTCACGCTCCTTAGCGTCAATTCAACCGGCTTCCCGGCTTCGACAATCAGATGACTCGGCTGATACAAGTAACTGTCGAGGACCACAGTAGCCCGCTGGACTCCATCCGCTGCCACGGGAACGACAAACGGTGGAGCGGGAGCCGCTGATTCGGAGGCGCAAACCTCGGCCAGCGCGAGTGCAAGCGTGACCGCAAGAGCTGCGATTGTGGCGGCCTGTCTCATCCTGGGGTTGTTCTAACAGAAGGGGTCTGAGGGGTCAACTTTGCGTTGGACAATCATGGGCTTCTGATGATGACTTGACCTTTGCCAACCAAGCCTTATGTTCCATCGCTACATGTACCCATATCGGTACGACAGGATGCAATTGAACGAACCGGTTTGTATAATCATGGCAATGAAGCGTCTCGCATCCTACGAGCGAAGCGGCTGTCTGTAAGGAGGATCTCGATGAAGTGGTTAAAAGGTATTGGGCTGTTCCTGATCGCAAACTTTCTGATCTATTTGACATTGACCTTCACGGCCAATCTGCTGGTGAACGTCGTGCTGCCGGCGCTCGGCATCGATGTCCGTGGAGTCTTCAACCAGCAATTGCTGGTCTGGGCGCTGGTCATCGGCTTCGGCGGCGCCTTTATCAGCTTGGCCTTCTCGAAACAGATGGCTCGGGCCATGCTCAACTGCCAGCAGATCGAGCAGCCTCGTTCGCATGCCGAGCACGTGATTTACGGTTCCGTCCAGGAGATCGCCCAACGCCTCCACATCAACATGCCTGAAGTGTGGGTCTATGATTCACCGGACCCCAATGCCTTCGCCACAGGCCCAAGCAAGAACAATTCAATGGTGGCGGTCTCGACCGGCCTCCTGCAAAACCTCAAGGAAGACGAGGTCAAGGCCGTGCTGGCCCATGAGATGGGACATGTCTACAACGGCGACATGTTTACGACCACCATCTTGGCCGGCCTCATGAATACGTTCGTCTACTACATCAGCAACTTTCTGGCTCAGCTGGTCGGCCAGCCGCAGGGGGATCGCGAAGAAGGCAGCGCCGGCAACCCGATTCTGGGGTTCGTGGTCTATATCGTTCTCCAAGTGGTTCTGTCCTTCCTGGCGATGATGGTGGTCAGCTGGCATTCACGCCGGCGTGAATTCGGCGCGGATGCCTTTGCCGCGAAGGTGTCCGGCAAGGGCGCGATGATCTCCGCGCTGGTATCGATCAATCGATGGGTCAACGGGGCTCACGTCGAATACGGCACGCAGGACCCCCTGGCCACGTTCAAGATTTCCGGAAAGACATCCGGCTTCATGCATCTGTTTGCTACCCATCCTCCGATGGAAGAGCGGATTGCGGCGTTGGAACGGCTATAACTTTGAACAAGGGAGGTATCATGCCGATTGCTGATCGCAGTCCTTTACACTTTCCGAAAAAAAGAGATGTGCTGACGATATTCCTGAACGGCTGCCCCAAGGGCGGCCGCTCCGCGTGAAATGTTGGCATCAAGGGTGTCCTCAACCGCCGGATCGTCGATTTCCACCTCATACCGATCCTGGATGTTCGTCCGTACTGGGCCTTGAGACACCTCCCGTGGCAAGAAGATCTCCTTCCACACTTCCTTCTCTACCAAACACACGTCCCGAAATCGCTCATACAGCAGGGTCAGCTTTTCGGGGTCGGTAATCTTGACGCGGTCTCCCATCATGTTTCCTCTTCCTTCGCACAGGGTTGAGCCACAGATTCATTGGGCGGCAGGGTAGCGATCGGAGCTCGACGTCACGAGAAGCGGCGCTATCGAAGAGGGGCAGGTTGAGTCGGCGCGGCATCGGCGATCGAGAAACGCATGGTGCCAACTTGGTTGACGGCGTGGAAGGGCTGTTGCCCGAGCGGCGTAATAAAAATCTTCGCCACATAATTGCCCACCGGCCATTTCTCCCCCGGCTTTTTCAACTCTAAGTACCCATACCGCTCGTGGCCGGGCACCTCCAGCACATCCTTCCCCAAGGGAGTCCGGCTCAACTGGCCGCCCTCTTGTTCCAAAAACCATTGCACCCCGAACTGGGCGGGATCCTCCAAAGGGGCTACTTCGAAGATGATGTAGACAGCCGGTGTTTCGGGCGTAAAGACCGAGCCGGGCTCGATCGGTTTCAGCCTTGGATCCTGTGTGTACCACCCTTTTCGCCCAAAGGTGTCCCACTCGATTTCATATCCCTTGGCCATTTTGATCCAGGTAAAGAGCGACTGTGGGACGCCTTTCTTCTGTTCATCAAACGACGGGCTTTGAGTCGACCCGATTTCCGTCGTCTCTTGCTCCTTGGGAGCCATGAGGTCTTTCGCGGCGCTCATGGCGCAAGGGAGCGACGCCATAGCGAGGACGCTCGCGAAGGTCAGCCTGGCCGTGATGCGCTGGAGGGCCGAATCCATGGTTCATGCTATCCACATCAAGTGCCGCCGGTCAACATTGGATCGCAAACCACCGAGCAATCTCTACAGAAGCCGCCTGTGGTAGAGTGCGGCTACTCAACATGTCAGACACATCCTTGTCCCGTGAAAGATCGGCGTCACGTTCTTTTGAATCCTCTTCGCAACCCCTCCTCTCGTCGCGGCGTGAGCAACGTCCGAGCTCTTCCGAGGACGGGCGTCGATACGGCATACGCGACGGATTGTTCCAGGCCGTCGCCCAAGGCGGTGGCGAACAATATCTTTCCGCCTTCGCCCTGCTGTTCCATGCCACTCCCTTTCATTTAAGCCTTCTGTCCGCGGTCCCACAACTCGTGGGGACCTGGGCGCAGCTGCTATCCGTCAAGGTCTCTCACTGGTTCCCGGACCGGAAATCCCACGTCCTGTGGGGAATGCTCGGCCAGGCAATTGCCTGGATTCCGATCCTCGTCTTGCCGTTCCTGTGCTTTCCTCGGAAGCCGGTTGATCGGCACTGTTCCCGACACTGTGCAGATCGGGCAATGGGCCATCCATCCCGCTTCCAACCTGCCCTTCATCTTTTTCATCTCGGGGCTGCTGCGGCTGTTGGTCTCCGGCGCGCTGCTCAGCACGTTCCGGGAACCGCGGGAGGTGGAGCAGCGGGAACCATCATCTGATCTGGGAGCTCCCCTTCCTGAAATCCCTCGGCCGGTTGGCGTGTCGGCGGCCAATCGAATAGCCCCTACCGTGGGACGGTGGGATCGCCGGCTCGGTTCTGCTCTTCCTGTTTCAACTTCTCAAATGCCTTATCGGCGTGAGTGCGGACCTGATCCGGCGTCACCGTCGGCGCAGGTTTCGGCGGATCGCTCGCGCATCCGCTGAGACTCAGCATCATTCCCAGCAGGCCCACGCAGGCGATGGCTCCTCTCTCTCGCTGATTCGTCCTTGCTCCCATCCGCGCCCTCCTTTTCCCTTCTGCTCCGCTCGGTTCGCGTGCCGCTCACTCGAACGCTCGCCCCAATTCGCTCACCGTCTGCATGATGCCCCGTTCCATCGCTTCCCGATTCAGCCGCTGGTAGTCCACGCCGTCGGCCGACCCCCATGCCGATGCATCTTCGATCCGGGCGATCACCACGCGATGATACAGCACTTCGCCGCTTTCCACACGGATCAATTTGCTGGTGACCGTGACAGGCGGGAGATCGCTGCCTCGTCGGGCCCACAGCCGATCACGATAGGTCGGACCGTCGATCCGATAGATCAGAACCGAGTCGACGCCGAGCAGACGCCCGAGGCGGACCGCGCTGTCCTCGGCCACGGCATTGCTGAGTTGCAAACGTTGCTCGTCACGGAGGATCGGCAGATTGAAGCGATCAACGATCTTCAAGTCCGGCCGATGCACTTTGAGCTGAAAGGTCTCGCCCTCCAGACGATGGTAGGCGTCCGCCATATCGGGATTCGCCGACTTCGGATAGAACACGGCAATTCGCTGGACGTCACGAGGAATGAGGATTGACGGAGTCCGCGGAGAGTCCGGCGACCAAGGTGGGGAAGATTCCGTGTGACACCCTGCAAGGGCGATCATCAGGCCCATAGCCAGACTCGCTCGAATCAAGGGCATGACCAACCTCACGAATCGGCGCCAAACGGACGACTCCTGGGCGGTTCTTTGACGATCGTCATCATACTCCCCGTCCTCTCTCAATGCCATTGGGCGGGTTTCGTTGACTCACTGAAACGAGCAGAGTATGCTCCAATTCAGCGAAGTTATTCACACATGAGGGCTCTATG